>MNIR01000004.1 GCA_001919865.1 Gemmatimonadetes bacterium 13_1_20CM_4_69_16 | reverse complement strand
GCGAGCGGGAGCTGCCGCTCCCGGTCCAGCCGACTCCGCAGGGATTCGCCCTCCACGAGCGGCATCACGTAGTACAGCCAGCCGGCGGCCTCACCGGAGTCGTGGAGCGGGAGGATATGCGGGTGGTTGAGACCGGCAGCGGTTTCGATCTCGCGGAGGAACCGCTCCGGGCCGAGCGCAGCCGCGAGCTCGGGCCTTAGAACCTTCAGCGCGACCAGGCGACGATGCTTGTCGTCTTGGGCGAGATAGACCGTTGCCATTCCGCCGCGGCCGAGCTCTCGCTCGATCGTGTACCGATCAGCCAAAGCAGCTTGCAAGCGGTGAAGCGCGTCGGCCACGCGTGGCTCGGTGAGCGCGGGACAATCTCATCATAGGGCGCGGGCGCGAGCGGGGCCAGAGGGTCACCGCGGGCCAGCTCCTGATTGCTTGCTGCCTCCTGCGCGCGTATCTACTATAGGACCGAACCGGTCAGACCGTGTCAGAGGGCCCGTGGCGTCCCTCGCTGCGCGCTCGCGCCCGCCCCGGCCCACCGATTCGACACGGCGCGCGCCTTCGCCCGCACCCTTACGGCGGAGTCAGCCGAATGAGCGAATCCCGACCCAAGCACACCGCCCGACGCACGCACGGCTTCACCGAATCGGTGATTCGCGGCATGACCCGGCTCGCGAACGAGCACGGGGCGATCAACCTGGCGCAGGGGTTTCCCAACTTTCCCGCGCCCGAGGCGCTGAAGGACGCGGCGGCCCGCGCGATCCACGACGACGTCAACCAGTACGCCATCACCTGGGGCGCCAAGCGGCTGCGCGACGCGCTGGCGCGCAAGTACGCCGAGTGGTACGGCATGACGGTGGATCCGGAGGCCGACGTGACGGTTACCTGCGGCGCGACCGAGGCGATGGCGTCCGCGCTGCTCGCGGTGGTCGACCCCGGCGACGAAGTCGTGGTGCTCGAGCCGTTCTACGAGAACTACGGCCCCGACACGATCCTGTGCGGCGCGCGGCCGGTGTACGTCCCGATCGCCGCCGGGGCGCCGCTCGACCTCGACCGCCTCGCGGCGGCGTTTTCGAAGCGTACGCGCGCCATCATCGTATGCACGCCGAACAACCCGACGGGCCGCGTGCTGTCCGGGCCCGAGCTCGAGGCGATCGCCGAGCTGTGCCGCCGCCACGACGCGTACGCGGTCACCGACGAGATCTACGAGCACATCTATTACGAAGGCAAGCATATTCCGATCGCGACGCTCGACGAGATGCGGGAGCGCACGATCACGATCAGTGGCGCGTCCAAGACGTTCAGCGTCACGGGGTGGCGGGTCGGCACGATCGTGGCACCGGCGGCGGTGACCGATGCGATCCGCAAGGTGCATGACTTTCTCACGGTCGGTGCGCCGGCGCCGCTGCAGGAAGCCGTGGCGGTGGGCCTCGAAACGCTCGGACCCGACTATTACCGGCACCTCGCCGCGGAGTACCGGGTCCGCCGCGATCTGCTGCATGAGGCGCTCGTCGCCGCCGGCTTCCGCTGCCAGCCGCCGGAGGGCGCTTACTACATCCTGGCCGATTTCGCCGCACTCTCCGACCTGCCGGACGACGCGTTTGCGCGTTGGCTCACGTGTGAAGCGGGCGTTGCTCCCGTGCCGGGCTCGAGCTTCTTCAGTCGCCCGGAGCTAGGGCGGACACTGGTGCGGTTCGCGTTCTGTAAGACCGAAGAACAGCTGCGAGAGGCGGGGCAGAGGCTACGGACGGTGGGGCGCGGGAGCGGGCGCTGAAGGCGTTCTCCGCCCCCCCAGCCGAAACAGCCACCGCCCGAGGGGCCCGGCCCAGAACCGCAGGCGGCGCTCGCCTTTCGGATCGGTGCGATGCTCGGTGCGCGCCCGAGCCACGACGGCGGCCAGCAACGCGACCGCCCCGCCGGTGCTGAACGCGGCGAGCTGGGCCGAGATGGGCGCGAACTCGGGCGCGAGCAGCCCGACCGCGACCATCGCGGCCGCCACGGCGAGCCCCGCGTAGGCCAGCCGCCGCGCCACGCGCTCGACGCGCGTCGCTCCTTCACCGTACAGAAACGCCAGCTCCTCCCGGCGTCGCCCCAGCTCGACGGCGAGCGCGTCCGTGAGATCGTCGCGATCGAACCCCGCGGCGCGCAGTCGCCGCACGCGCGCCAGCGTCATCACGACCGGCAGCACCAGCAGCCAGCCGATCAAGCCCGCCGCCGCGATTCTGGGGCCCAGGTCCGCGGCGGTGAGGAGCTGCAGGGCGAGGAGCGGGACCGCAAGCCCCACGATCGCGCCGTACGCGAGCGCGACCGGTGAGAGATCGCGGCCCTCCACCAGGAAGGCCCGCAGGGCGATGGGTGGCCCCGCAGGCGGCGCAAACGCGAAGCCGACCGCTTCGGCGAGATGGACGCCGCTCGGGAAGCGGGCCGCCGGCTCTTTGTGGAGACAGCGATCCACCACCTGCGCCAGACGGCGCGGCACATGCGGTGCGACCGACGCGAGCGGCGGCGGGGGGGCCGCGATGTGCCGCGCCAGCATCGCATAGCCGTCGGGGGCGTCGAACGGCAGCCGGCCCGACAGCGCGTGGTAGCCCACCACCCCCAACGAGTAGAGATCGCTCCGTGCGTCCACGCCGAGCCCGCTCGCCTGCTCCGGGCTCATGTAGTCGGCGGTCCCGACCACCCCCCCACCCGAACCCGTCGAGCCGCCGTCCCCGCCCACCCGGGCGATGCCGAAATCGAATACCAGGGCCCGCCCGGTGGCCGCGTCGAGCAGGATGTTGTCGGGTTTCACGTCGCGGTGTACGACGCCGCGCTCGTGCGCATGCGCCAGCGCCCGTGCCACCTCGCGCAACAGCCGCGCACCTTCCTCCGGAGGGAGCATTCCCTGGTCGCGGATCCGTTGGCCCAGCGTCTGCCCCTCGACGTACGCCATCACGAAGAACACCGCATCGGGCGATTCATCCACGGCGAAGACGGGAACGATGTTGGGGTGCGAGAGCCGCGCCACCGTGCGCGCTTCATCCAGAAAGCGCCGGCGCGCGCGGGGGTCGGCAGCCTTCAGAGGGGGCAGCAGTTTGATGGCGACTTGGCGCTCGAGGACCAGCTCGCGCGCGAGGAACACCACGCCCATGCCACCCCTGCCGAGGCGCCGCTCCAGCACGTAGCGACCGGCCAGCGCGCGGTCGAGCGTGCGGTGTTGGGGATCGAGGTCTCGTAGCATCGTGGCGCGATGTAGCGGCGGAGCGACAGCCGCGCGAGACGCGGCAAACCGCCCTGCTTCGCGCGCACTCAGTACCCCGTGGGGTCTAGACCGGGTTCCGTCAACCGGTGCCTGGCTCCACAAGTCGAAGCACCGCCGCCGTCACCTGCCCAGCTCCTCTTCGACCACGCGCTGGCCCTCGAGCAGCAGACCGATTTCTTTAGCGACCTCGCGCGCGAGGCCCAAGTCCGTGGTGAGGCTTTGCACGCTACCCGTACCGGCATGCAGGCGCAGGAGATTCAGGCGGATGGTCTCGAGCGCCGGAGCCGGTGGCGGGTGCGCTGCGCGTCGTCTTCGAGCCGGTGCACCACGTCGGGAAGATCGCGCAGCTGCCGCTGGGTCTCCTTCGGCAGACTCTCGTACAGCTGCTCCGCGGCCATCCCGATAGACAGCTCCGTCGGCCGGTGCGTGAGCGACGCGGGGATCGCCTTCGCCCCCGCGAACGGCCTTGCGATGCCGAAGAGCCAACGGCCCAGGCGACCCGTCCACAGCCTTCCCCAGAACTCCGAGTCGACGTCGCGGCGCCGTTGAAGCATCACCAGCACGCTGAAGCCGGATATGAGACCCGCGCCGGCGCTGATGGCGACCAACGAAAACAGCGCATCTCCGCCGCCGAGGGTCGCGCCCGCGAAGATGCCCAGCCCGGCGACGCTGAAGGAGACCGCCGCGATCCGCTTCAGGATCCGCTCGATGAGCGACGGCCCGTGGCCCACCCCGAAGGCGCGCTCCTCGCGGCCGCGCTCGATCTCGGCCTTGAAGGCGACGCCCAGGTCGCTGTGGCCAAACCCGGCCTTGAGCAAGCGGCGCGCGCGGTTCACCAGCACGCCGAGCGGGACGACGGTGTACCCGGCGACGAGCGTCGCGAATCCGGCCGCGACGGAGCCCCCGAGCCAACCCGCGAGCGGGGCCGCGAACAGCATCGCGAACGGATAGATCAGCACGCCGCCGCCGTCGAGGCGCGCGTCGTGCTTGACGAACGCCCGCAGCGCCACCGGCAGCTCACGCCGCTGCTCCAACGCGTGACTGAGTTGCTCGGCGAGCGTCGCGGTGCCGTCGGGACGATCGGCGGGATCCTTCGCGAGGCAGCGGTCGATCGCCTGCGCGAGCCGTCGCGGCACGCCGGGGGCGGCCGACGCGAGCGGGGGAGCCGCCTCGGTCACCTGCTTCGCCAACACATCGGTCGCCTTCGCCGCCTCGAACGGCAAGGTCCCGGAGAGGGCGAAGTACCCGACCACGCCGAGCGAATAGAGGTCGCTGCGAGCGTCGACGGCCTCCCCCAGCGCCTGCTCCGGGCTCATGAACTCGGGCGTCCCGACCACCTCTCCCGCGACCAGGGCGCCCGCGCCCGCAACTACGCCCGCGATCCCGAAGTCGGCGACGAGGACGCGGCCGCTCCCTTGCTCGATCAGGATGTTGTCGGGCTTCACGTCGCGGTGCACCACGCCCTGGCCGTGCGCGTAGGCGAGCGCCCAGGCGACGTCGCGCAGGATGCGTGCCGCCTCCGAGGGAGGCAGCGGCCCGCGCCGACGCACGCGCTCCGTGAGCGTTTCGCCCTCGACGTAGGCCATGGCGAAGAACACGAAGCCGCCCGTCTCCTCCACCGCGTGGATCGAGATGACGTTTGGATGCGACAGCTTTGCCGCAGTGCGGGCCTCGCGCAGGAACCGCTCCCGCAACTTGGGGTCGGCCGTCTTGGACGGGGGGAGCAGCTTGATGGCGACGGGACGGTCGAGCCGCACTTCGCGGGCGAGGTAGACGACCCCCATCCCGCCACGCCCCACCTCGCGCTCGAGCGAGTAGCGCCCGGCGAGCGCCGACTGGAAATCGAGGAAGAGCCGGTCGGGGTGCTCCATGCCACCCCTATTCTAACGCTCCCCGCTGGACACGGGCGCGGTTCGAGGGGCAGATTCTGCCGCCTATGCCCGGCCACCAGCCGTACGTCCCGGCGACCCAGTCGCCCGCGGAGCTGACCGCGCGCGCGCTCGTGCTCGGCGTACTGCTCGGGCTCATCTTCAGCGCCTCAAGCGTTTACCTCGCGCTCAAGATCGGGCTCACCGTGAGCTCTTCCATCCCGATCGCCGTGCTCTCGATCACGATCTTCCGCGCGCTCGGCCGGACGTCGATTCTCGAAAACAACATCGTGCAGACGACCGGGTCGGCCAGCGACTCGGTGGCGGCCGGCGTCGTCTTCACGATCCCGGCGATCCTCCTGATGGGCTACGACCTCGATATCAGTCGGGTGGCGATCCTGGCGACGGTCGGCGGCTTGATGGGGATCCTGATGATGATCCCGCTGCGCCGCGCCTTGATCGTGAAGGAGCACGACACGCTGATCTACCCCGAGGGGACGGCTTGCGCGGAAGTGCTGATCGCCGGCGAAGAACGCGGCCTGCAGGCAAAGCGGGTGTTCCAGGCGTTCGGCGTCGGCTTCCTCTACAAGTTCCTGATGGGCGGGCTCAAGCTGTGGCCCGACGTGCCCGGCAAGGCCTTCGCGTTCTATCCCGGCGCGGCGATCGCGACGGAGATCTCCCCGGAGCTCCTGGGGGTGGGGTACATCATCGGCCCGCGCATCGCCGGCTACCTGTTCGCCGGCGGTTGCTTCGCCTATCTGGTGCTCGCTCCCGCGATCAAGCTCGTGGGGTCCGGCCTGAGCGAGCCGTTCGGATTCCCGGCGGTGAAGCTGATCCGCGACATGAGCCCGGGTGAGCTGCGCGCCAGCTTCGTGTTCTACATCGGGGCCGGCGCCGTCGCCTCCGCCGGGATCATCGCGCTGGCGCGGTCGCTCCCGACGATCGTGAGCTCGTTCGCGTCGAGCCTCAAGGATCTACGCGAATCTCGGCTGGGCCAGGCGGTGGCCCGGCTGCGGACCGAGGACGATCTGCCCATCTCCCTCACGGTCGGCGGCTCAGTCGCCCTCGCTATCGTCCTGGCGCTGCTGCCGCAAGTGGGCGTCAACCTGCTCGGCGCGGTCCTGATCGTGATCTTCGGATTCTTCTTCGCCACCGTCTCCTCCCGCATCTGCGGACAGATCGGCTCTTCGGCGAACCCGATTTCCGGCATGACCATCGCCGCCCTGCTCGGGACGTGTCTGATCTTCGTGGCCATCGGGTGGACCGGGGTGGACCACCGCGTGCAGGCGATCTCGATCGCCGCGGTCGTCGCCGTCGCGGCGGCAAATGCCGGCAATACATCGCAAGATCTGAAGACGGGCTTCCTCGTCGGCTCTACCCCGCGACGCCAACAAATCGCCATCCTGGTCGGTGCCCTGGGATCGGCGCTCGTCGTCGGCTGGACCCTCACCCTGCTGAACCGCGCCTACACCTACCCCGTGCCCGAGACGCACGCTCCCTTCAGCGAGCAGGCGCTCGCGCCCGCCGTGGGTGGAAGGGCGCCGGTCGAGGTGCTGTCGGCGACGATGTCGGGCTTCCGCATCGCAGCCAGCGACTCGGTGGACCGTGCGACCTATCAGATCGTTCGGGTCTACGTGGTGACCGAAGGCGTGGCCGCGGGCAAGTACCTGATGGACCCGGCGAGTCATGAGCTGCGCTACGTGCTCGATCCCGGCATCGGGGGCCGCGTCCACGAGTATCGGGGGAAGCCGATTCCCCGCCTCGACTCCCCCAAGGCCACCATCATGGCGCTCATCACCGACGGCATCCTGACCCACAAGCTGCCGTGGGCGCTGGTGCTGCTCGGCGTGTTCATCACCGTCGCGATCGAGCTCATGGGGGTCCAGGCGCTGCCGGTCGCGGTGGGCGTTTACTTACCCATCTCCACCTCCTCGGCGATGTTCGCGGGCGGCGTGGTGCGGTGGCTCATCGAGCGCCGTGCCCAAGCCCGACAGCGGTCGATCGCCGAAGTCGAGTCGGGGCCCGGAGTGCTGTTCTCGAGCGGCTTGATCGCAGGCGGCGCGATCTGCGGGATCGTGCTGGCGGCGGTCGCAGGCGTGTTTGGCTCAGCCGACGCGCTCGCCGAGCGGGTGCCCGTGTCCCAGACGCTCGGGGGCCTGGCCCACTCCAACGTCCTCGCCTACGGGCTCTTCGGGCTGCTCGGGGCGCTCCTCTACCGGATTGGGCTGCGCGAGCAGTGACCCCCCGGAGCGGGGTGTAGGCGGTGCGCGTCATTTCGCTCTTGCCCGCCGCCACCGAGATCGTGGCCGCGCTGGGAGCGGGCGGTCGCCTGGTCGGCGTGACGCACGAGTGCGATTACCCCCCTGAGGTCCGCTCCCTCCCGCGAGTGACGCGCAGCCGCCTCGACCCGGGGCTCTCGTCCAGCGAGATCGACCGCGCGATGGCGGACGCCAGGCGGACCGGGGTCGCGGCGGTCGAGCTCGATGCTGCGCTCGTCGCCCGGCTCCGGCCGGACGTGATCATCGGGCAAGCAGTGTGCGACGTGTGCGCTGTGGGCGAGGCCGAGCTCGGCCGCCTCGTTACCGCTCTCATGCCCACGCCCTGGATCGTGACATTGCACGCGCACACGCTCGACGGCGTGGTCGCCGACATCGGTAAAGTGGGCGAAGCCTTGGAGCTGCGGGACGAGGCAGAGGAGCTGGTCGCCGGGCTGCGCTACCGGCTGCGGCGCGTCCGACTTGCCAACGCCGCGCGCCCTACCGCTCCGAGCGTCTTGGTGCTCGAGTGGCTCGACCCCCCCTACGTTGCAGGGCACTGGGTACCGGAGCTGGTAGCGCTCGCGGGCGGCCGGGACGTCGGCAACGTGCCGGGCGCGCGCTCGGTGCCGCGCTCGTGGCGGGAGCTGAGCGCGTTGGCCCCCGACGTCGTACTGGTGGCGCTGTGCGGCTTCGACGCCGACCGGGGGCGCCGCGACGTGGCTCAGGTCGCGGACCGCGACGCGAGGGGGGTGCTGGGTCGCCGCGTCGAGTTTCTCGACGGCAACGCCTATACTTCACGCCCGGGGCCGCGGCTCGTAGACGCGGCGGAAATTCTCGCGCGGTTGATACACGGTTGACGGTTTCGCCGATGTTGGTTGAGGCAGGTCGGCTATGACGGGCCACCTCATGGCGGCGTGCAACCTGGTGCTGGCCCTGCTGCAGGCGCCGGCGACCAAGGGGACGCTGCGCCTGTATGCGGTGGGCGACATCAACCTGGGGCGGCGCACGGCCCGGGAGCGGCTGATCCAGGGGGACACGCTGTACTCGTTTCGCCCGCTGCTCGATACGCTCCGCGGCGCGGACATCACGTTCGGCAACCTCGAGAGCCCGATCGCGGCGGACACCGGCGCCGTGGACGACTCGGGTGAGGTGTTCACCGCCCCGCCCCTCGCAGCGCTCGCGTTGGCGCTGGCGGGGTTCGACATCGTGAGCACGGCGAACAATCATGCCTGGGACGGGGGCGAAGGGACGCTCCAGGAGACGATGCGCCAGCTCACCCGGGCCGGGGTGCTGTTCGTAGGCTCCGCGTTCGGCCGCGACATGGCCGAGCAGCCGGTGATCGTCCGGCGCCACGGCTGGCGGGTAGCCTTTTTCGCGATCACGCGCGCGTGGAACCCCGCCCCGTACACGTTCTATCGCCACCCCGGGGCCAACTACGTCGCCTGGGGTGACACCGCCTGGCTCTACCCCGCGATCCGGAGCGTGAAGCAGGGCGGCCGGGCGGATCTCGTCGTCGTGAGCGTGCACGGGGGCAGGGAATTCGTGGCCGCCCCGCCGAGCTATCACACGGACTTGCTGTACGGCCTCGTGGACGCGGGCGCGGACGTGGTGCTCGCCCACCACCCGCACGTGCTCCAGCCCGTGGTGCGGTACAAGGGCAAGCCGATCGTGCAGTCGCTCGGGAACTTCATCTTCCTGCAGAGCGAGCCGTGGACGCGGCTCTCGGCGATCCTGCGCGTGGTGGTACGACCCGACAAGCGGATCCGCCTGTCGGCGATCCCGGTCCGGGTCGGCCACCAAGCGACACTGGCCAGCGGCGCGGCCGCCGACAGCGTGCGCCGCCGGCTCGGCATTCCTCTTTCCACTCAAACGCACCCATGACGAAACCGACGTTGGATTTCCTGAAGCGCCTGCTCGATACCCCGGGGCCCTCCGGCTTCGAAACCGCTCCCGCCCGCGTGTGGCGCGAGGAGGTGAAGGGTTTCGCCGACGAGGTGAAGGCCGACGTTCACGGCAACTCGATCGCCGCCCTCAACCCGAAGGGCGGCCCACGGCTCATGCTCGCCGGGCACATCGACGAGATCGGGCTCCAGGTGACGTACGTGGACGACGACGGCTTTCTCTACTTCGCCGGCATCGGCGGCTGGGACTCCCAGGTCTTGGTCGGGCAGCGTGTAGTGATCGCCGGGCCGAAGGGGCCGGTGCGCGGTGTGGTCGGCAAGCAGGCGATCCACCTCATGAAGAAGGAGGACATGGACAAGGTCTCCAAGATCACCGACCTCTGGATCGACATCGGAGTCGCCGGCCGGGCCGAGGCGCAGGAACGCGTGCGGGTGGGCGACCCGGCGGTGCTGGACGCGGACGTGCAGGAGCTGCCGAATGGGCGCATCGTGTCACGCAGCATCGACAACCGGATCGGGGCCTACGTGGTCGCCGAGGTGCTTCGGCTGCTGGCGAAGGACCGCCCCAAGCACGCGGCGGTGTTCGCGGTCGCCACGACCCGCGAGGAGATCGCCTGGTCGGGCGGCGGCGCGCGCACCAGCGCGGTCGGCCTCGATCCCCAGGTCGCGCTCGTGGTCGACGTGACGCACGCCACCGATTACCCCGGAGCGGAAAAGAAGCGAGCGGGCGAGCACAAGCTGGGCGCCGGGCCGGTGCTGGCGCGCGGCTCCTCGGTGAGCCCGGTGGTGTTCGAGATGTTGGTGCAATGCGCCGAGCAGGAGCAGATTCCCTACAGCGTCCAGGCGGCGCCCCACGATACCGCCACGGACGCGGACGCGATCTACAACGCGCTGCGGGGCATCCCGACGGGGCTGGTGAGCGTCCCCAACCGCTACATGCACAGCCCCAACGAGATGGTCGCACTGGACGACCTGGAGCGCGCGGCGCGACTGCTCGCGGCGTTCGCGCGTCGGCTGGATCCCAAAGTCAGCTTCATCCCCGGGTGAGAGGAGAACGCATCATGAAATGGCACAACCCTGGTCTCGGGCTGTTCATCCTGCGGGTGGCGCTCGGCATCATCTTTCTGATGCACGGACTCGGCAAGCTGATCGGGCCGCCGTTCGACGGCCCAGGCATGGCCGGATGGACCGGCATGTTGCGTGATGTGCTGCACTTCCCCGCACCGACCCTGATGGCCTTTGTCGGCATGCTCGTGGAAACGCTCGGCGGCCTGGCGCTGTTGCTCGGCCTCGGCGTGCAGATCGCGGCCATCCTCGTCGCGATCCAGGTCTTCATCGGAGGGCTGCTGGTGCACGTGCCACACGGATTCGACGTCTTTCACTTCGGCGACCCGATGGCGCGCGGCTATGAGTACAGTCTGGCGCTAATCGGGGCACTGTTGTGTGTGACGTTCGCGGGGCCGGGAAACTGGGCGCTGCAACGGGCTGCGCCCACCGTGCCCGCGCCCGGGACTGCGTTCCGGGGTTAGGGGCCCGGCTTTCGCTTCAGGTCCTGGAGGGCGGCCCGCGCGGCCGCCTTCACCTGTTTGTCGCCGTCACCGGCGAGGCCTTGCAGCGTGCCGATCGCGGGGGGCGTGCCGGCGAGCCGGAGCGCTTCGACGGCGGCTGCGCGCAGCGCCGCGGGCTTGCGGCCGAAGATGCGACCCGATGGCTGGGCGAGCTTGATCAGCGCTTGAACCGCATCAGGGCTCCCGATCCGGCCCAGGGCAAGAATCAGCTCGCGCAGCACCGCCTCGTCGGCCTCCTCCTCCATCGCGACGACGAGCGGCATCGCCAGGGCGTTCGACTTGCGGCCGCCGATCCCGAGCGCTACCTGCATCCGCACCTCCGGGGACTTGTCACGCAGCGCGCGCCGCAACGGCTCGACGGCGCTGCCGGAGCCGATCTTCGCGAGCGCGAGCGCCACGGCTCGGCGCACGCGCTCGTCCTCGTGGCTGAGCTGCTTGCCGAGCCCCGGGACGGCCTCCTCCATCCCCAGCTCCCCGACCAGCTCCGCCACGTTGCGCACCACGAACCACTCGGGGTGGTCGAGCATGTGGACGAGCTGCTCCGTGCCCTGCGTCATTTGCGTCAACGCGTCGAACACGCCGCGCCGCTCACTCATCGTCGGCGCAGCCACCAGCAGGTCGAGCAGCACCTCCACGGCCTCGGCACCGGCGCGCTGGAGCGCGAGGGTCGCGTCCGTACGGTGCTTCGGCACGGTGACGAGCCGCGCGAGCATCTCGACCACCGGCCGCGTGCAAATGCGGCGCACCACGATGGCGTACTGACGCCGCACCCCACCCGCTTCGGGTAGCCGCTGCTCGAGGCGCAGGATCGCCGCGAGGAACCGGAGCACCTCCTCCGGCCGGTTACGCTTCAGCGCCATTTCGGCCTGGTCGATCACGGCGCCGAGGAGGTCACCCGCGTTGGGCGCCGCGGGATTGCGCTGCAGCTCGGCGAGCGCATCCGCGCCACCGCCGCCGGAAGGCGCCGCGATCGGGAGTGGCGACGCCGGGCTCGTGATCGGCCTCGACGGAGCGGTCGCAGGAGCGGGCGGTGCGCCGGCGTTCGTGACGCGAATCCGGTCCGCGCCGACGGAGCCGAGGCGCGTGGACAGGTCCTCTTGATCGGGTTGATCGGCGAGCGCCTTGAACAGCTCGAACAGCTGCGTGGGCGGGGGGCCTTGGGGAAGCGCAATCTCCGCCACGCCGTGGAGATCGAGCCGTTGCAGCAGGGCGGTCAGCGCCTTCCCCTCGCACGCTACACCGTTCACTTCCAGCCGGCCGGCGTCCGCTTTGAGGGTGACGGGCGCCTCCGCGAGCAGCTCGAGCAGCGCTCGGAACTCGAGCTTCTGGGCCTGTTTCGCCGCGGGGTCGCGAAACAGGTCCAGACAGCGTGCGAACCGTGCGGCGATTGTCTCTGGAGTGGGCATGCGGAGAGCGAGCAATCTAGGGCCGGGGCTGCGCTCCGGCAACGCGGGCGAGTGTGTGAGCGGCCTCACGCTCGCGCACCGGCAGCCCCGGAAGCTCCAGTGCCACCGACAGCGCTGCGACCGCGGGCGGCACCAGTCCGAGCGGCTTGAGGCGCTCCGCGGACGCGAGCAGCGTCGCGAGCGGCTCGTCATACGCCAGGTGACCGCGGTCGAGCACGATCCCGCGGTCCAGCGTTTCGGCGGCGAAGCCGAGATCGTGCGTCACCACGAGCAATGCCGCGCCCCGCGCGACATGCTCGTGCAGCGCGCCCGCCACCTGCGCCCGCAGGGCGCGGTCGAGGCCCACCGTGGGCTCGTCCAGCACCAGCACCGCAGGCTCGAGCGCGAGGGCACCGGCGAGCGCGGCGAGCGTGCGGAGCGCCGGTGGCAGATCGTAGGGGTGCTGTGCGGCGTGGGCGGTGAGGGCGAGGGCCTCGAGGGCGTCGCTGGCGCGCCGCGCTACCTCCCGCTCCCCGTACCCGAGCGCGCGCGGTCCGAAGCTCACGTCCTCCCGTACCGTTCGTGCGAAGAGCTGCTGGTCGGCGTGCTGGAACACCGACCCGACCCGTCGCGCCAAGTCTTCGGGGGCGTAGTCGCACGTGTCCCAGTCGCCCACCCGCACCGTGCCCTCGTCCGGGTGGAGCAGCCCCGTGACCAGGCGCACGAGGGTGGACTTGCCGGCGCCGTTCCGTCCCAGCAGGGCGACGCGCTCCCCCGGGGCGACCGCGAACGATACGGCGGAGAGCGCCGCGACCGCGCCGTACGAGAATCCGGCGGCGTCGAGCTGGAGCGCGGGACTCAGCGCCACCGCTGTATCGCGTCGGCCACGGTGAGGGGATAGGGGGCCGCCAGGCCCGCGGCCCGCCACACGCCCGCGACCGTTGTGCCCAAGCCGGCCTCGCACGTGGCCTCCTCGGCGAGCAGGTCCGGGGCTCCCATCGCGCGGACCGCGCCTTGCTCGAGCCACGCGACGCGGTCGGCTACGGCGGGCACGGCGTCGAGATCGCTCGTCGCGACGACGATCGCCTTCCCCTCTCCCGCCAGCACGCGGACGAGGCGCCACAGCGCGCGGGCGCCCGCCGGATCGAGCTCGGCGGTCGGCTCGTCCAGCAGGACGACGTCGGGGTCCATGGCGAGGATACCTGCGAGGATCACGCGCTGCACCTCGCCACCCGAGAGCGTCGCCGGGTCGCGCTCCGCGAGCGCCGCGATCTCCAGCCGCTCGAGCGCGCGCTCCACGTGCCGCGCGATCTCCCGCCCAGGCCAGCCCAGGTTCGCCGGCCCGAATGCGACCTCGTCCCACACGGTGAACGCCATCCCCGACAGCTGCGTCCAGGGCGTCGGCAGCACGATCCCACTGCGCGCGCGCCGGCGCACGGTCCCCGTGAGCCGGCCACCGGTGATCCGCGGAGCGAGGTCCGCAGCGACGAGCAACAGCGTGGACGCCCCCGCCCCGACCTTCCCGACGAGCGCCACGATCTCTCCCGCGGCGACCGCGAGCGACACATCACGCAGCGCGGGGGCCTCGGTCGCCGGGTAGTGGAACTCGACTCCCTCGAGCGTGAGCGGGTTCACACCAGTCTCCCGACGAGCGCGGCAATGCACACCAGCAACAGTGCCCAGCGGGCCGCGCGCTCCAAGGCGGGGTCCGGCGGCGGGGCGAGGGGCGTACGGCGCGCCCCCGACCGGAGGCCGCGCGTCTCGAGCGCGAGAGCTCGCTCGTCCACCTCATGCAGCGCGGACAATAGCAGCGGCAGGGCGAGCGCGCGTAGCGCGCGCAGTCGTTTCGCCACGCTGCCGCGCGGGGACAGCCCGCGGCAGCGTTGGGCCTCGACGATCCGTCGGGCGCGCGCACGGAAGAGGGGAACCGCCGAGAGCGTCGCCGCGAACACGTACGCGACGGTGACGCTCCAACCCCGCGCGACCATCGCTTCGACGAGCCGGTCCGGCGCGAGCACGGCGGCGAGCCAGACGAAGCCGGCCACCATCGTCGTGATGCGCAGGCCGATCGCGAGCGTCGTCGGGAGGTCGTGGAGCACGAAGAGGAAGAGCCAGAACGGCGCCGCGGTGACGACCGCTGGGACCAGCACCCGCCGCACGCCGGCCGCCGCCGCAAGGCCGAACGCCACGGCTGCGGTGCCCAAGGCGCCCGCCGGCGCCGGAAGGAGCCAGGCGAGGGTCGGGAGCGCCGCCGCCAGGGTGAGGAGGGTGAACGGATGCCGCGTCCTCACGCGGCGCCGATCGCGCGCAGCGCCAGCGGGAAGCGAGCCGCCGTGCGCCGCGGCAGCGCGTGCAACACCGACGTCACCAGCGCGAACGTCACCGCCTTGTCGCCGAAGTCGGACACGAAGCTCCCGAAGAAGCACGCGCCGAGCGGCGGCAGCCCGAGCGCCCGGCCGAGGGCGGTGGTGAGGGCAATGCCTCCAGTCGTGGTGCAGCCGAATAGGAAATAGGAGATGGGCGTCGAGGTCAGCGACGCGATGACCCCGAGGCCGAGCCCCGCCGGGACGGCCGTACGGAGGCCACGGAACAGCCCGGCGCGCGCGGCGAGCCCGGCGTACAGCGCCACGATGATCTGGATCACGACGAAGGGCCAGAACGTCGGGTTGCGGAGCGTGTTCACGGCCGACGTCAGCACGCCGACGGCGACGCCCACGCTGGGCCCGGCGAGCGCCGTCGCGAGTATCGTACCGGTCGTGTCGAGGAAGAGCGGGAGCGCCACGGCCTCGACCGCCGCGGACAGGGCCAAGCTGATCGCCACGGCTACGGGAATGAGTGCGAGCAGTCGGACGGGCACCGCCAGCTTCCGAGAGGGTCAGGCCAAAGATAGATATAGAACACGGATGGCAGCCACCTTCGAGCCGAGCAAGATCGTGCGGGCGCTGCGCGCCGCGCATCTGCACGACTCCTCCCGGCGGGACCTGCTCCAGCTGGCATGCACGCGGATCAGGGCGCACGGCGCGCCCTACACATCGGTCTATGCGTACATGCTCCACGGCAACGAGCTCGTGCTCGAGGCCCACGCCGGCCGCGACACGCCGCACACCCGCATCCCGGTCGGCCGCGGCGTGTGCGGCACCGCGGTCGCGACCGGCGAGGACCAGAACGTTGCGGATGTCGCCGCCGTCGGCAATTATCTGGCCTGCAACCTCGACACCAAGTCGGAGCTCGTCGTACTGATTCGCCGCGGCACCACGATCCTGGGCCAGATCGACGTCGACTCGGACGTGCCCGCGGGCTTTACGGACGCGCATCATCACGCGGTGAAGGAAGTGGCGGACGCACTCGCGGTGTTGCTGTGATCACACCGCGGTTCTTCCGTTTTGGGTACTAAGCTCGCCCTCGGCGGGAGGGCGCGGTCCGCTCAGGCCGGGCGACTCTCTGACGCCCCCTCGGGCGACTCGAGCAGCGTCAGCCGGGCCGCGTCCGCCTTGTGGTCCAGCAGCTCGGCGTAGCGTCCCCATTCGACGATCGTCTGAAACAGCGAATCGGCGGGAATGAACGGGAAGTAGATGGTCAGGTCCGCGAGCACTTCCTCGTCCTCCACCGACCCCTCGCTTTCCCGCAGCATCGCGAGGACGCGCGCGAACAGCGGCTGCTTCGAGAGACGGGCGCGAGTCGTGTCCTTGCGCGCCTGGTCGTCCATCGCCATCACCTCGCGTCCGGCGGCCGTGAGTTGCACGATGTCCCCCGGCGTCGTCACCCAGCCGAGCTGCTCCGCTCCCCGCACCACGGCGGACATCCGGTCGTAGTCGACGCCCAGGTCCTCGGCGAGCTCGAAGACCGGGCCCTTCCCGTCCGGCCGCGTGAGCAGGTGGTCCAGCAGACCGGTCACCTCGGAGACATGCACGCGTGGGAACGGGATGAGCCGCTGCGGCGTCGCCGCCGGCGCCGGCTCCGGGAGGAGCGTGGCGGTGAGGATCGCGTGCAACCGGTCCACCATCGTCTCGAAGTCGGGGCTGCGCTCCTGTCGGGGATAGGGCAGCGGATTCGAGAGCTCCTCCCGCACATGCCCCGGTTGCGATCCGAACACCACGATCCGCCCGGCGAGGAACACCGCTTCCTCGACGCTATGCGTTACGACCACGAGGGTGTTCACGCCGGTGGACGGGTCGCGCCACAGATCCACCACCTGGCTGCGCAGGTTCTCGGCGGTCAGCGGATCGAGCGCCCCGAACGGCTCGTCCATCAGCAGAATCTCGGGCGCGACCGCGAGCGCCCGCGCGAAGCCGACGCGCTGCTTCATCCCCCCCGACAGCTCGCGGGGGTAGGCCTGCTCGAAACCGTCGAGCCCGACCAGGTTGATCGCGCGGGCGACCGCGTCCCGCCGCGCTTGGCCGACCACCCCGCGCGCCTCGAGCCCCATCGCCACGTTGGCCGCGACCGTGAGCCAGGGAAGCAGCGCGAACGATTGGAACACCATCGCCGCGGCGCTCAGCACGCCGTCGAGCGGCCGCCCGCGATACCGCACGGACCCTTCGGTGGGCTGGGAGAGCCCGGCGAACAGCCGCAGCAGCGTGCTCTTGCCGCACCCCGACGGTCCCACCAGCGCGACCACCTCGTGTTCGCGCACCGCGAGTGAGACCTGGCGCAGCGCTTCGAGGATCTGCCCGTTGGGCAACCGGAAGCGCTGCGTCACCTGTTGCGCCTCGAGCAGCACCTCGCCCGGCGTCATTGCCCGAGCCCGAAGCGGGTCTGCGCCCAGACCATGAGCGAGCGCCACACGAGGCGGTTCCAGCCGACCACCATCACACTCATGACCGCAATGCCACCGGCGAGCAGCGGAAAATTGGCGTGGGCGGTGGCATCACTGATCAGGCTGCCGAGGCCGCGGGTCACGCGCAGCGTCCCCCCCGCCTCGATGTATTCGGCGACGATCGAGCCGTTCCACGCGCCGCCCGCCGCCGTCACCCAGCCCGTGACGAGTGCCGGGAACGCGGCCGGGAGGTAGAGGGTGCGCCAGCGGGCGACCGGCGGCAGCTGGAACGCGGCGGCCGCGTCCTTCAGCTGCTCCGGAATCGCCGCCACGGCCGAGATCACGTTGAACAAGATGTACCACTGCCCCGCGAGCACCATCAGCGCCACGGCGCCGATCCCGAGCCCCACCCCGATCCGCTCGAATAGCAAGATCACGATGGGAAATAGCATCGGCGCCGGAAACGACGCGACGACCTGGATCACGGGCTGGAGCGCTCGCGCCAGCCGGGGCGAGCGGCCGATCACCACGCCGGCCGGGAGCGCCCACGCCGTGGAGAGCACCACCGCCGCCATGACGCGGGCGAAGGTCAACGCCGCCGAGGACGCCAGCTGCCCCAACTCGGTGCGCCCCAGCTGTGCGAGCAGCAGCCACAGTTGCCACAGGCCCGCCAGCGCCACGGCGGCGACGGCCGCGCCGAACAGTAACGCCGCGACTTTGCGGGTGATCGGGTTCTCCAGAGCAAGCCGCGGTCCGCGCAGGATCACCGGGGTAGCGGCCCGCCACGGGCGCTCGAACGGCCGCGTCGCCCGCCGCGCCGTGAGGTAGGCGCGCCGTCGGAACAGCTTCGCACGTCGGGGCAACCGCGCCAGGCGGAGGAAGTCCAGCATCCACGACGACGCGGTGCTCGCGCCGCCGGCGGTTTCGTCCAGCCGAAACTTCTCCACCCAGACCACCAACGGGCGCCACAACAGCTGGTCCACGCACACAATCATCACCACCATGGCCAGGATCGCGAGCGCCATGGCGGACGTATCTCCGCGGTCCAGCGCCACGCTCATGTACGAGCCGATCCCGGGGAGGCGGAAATCGCGGTCGCCCAGCCGGAACGCTTCGTTCACCATCAGGAAGAACCAGCCACCCGCCATCGAGAGCATCCCGTTCCACACGAGGCCCTGGGCAGCGGCGGGCACCTCGAGCTGCCAGAACGTCCGCGAGGCGCGCCACCCCGCCACGCGGCAGGCATCCCGCAGCGGGTCGGGGAGGCTCTTCAGAGAGTTGTAAAACGACAGCGCCAGGTTCCACGCTTGCGCCGTGAAGATCATCAGGATCGCGGCGAGCTCGAGGCCCATGTTGCGGGTCGGGAAGAGCGACATCAGGCCCAGCACGAGGCCCGGCAGGAAGCCGAGCACGGGGATGCTCTGCAGGATGTCGAGCAGCGGCAGGAGCAGCCGCTCCGCCGTCCGTGACTTCGCGGCCGCCCAGCCGAAGCCGAGCGCGAACAGGTACGAGATCGCGAGCGCCAGCACGCCGCGGGTCAGCGAGTACAGCGTGTACTTCGGGAGCGCCGCGGGGCGCAGGTCGATCTGCACCACCTGGCGGAGCGGCGCCTCGAACTCGCGCGCGAACGCGATCACGGTCGCGATCGCCCCTCCCAGCAAGCAGAGGATGGCGACATCGGCAAGCCCGAGCCGCCGGATCGCCGGAGGCGCCAGCAGCGGTGGAAAGCGAAGTGGCTTCACGACCGTTTAACTTGTGACTCCATGACTGGGACCGAGGCGACCGGCGCGGCCGACGCGCTGGTCGCGGTCGACGGCGTCCGCCTTTACACGCGGCGCGTGGGGAGCGGGCCGCCGGTCGTCGTGCTGCACGGCGGCCCCGGCGCTCACCACGACTACCTCCTGCCTCAGTACGATCGGCTGGCGCGCGGGCGCACGCTGCTGTTCTATGACCAGCGCGGTGGCGGTCGATCCCCGGTGCCCCGCGAGACGCCCGTCGGCTGGCGAGAGCACGTCGCCGATCTCGAGACTCTGCGCGAGCGCTGGGCCATCGACACGCTCGCCCTGCTGGGCTATTCCTGGGGTGGCCTGCTCGCCGTCCTGTATGCCCTCGAGCACCCCGGCCGCGTCGCGCGGCTGGCGCTCGTCTCTCCCGCACCGGTGACCGCGCGGTGGCGCCGGGAATTCGAGCGCCGCTTCGCCGCCCGCATGGCCCAGCCGTGGATTGCGCGCGAGCGCGCGGAGCTGGCTGCCTCCGGGCTGGCGCAGAGCGACCCCGAAAAGTACCGCCGCCTCGCGTTCGCGCTATCCGTAGCCGGGTACTTTCGCGACCCGAGCCGGGCGCGGGAGCTGACGCCATTCCGCGTCACCGCCCGGACCCAGCAGGCGGTGTGGGAGAGCCTGGGCGACTACGACCTGCGCGATCGGCTGCGGCAGACGTTTCCCAAGGGCACCGCGCCGCGCAGCCTGGTCGTCCACGGGGTGGACGACCCGATGCCGATAGAATCGGCGCGCGAGACCGCCGCCCTGCTCGATACCGGGGTGATCGAGCTCGCGACCGGCCACGCGCCCCATGTGGAGGCGACCGAGCAGTTCGTGCGGGCGCTCGACGGATTCCTGCCCCACCGCTGAGCCGTTAGCTTCCTGCCAACCCAGTGATGCCAACGAACACACGGCCGAAGCGGCGTCGCGCGGTCGAGACACCGGCGCGACTGCGCGCGCGAGTGAAGAAAATCATCGCACGCCTCGAGCAGGCCTACCCCGACGCGACCTGCGCGCTCCACCACACCGACCCGCTCGAGCTGCTGGTTGCGACGATCCTCTCGGCCCAGTCCACCGACGCCCGCGTGAACCTGGTGACGCCCGCCCTCTTCGCCAAGTACCGGACCGCGCAGGATTACGCCGCCGCGGATCCCGCCGTCTTCCAGCAGGAGATCCACAGCACCGGATTCTTCCGGAACAAGACAAGGTCGATTCTGGGCATGGCCCAGGCGCTCGTCGAGCGGTACGGCGGTGCGGTGCCGGCTACCATGGAGCAGCTGCTGCAGCTTCCGGGGGTTGGCCGCAAGACCGCCAACGTCGTCCTCGGCACGGCGTTCGGCGAGAACGAAGGCGTGGTGGTAGACACCCACGTGCAGCGCCTCTCCACGTTGCTCGGTCTGACAAAGCAGCAGGACCCCGTGAAGATCGAGCGCGACCTGATGGCGCTCGTGCCGCGCGACAAGTGGACGTGGTTCTCCCACACTCTGATCCAGCACGGGCGCCGCGTGTGCATCGCCCGCCGCCCGAAATGCGGAGAGTGCGTGGTGAATCGGTGGTGTCCGTCCTCCCTCGTATGAAAACGCGCAACACGACGGCACGACGGCACGTTACGCGTAACGTCAAGCTCCTCCCTCATTCGGGCAACGTGTCGTCGTATAACGTGCAACCATGACTGTGCCCCCCGTCGACCGCGCCGCGCTCGTCGCCACCCGGCGCGACCTGCATCAGCACCCCGAGCTCGGCTTCGAGGAGCGACGCACCGGCGCGCTCGTCGCGGAGCGGCTGCAGCAGCTCGGATACACCGTCAGAACGGGCGTCGGCAAGACCGGCGTCCTGGCCCAGCGCGACGGCGCGCCCAAGGGAGCGAGCCGGTGCGTTCTCGTCCGCGCCGACATGGATGCGCTTCCCGTCGAGGAGGCGAACGAGGTCCCATACCGCTCGCGACAGCCCGGCCGGATGCACGCCTGCGGGCACGACGGGCATGTGGCGATCGGGCTGGAGGTGGCGCGGCGCCTCCACGCCGCGGACCTGCCGGGATCGCTGAAGCTCGCCTTCCAGCCCGCCGAAGAGATCTCCTACGGTGCGGAGGCCATGATTCGGGACGGCGTGCTCGAGCGGCCGAAGGTCGACGCGGCATTCGGCCTCCACCTCTGGAACGACCTCCCCACGGGCACGATCGGGATCATGCCCGGAGCCGTGATGGCGTCGGTGGATGAGTTCGAGATCGCGATCGTGGGGCGCGGTGGTCACGCGGCGGCGCCACATCAGACGATCGACCCCGTGCTGGTCGCGGCGCACGTCGTGACGGGCCTGCAGAGTCTCGTCAGTCGCCGCCGCAATCCGTTCGAGGAAGCGGTCGTCTCGGTCACGCAGCTGAACGCAGGCCACGCCTTCAACGTGATTCCCGGGCGCGCCGAGCTGCGCGGCACCGTGCGCACCTTCGGGGGGAAGTTCTTCGAGCAGGCTCCGCAGCTGGTGGAGGAAACCGCCCTCGGTATCGCCGCCGCCTTCGGAGCGACGGCCGAGGTGCGGTACCGGCGCTTGACCGCACCGCTGGTGAACGATCAGCGGATGACCGCGCTCATGAGAGGCGTCGCGCAGGACATCGTCGGGCAGGAGCGGGTGATCGACGGTATCCGAACCATGGGGGGGGAGGACATGTCGTTCTTTCTCGCGAAGGTGCCCGGCACGTTCGCGTCCCCGCCGTGGGTAGATTTCGCGTTCTGATGCCCAACCTGCTCGCCTCCGAGCCCTCCGCCTATTTGAAGTCCGCCGCTCACCAGCCGGTGCACTGGCACCCCTGGGGCGAGGCGGCGTTACAGCGGGCCCGCGCCGAGGACAAGCCGATCCTGCTCGACATCGGCGCCGTATGGTGCCACTGGTGTCACGTCATGGACGGCGAGTCGTACGAGGATCCCGAGGTCGCCGAGCTCTTGAACCGCGACTTCGTATGCGTCAAAGTCGATCGCGACGAGCGGCCCGACGTGGACGCGCGCTACCAGCGCGCGGTGCAGGCGCTCACCGGCCAGGGCGGTTGGCCGCTCACCGCGTTTCTCACACCCGAGGGCGAGGTGTTTTTCGGGGGAACGTACTTCCCCCCCGAGGATAATCGGTACGGGCGGCCCGGCTTCATCTCTGTCCTGAAGCAGGTCGCGGAGCTGTACCGGCGCGATCGCGCGCGCGTGTCGAAGAACGCCGCGGCGATCCGGCAGCACCTCACGGAGTCCCTGGATGAGGCGAAGGCCGGTCAGGTCGCCCCGGCGATGCTCGACGACGCGGCCGGCCAGATGGCACGACTCTTCGACATCCGCTACGGGGGCTTCGGAACCGCCCCCAAGTTTCCTCACCCCGCGGCGTGCGACTTCCTGCTCGCCCGCTGGCACGACACGCACGAGGGCTGGATGCGCGAGGTGGTCGAGAAGAGCCTCACCGCAATGGCCCGAGGCGGCATCCGCGACCACGTGGGCGGCGGGTTCCACCGCTATTCGGTGGACGAGCGCTGGATCGTGCCGCACTTCGAGAAGATGTCGTACGACAACTCCGAACTGCTGCACGCGTACTTGAACGCGTACGCCGCCGGCGGGACGCCGCTGTTCAAGGACGTGGCCCAGGGGATCGTGAGCTGGGTGCTGGAGACCCTGTCGGACCGCGAGCAGGGCGCCTTCTACACCTCGCAGGACGCAGACGTCGAGTTCGGCGACGACGGCGACTACTGGACCTGGACGCCGGACCAACTGCGCGAGGCGTTGCCGGATGACGCGTTCCAGGTTGCCCGACGCGTGTTCGACGTGGCCGTGCCGGGCGAGATGGAGCACGATCACGAGAAAAACGTGCTCTGGTGGAAGGAGGACCCGGCGGACGCCGCGGAGTGGCGGGCCTTGCGCGAGGCGGTCTCGCAGCTCAAGGTCGCCCGCGACCGGCGCCCCGCACCCTACGTCGACACCACGGCATACGTGAACTGGAACGCCATGATGGCGTCGGCGTTCCTCCACGCCGGCGCCGTGCTCGATCGCCCCGAGTGTAACACGCTCGCCCTGAAGGTGCTGAGCCGAATTTGGGCGGCCGCGTGGGATGATACGCGCGGCGTGGCGCACGTGATCGGCCGGCCCGAGCCTTACGGCCTGCTCGACGACAACGTCCAGGCCGCCGCCGCGTTCCTCGACGCGTACGAGGCGAGCGGCGACGATGCGTGGCTCACGCGCGCCGGCGCGATCATGCAGCACTGCCGCCGCGTCCACTGGGACGAAGCTGCCGGGGGGTTCTTCGACGTCGCTCGCGGCCGGACCGGCGCAGCCTACCTCGCCACTCCGGCGAAGCCGATCCAGGACGCCCCCACGCCCTCGGCGAACGGCGTCGCGGCGCTGGTGCTCGCGCGGCTGGCGGCGCTCACCGACGAGCCGGAGTGGCGCCCCCTGCTCGAGCGCCAGCTCACCACGTTCGCGGGTGCCGCGAGTCAGCTCGCGCTGTACGGCGCCACGCTGCTCCGGGCGGTCGACTGGGCGCTGAACCCCGTAACCCGGGTCGAGGTGTCGGGCCCGCGGGGCGACGGTCCGGCGTGCGAAATGCATCTGGTCGCGCTCCAGCAGTACCGGCCGCGCAAGGTCGTGCTCCGCAAAACCACGGAGCAGCCCGCGGCCACGGTGTGTGTCGGCACCACGTGCTCGCTTCCCGTCGCGACCCCCGACGACGTGAAGAACCTGCTCACTTAGCCCGGGAGATCAGATGCCCAATCGGAAGGCCGTTGTCGCGACCGCGCGGGGAACCATCGAGGTGGAGCTGTTCGCCGACGAGGTGCCCGACACGGTCGCAAACTTCGTGAAGCTCGCGAACTCGGGCTTTTACGACGGCACGAAGTTCCACCGCGTGATCGCGAACTTCATGATCCAGGGTGGCGACCCCTACTCGAAGACCGGCAAGGGGCGCGTCGGGACCGGCGGCCCGGGGTACACGATCAAGTGCGAAACCCACAAGAACGTGCACCAGCACGTGGCCGGCACCCTCTCCATGGCCCACGCCGGCAAGGACACCGGCGGGAGCCAGTTCTTTATTTGCCACTCTCCCCAACGCCACCTGGACGGTGTCCACACCGTTTTTGGACAGGTCACCAAGGGCATGGACATCGTCAACAAGATTGCGCAGAACGACGAAGTCAGCTCGATTCGAGTGACCTGACGCTCCCTTCACGAGGAACCAGACCATGATCCGCCGACTGCTTCCGGTCGTGACCCTCGGCTTGCTCCTGGTGCCTGCGCTCTCGGCCCAGGGCGCCTTCATCGTGCGCCTCGGAGCCGACACGCTCTCGCTCGAGCAGTACACCCGCACCGCCGATCGGCTCGCAGGCGAGCAGGTCGCGCGCGCGCCGCGCACCGTGCACCGCCTCTACACCGCGACGTTCGGTCGGAGCGGCGCGATCGAGCGCTTCGAGCTCGTCGAGCACAATGTCTCCGGTGCGCCGGGCCCCGCTGAAACGAAGGCCACCGTCGAGCTCGCCGGCGACAGCGCGATCTCCGCCGTGCCGGACGGCGACTCGACCCTCCACCGACGGGTGAAGGTCGCCCCGGGCACCGTGCCGTGGTACTTCCAGAACTACGCCCTGTTGGAGGAGATCACCCGCCGGGCGCGCGCCGGCGGGGGCGAGCGCTACACGACCGCCTTGCTGAACCTGGGCGACGCCGAGCCGTGGACCGTCGAAGTCAACCGGCTGGGCCGCGATTCGATGACCATGATCCTCGGCCCGCTCGGCACGTTCCGGCTGCGCGTCGACGAGCACGGCAGCCTGCTCGGGCTCAGTGGCATCGGCACCACGATGCAGGTGACGGTCGAGCGCGTCCGGGGGAAGTTGGACCTCGGCGCGCTCTCCAAGGCGTTCGCCGCGCGGTCGCTCGGTACGCTCTCCCCCGCGGACTCGGTGCGCGCCACGCTGGCGGGGGCGAACCTCGCCGTCCATTACAGTCGCCCGTCGATGAGGGGCCGCGCGATCTTCGGTAACGTGGTGCCATGGAACACGGTGTGGCGCACCGGCGCGAACGAAGCCACCGTGCTCGAGACCAGCGCGGACCTCGTGATCGCCGGCACAAGCCTCCCGGCCGGCAAGTACAGCCTGTGGTCGGTCCCCTCCCCGGACGGATGGAAGCTCATCGTCAACAACAACACGGGACAGTGGGGCACCCAGTATGACGCGAAGCACGACTTTGCCCGACTCGACATGAAGGTCGAGCGACTGGCGCGGCCGGTCGAGCAGTTTACCATCGCGATCGAGCCGGGCAGCGACGGGCTGGGCGGCGTGCTCGCGCTCGAGTGGGAGCGCACGCGCGCCTGGGTTCCACTCTCGAGGAAATGAACGTCATCCGCCGTCCGTTATCCGTCACCCGCATCCCTATGACGGACAACGGATGACGGATGACGGACGACGCCATGCACCTCGACTTCGCCGTCATCGCGGACTACGCGCTCGTCGATCAGGCGGGCAAGCTCTCCGTGCTCGGCATCTTCCAGCACATCTGGGTCCAGCAGTTCCCGGCGATGCACCCGCGGCTGCACCTCGTGCTGCGTCTCAAGGGCAAGCGGACCGAGGTCGGCGAGCATCACGTGCAGATCCGGCTGCTCGACGACCGGGACACGGAGATCCTGGGAGGGAACGGCAACGTCACCTTCGCCGAGCCGCCGGCCGGCGTCACGGAGATCGAAGCGGGCGCGATCCTGGTGTTCGACGTGCCGTTCCCGCACGCCGGCGCGTATCGGTTTCAGATCACCGTGGATGGCGAGATGAAGGCGGCCGTGCCGGTGACGGTGAGCCAGCTGCCCGCCCCTGCCGCGGGAGGCCCCGACGCGCCGAGCCTCCACTAAGGGTCGCTCGCTGCTCGATGCGGCGGCCGCGTACGCCACCCGCTATCTCGCCGGTCTCGCCACCCGGCCCGCCGCGCCGACCGATGAGGCGCTCGAGCAGCTCGCCACCCTCGACCGGGTGGGGTCCGCCGCCACGGTCGCGAGCGCCGGCGGACGGTACTTCGGGTTCGTGATCGGCGGATCGCTGCCCGTGACGCTGGCGGCGAACTGGCTCGCGGGCGCGTGGGACCAGGATGCGGGGCTCGGTGTCGCAGCGCCGTGAGCTTCGGCCCGGACGAGACGACGCGGCGCGTCATCGCCCGAGTCCAGGCGGAGGGCACCTGCTGGTGCGGCGGTACGGTGTGGCACGGCCGGGCCGCGATGCGGATCAGCGTGTCGTCCTGGCAAACCACGGACCAGGATGCGGAGCGCAGCGTGGCAGCGATCGGCAGAGTGGCGGCATCGCTCACGTAGGTCATGCGAGCGGCTCGGTCGCCGGGCTCGCTACCCCGAGCTCAAACAGCGCCGCCACCCGCCTCGGGAGACGAGGGTGCGACGAGACCAGTTCGGCGCGCCGAATCCAGAAGCCTCGATCGGCCTCGGCTTGGCGGGCGAACTCGTGCGCGTTCACATGCTGGTGGAGCCAGCTCCCGGCGGCGAGCACCAGCAGGCCCGCGATCGCGCCGTTCGGCTCGCAGTATGCGCCCACTCGGTCGCACGTGAACTCGCAGGCTCGTGAGTAAGCCGCACCCAGGTAGGGGACGAGGCGACCCGGGGTCGTGAGCCAACGCCACTTCAAGTGACCGCGCCAGTGGTGCCCCAGCTCGTGACCGACGATGAAGCTCACCACCGCCTCCCCCTGCCGCACCGCCAACGCCAGGACGTCGGCATTGACGATCACGAACTTCCGCCCGAGGAGCTTCGTGGCGAAGGCGTTGAGGATGCCGCCGGATTCCAGCACGTACACCGTGGGGGTATAAGAGAGTCCCAGGCGCTGGGCGTGGCTCGCGACGAGCCGATTGAGCAGCGGGAACTGGGTCGCCGAGACGAGCACCCCGTTGCCACGGATGCGGCCCAGCGCGAGCGCGTGCACGAAAAAACCGGCCAGTGCGAACAACACTCCGTAGAAGATGATGACGCCGCCGGTCGAAGGATCGGTGTACACGATCACCCCGATGACGGCGTAGATGAGCACGCCCACGAGAACCATCGCGCCGAACAGCCAGCGCTCTCGCCCATACACCAGCTGGTCAAGCGTGAGTTGAGGCGCATCCATCGGTAGCTCCAGGGAGAAGGTTGGGGGGACGGCGACTCGAGTAACTGGCACTCGTCGGGGCGCTCCCCTAGCTTTAGCGCCCGAACTCGATCACCCACACGCCAAGCTTATTGAGACGACCCCGCCGGTGCTATCGCGACCGCCCGCCCGCCTGCCGTGGCTGCTGTTCCTCGCGGCGGTCGCCCTCGGGTGGAACCTTGACGGGTACCGCCTGCTCGATCCCGACGAGGGCCGCAACGCTGAAGTGGCGCGCGAGATGGCCCAGACCAACGACTACCTCGTGCCGCACCTCGATGGGCTCCCTTACCTCGATAAGCCGGTCGCCTACTTCGCCGCCGCCGCGGCTTTGATGGAGGTGCTCGGGCCCACAGAGGCGGCGGCCCGCTTGCCGGCGTACGCGGCGACGCTCGCGACCATCGCCCTCCTGGTCGCCTTCGCTCGCCGCCGCTGGGGGACGGACGCCGGCTGGCTCGCCGGGATCGCCTACGCGACCATGGTGCTCCCGCTCGTGTACGCGCGCACGGCGATCTTCGACAGCACGCTCACCCTCTGCACCACCGCGGCGATCCTGTGGTTCTTCGAGGAGCGACCTATCCTCGCATGGGCGGCGATGGGCGCCGGCGTGCTGACCAAGGGGCCGATCGCGCTCGCCATCCCGTTGCTGGCGCTGATCCCCCACGCGCTCGCGACCGGCACCAGGCTGCGCCGCCTGTTTCCGTGGCGCGCCGTCGGCGTCTTCGCCCTGGTGGTGCTGCCGTGGTTTCTCGCGGTCTCGATCCGCATCCCGGAGTTCCCGTACTACGTGCTGGTGCGCGAGACGCTGCAGCGGGTGGCGACGGGGAGCTTCCACCGCACCGCCCCGTTCTGGTACTACCTCCCGATCGTTCCCGTGGCCGCATTCCCGTGGATCGTCCCGGCACTGGGAGGGGCAGGCGCGCGAGGCTGGCAGGCGGTCTGGGCCGCCCGCCGCACACCAGAGGCGCGCGAGCCCCTGCTGCTCGCGAGCTGGGTGATCGTTCCGCTCGTCCTCTTCACCCTGAACCAGTCGAAGCTGCCGCAGTACGTGCTACCACTGATGCCGGCGATCGCCCTCGCCGCCACGCGCAACATCGTCGTGAGCGCCGGGGGCGGGGCGGCGTGGCGCGTCTACACGGCTATCGCGGTGGTCGCCGGTATCGCGCTCGTCGCCCTTACGCGCTGGCTACCTGCCCCCATCGATCTCACCCCGGCCGAAAAGGTGGCCATCCCCCCGACCGCACTCGCGCTTGGCATTGCGCTTTTCGCCTCGGCCATTCTCGTCGCCGTAGGAGCGCAGCGGCGGCGGCGGGAAGTGGTGGTCGCGGGGTATGCGCTGGTGGTGATCACCATCCCGCTCGCGAGCGGCCGCCTGCTCGCTGCCGTGGGGGACGACCGCTCGGCCGCCGCGCTCGCCCGCGCCACCGCCGCCGCCCTCGACCGAGTGAGCGGAACGGAGCCGGGGGGGCCCGGGGGGCGGGGGGGAGGGGGAGCCGTGTTGGGCATACTCGCGTACCCGCCGTCGCTGGCGTTCTATCTCGGACGGCCAGTCGCGGTCGCGACGCCGACCGGGGTGGAGCTCACCAGCAACTACATCGCGGACTACCAGGACCGCTACCGGGACGTGACCGGCTCGCCGCTCCTGCCGGAAGGGTACTGGCGCGAAGCGCTGTCTCGCTGTCCTCTGCCCACCGTATTCGTCACGACCGCCGCGAATCGCGCCGCGCGCGCCGTGCTCGCGGCCGCGCTCCCGCTGATCGCGGCCGATGGACATTACGCAGCCTACGGCCCCTGCGTACCTCACGTTCGCCCCCCCTCTCCGCAACGCGGAGAGGGGCTTAGGGGGTGAGGCATGTGCGGGATTTTCGGCGCGGTGTCGCTCCAAGGCGCGCCCCTCAAGTATTCCCAGTGCGTCGCGGCCATGGCGGCGGCGCTGGCGCACCGCGGACCCGACGGCGAGCAGATCGTAGGCCACGAGCGCGCGCGGATCGGTGCGCGCCGCCTCGCCATCATGGACCTCACCACCGGTGACCAGCCGTTCCGGAGCCCCGACGGCTCCGTGTGGATGGTATGTAACGGCGAGATCTACAACGCGCCGGAGCTGCGGCGGGAATGCACGCAGGCGGGCTACCCGTTCCGTTCAACGGGCGACATCGAGACGATCGTCCCGTTGTACGAGCGACTCGGTCCCGACGCCGTGGGGCGGCTCGACGGCATGTTCGGGCTGGCCCTGTGGGACGACCGGCTGCGACGACTCGTACTGGCACGCGACCGCGCCGGCGAGAAGCCGTTGTTCTGGTCGCAGATCGATGGCGAGCTGCGGTTCGCTTCGGAGATCCAGGCGTTGCTTGTCTTCCCCGACCAACCCCGGCGGGTCAACCCTGTGGCGGCGGAGCTGTACGCAGCGCTCGGTTACGTCCCCGCCCCTCACACGCTGTTCGCGGGGATCTCGAAACTGCCGCCGGCCCACTTGCTCGTGGCTGATCACGCCGGCGTGACCCTGCGGCGCTACTGGGATGCGGCGGCCGCAGCGGCGCGGTCGTCCCGTCTCGACGGGCCGGCGACGCTGCGCACGGCGCTGTTGCGTGCGGTCGAGCGGGAGCTCATGTCGGACGTGCCGGTGGGCGTGTTCACGAGTGGCGGGCTCGACTCGTCGCTGCTCGCGGCCGCGGCGGCCCGGGTGATGGCCGGCGAGCGGATCCACACCTACGCCGTGCGCTTCACCGAGCCGGGGTACGACGAGAGCCCGTATGCGGAGGCCGTGACGCATCACATTCGCACCAGCCATCACGTCGTCACGGCGGACGAGGCGGCGCTCGAGCGCGCCTTCGCGACCGTCACTCGCGCGCTGGCCGAGCCGGTAGGCGACCCCGCGATCCTGCCGACGTATTTGCTGGCCGAGGCCGCCCGCGAGCACGTCAAGGTGGTGCTGTCGGGCGAAGGCGCGGACGAGCTGTTCGGGGGCTACCCGACCTACCTGGGCCACAAGGCGGCCGGGCTGTATCGCCGGGTCCCCGGACGAGCGGTGCTGCGCTGGCTCGTGAACCGGCTGCCCACTTCGACGGGGAAAGTGACGATCGAATTCATGCTCAAGCAGCTGGTCGCTGCCGCGGAGCTGCCGGTCGTGGAGCGTCATCTGACGTGGTTCGGCGCGCTCGGCCCGGACCCGCGTGCGGTCGCGTGGGCCAACGGGCTGCTGGACGGCTTTCCGACCGATCCCTCCGTCAACCGCCTGCTGTGGCTCGATTTTCTGTCCTACCTTCCCGACAACCTGCTCGTGAAGGTGGACCGCGGCACGATGCTCGCCTCGATTGAGGCGCGCGCTCCATACCTCGACCGCGAACTGCTGGAGCTGGTCCTCCCGGCGCCCTCCGGACTCAAGGTGCGTGGGCTCGCCACCAAGGCGATATTAAAGGAAGCGGCGCGCGGGCTCGTGCGGGACGACGTGATCCGGCGGCGCAAGCGCGGCTTGTCCGTGCCGGTGGCGCGCTGGCTCAATGCCGGGTTGGCCACGGTCGCGGATCGCTATCTCGCGCACCCGCGGCTGTTCCCGGGCGCGCCGACGGGGCGGTTGCTGGCGGAGCACCGCCAGGGAACGCGCAACCATGCCCGCAAGCTGTGGCCGATTCTGATGGCGGAGCTGTGGGCGGAACGGTGGAACGTGGACATCGCGACATGACCCGGGCCGAAGCCCTCGCCTTGATGCAGACGCACACGCAGTCCGCGTCGCTACGCCAGCACATGCTGGCCGTGGAGGCGGCCATGCGAGCGTACGCGGCCGCGTACGGCGGGGAGCCGGATGCGTGGGGCCTGGTGGGCCTGCTGCACGATTTCGATTACGAGAAGTTCCCGAACGACGACCACTCGCCGACCGAGGGCCATCCCGCGTGGGGGGTGCGGCTGCTGCGAGAGCAGGGCCTGCCCGACGCTCTCTGCCGCGCCATCCTCGGGCACGCGACCTACTCGGGCGTGCCCCGCGACACGCCGCTCGCGAAGGCCCTGTTCGCCGTGGACGAGTTGTGCGGCTTCCTCGTGGCGTGCGCGCTGGTGCGCCCCTCCCGTAGCTTCGCCGACCTCGAGGTGTCCTCGGTGAAAAAGAAGCTCAAGGACAAGGGGTTCGCCCGCGGCGTCAACCGCGACGAGGTCCGCCAGGGAGCGGAAGAGCTGGGCGTCCCACTCGATGAGCACATCGCCTTCGTGATCCAAGCGCTCCGCCCGGTCGAGGGAGCGCTGGGGCTGGGAGCGGGCGCGGGGACGGGGGCGGGGGCCGGGGCGGGGGCCGGAGCAGGGGCGCCGCCGGGGGCGCCGGTGGGGTGAGCGTTCGTTCTCGGGTCGCGGGGCGCGGCTCCGCTGTCGCCGCGGCGCCGGTACGCGACGAGCTCGGCCTCGCGATCGACCGGGCGTCGGGCGCGCGGCCGATCGCCGGTAACCGACTGGAGCATCATCCCGACAGCCCCCGGGCGCTCGAGGTCATGCTCGGCCTCATCGCCCAAGCCCGGCGCTGGGTCCATTTCGAGAACTACATCATCCGGGACGATCGCACCGGTCGCCGCTTCGCCGACGCCCTCACCGAGCGCGCGCGGGCTGGGGTGTCGGTCCGCGTGTTGTACGACGCCCTCGGCTCGATCGGCACGGCCCGTCGCTACTGGCGGCGGCTCGTGCAAGCCGGGGCGGAGGTGCGCGCCTTCCACCGGATTCTCTCGTGGCACCCGTTCCAGATCCTCCAGCGCGATCACCGTAAGCTGCTCGTCACCGACGGCACGCAGGCCATGGTCGGCGGATTGTGCATCGGCGACGAGTGGGCGGGGGATCCTGAGCGCCGCCGCCGTCCCTGGCGCGACACGATGGTCCTGGTGTGCGGCCCCGCGGCCACGGGGCTGGACCGAGCGTTCGGTCGGATCTGGGGCCGCGTCGGTCCGCCGCTCGTGCCGGACGAGCTGGCGCCGGCCCCCGAGCCGTGTGGCACCTCCACCGTCCGCGTAGTGGAAGGGGTGCCGCGACGCGCGCGCGTGTACCGCACGGTGGAGCTCCTCGCCGCGAGCGCCGCCGAGCGTCTCTGGATCACGGATGCGTACCTCGTCGCGCCCGCGCCGCTCTATGCCGGCCTGCTCGACGCCGCCAAGGGCGGCGTCGACGTCCGTATCCTCGTCCCCGGAACCAGCGACCTCCCGGTCCTCCGCAACTTTACGCGCATGGGGTACCGCGAGCTGCTCAACGCGGGCGTGCGGATCTTCGAGTATCAGGGCCCGATGGTCCACGCCAAGACGATCCTCGTGGACCGGCGCTGGGCCCGGGTCGGCTCTACCAACCTCAACGTCTCGAGCCTGCTGACGAACTACGAGCTCGACGTGGTGGCCGAATGCGAGGGGCTCGCCGAAGAGCTGGCGGCTCAGTTCCGCCACGACCTCGCCTCGAGCCGAGAGATCGTGCTCGAGCCGCGTCGCTTGCGGCTCCCGCCCCGCCTCGTGGGCACCCCCGCCACGACGGCCGCCGAATCGGAGCCGGACGCGGCGCACAAGCGTTCGGGGTACGAGTTGGGAGCGTTCGCCGTCGTGGCGCTGCGACGGGTGGCCGGCGGGCTGCGGCGCGCGATCGCCGGCACCGCTGCGCTCGCCTTCGCGGGACTCGGCACTGTGCTGGTGCTGTTCCCCAAGGCGATGGGCATCGTCTTCGCGGCCGGCGCGTTCCTGATCGCCTTGGGGTTCGGCCTGTACGCGGCGCAGCGGCGCCGATCACAGGAAAGCCTCGATGAAGCCTGATTCCCAACCCCCGGACCCCGCCGCGCGTATACCTCGGCAGGACGAGCCCGCCCTGGTCGCGCGCGTGCTAGCCGGTGACCGGGCGGCCTTCGGGGCGCTGGCGCAACGCTACGCGGGCGTGGCACGACGGGTCGCGCGCGCCGTGCTGTCGGACCCCGACGACGCGGACGACGCGGCGCAGGACGCGCTGAGCCGCTCGATCCCGCGCTGGTGGCAGGCGGCTCCCGCCCCGATGTCGTCGCGGAGCGGCGCGCGCTCGCCGAGCGGCTGCGCAGTGCGCTCGCCGAGCTGCCGGCGCGGCGTCGCATGGCCGTCGTGCTGTTCGACGTGGAAGGCTACTCCCACGCCGAGATCGCCGGGATCCTCGGGATCGCCGAGGGGACCGTCCGGTCGGAGGTGTTCCACGCGCGACGCCGCTTGCGCGTATTGCTGGGAGATTGGAAGGAGGACGGATGACGCAGGGACCACTGCCGTTCGATCATCGGCCCGATCCGGTGCTGGGCGCCGCCTTGCGGCGCGCGCTCGAGCCGGAGGGCGAGGCCGCGTTCCTCGCGCGCCTGCTGGCGCGGGTGGACGAGGTGCGCCTCGCCGCCACGTGGGACGCTGTGCTGGCCCGCTGGGCCCGGTTGGGGGTGGTCGCCGCCGCCGTCGTTGCCCTGGCGGCGGGGTATTTCGTGGGGCGGGCCACGGCGGCATCGACGCGGCAGACAGTCGCGGAGGCGCTGCTCGCCCCGCGCACCCAGGCGCCCGTGGTAGAGGTCGTCCTGGCCTCCGTGCTGGGCAACTAGAAAGGACGCGCCGCCATGCTGAACCGTTCGAAGGCGTGGGCCCTGCTGCTGCTCGTGGCGACGTTTGTCGCAGGAATAGTCGTGGGGGTCGGCGGTCGGGCCCTGTGGGTCCGCTCCGCCTACGGCGGCGCGCCCGACCGCAGCCGGGGTGTCGACCGCCTCATGGCCGAGTTGAACGACGAGCTGGCGTTGACGCCGCGGCAGCGCGACTCCGTCCACGCCATCCTGCAGCGCCACTGGACACGGATGAATGCCGTGTGGGACACGATCCGGCCGCGCTTCGATTCGATGCGGGCGGAGCTCGATGCCGAGGTCGCGGCGCAGCTCTCGCCGGACCAGCAGGCGAAGTACCGCGACCATATGGCCCGGCATCGGCATCAAAGAGAGAAGGTCGACTCGGGCGGAACGAAGCGATGAGCGAAGTGCGGCAACACGTGGTGGCCGCCGCGGCGGTCGTCGTTTCGTTGAGCGTGCCCGGCGCGCTGGCGGCCCAGGGGCAGCAGCCGCTGGAGGTGACGCTCGCCGAGGCGATCCGGCGATCGCTCGACGTGCAGCCCGCCATGGTCCAGGCGCGCGGTGCGACGCGCAACGCGGGCGCCGGCGAGCGCTCCGCGTGGGGGGCCTTTCTGCCGACCGTGAGCACCAGCGCCTCGGCCTCCCGCAGCAACCAGGAGCGGTTCGATCCGAACAGCACGCTGCGCCTGCCACCCGTCTACACCTACGGCGGCAGCCTATCCGCGAACCTCGTCTTGTTTGACGGTTTCAGCCGGTTCGCCAACCTCCGCGCGTCGTCGGCGACCCAGGATGTCGCGGCCGCGGGGCTCGTGAACCAGCGCTACCAGACGATGCTCGCGACCCAGCAGGCGTTTTTCACAGCGCTGGCGGACGAGGAGCTGGTGCGCGTCGGGCAGGCGCAGGTGGAGCGGGCCCGCCAACAGCTCCAGATCTCGGTGAACAAGTTCAAGGCCGGAGCCGCTACCCGCTCCGACACGCTCACGTCCACAGTGGACCTGGGCAGCGCCCAGCTCACCTTGCTCCAGGCGCAGGCGAACCTGGCCACGGCCCAGGCCACGCTCGGCCGGCAGATCGGGGTGGACCAGCTGGTCCGGGCGCTGCCCGACACCACGGTGCCGCCGCTCCCCGACACGACCGCGTTGCGCGCCTCGGCGCTCGCGACCGCGCCGCTCGTGAGTCAGGCCGAGGCAGCGGGGCGCGCGGCAAGCGCGCAGGTCTGGAGCGCGCGCTCGCAGTACTGGCCGTCCGTCACGCTCTCCTACAGCACGAACCGAACCGGTATCGGATCCCCGGAGCTGCCGCTGTTCGGCAACTACCCCGAGACGTTCTCATGGCGATTCGGCCTCTCCTGGACGCTCTTCAACGGGTTCCAACGCGAGCAGTCCCAGGTGTCGGCGAGCGTGGCGCGCGACATCGCGGCCGCGCAGGCGGCCGACGCGCGCCGCCAGGTGAACGCCCAGCTCACCCAGCAGCTCGCCGCGCTCGCCACTGCGGACGCGCAGATCGGGATCGCCGGCGCCACCGTGGCCGCGGCGACCGAAGCGCTGCGCGTGCAGCAAGAACGCTATCGGGTGGGCGCGGCGACGCAGCTCGATGAGGTCACGGCCGAGGCGAATCTGACCCAGGCCGAGGTCACCCAGGTCCAGGCGCGCTACAACTATCGCATTGCCCGCGCCCAGCTCGAGGCGCTGGTGGGGCACGCCCTGTGACCAGCACCCAGGCGATGACGTTCCGCACCGGCGACATACCACAGCCGGACATCGTGATCCTGACGCACAAGCTCGCCCGGGACTACGACATGGGCGGCGAGGTGGTGCACGCGCTGCGGGGCGTGGACATCCAGATCCGGCGCAACGAGTTCGTGGCCATCATGGGCCCTTCGGGGTCCGGCAAGTCGACCTTGATGAACCTGATCGGCTGTCTCGACACGCCCACAGCGGGCGAGTACTGGTTGAACGGCCAAAAGGTGAGCGATTTGTCGGACGACGACCTGGCGCGCATCCGGAACAAGGAGATCGGGTTCGTCTTCCAGACGTTCAATCTGCTGCCGCGCGCCAACGCGCTCCACAACGTCGAGCTGCCGCTCATCTACGCCGGCATGGGAGCGCAGGCGCGCCGCAAGCAGGCGGCGCGCGCCCTGGAGCGCGTGGGGCTCGCCGACCGCATGGATCACAAGCCGAACGAGCTGTCCGGCGGCCAGCGCCAGCGCGTCGCGATCGCGCGCGCCCTCGTGAACGAGCCCTCGATTCTCCTCGCCGACGAGCCCACCGGCAACCTTGATTCGGCGACGGGCGAAGAGATCATGCGGCTGTTCGAGGAGTTGCACGATGGCGGCCAGACCATCGTCCTCGTCACCCACGAGCAAGACATCGCGGCGCACGCGCGTCGCCGGATCCACCTGCGCGACGGCGTGATCGAGCGCGACGAGAGAACGGAGCGGCCGGCGTGAGGCGATACCCGCGCGTCGCCACTGCGGCGGCGCTGGCGCTCGGCTTCGCCGCCTGCAAGAAGGCCGAGTCCGCACCCCTGTATGAAAAGGTCCCGGTCGAGCGGCGCGATATCGTCGTCGCGGCGGTCGCCGATGGCGTGATCCAGCCGTCGCTCACCTTCATCGTGAAGTCGAAGGCGTGGGGCGAGATCATCGATATGCCGGTCCAGACGGCGGACGAGGTGCGGAAGGGGCAGCTCTTGGCGAAGATCGACCCCCGTATTCCGCGCGACAACCTGACCCAGGCTCAGGCCAACCTCGACAAGGCCCACGCGCTGCTGGAGAACGCCACCGCGCAGCTCCAGCGCAGCGAGGCCCTGTACCACAGCAACGCGATCCCGGAAACCGACTACGAGGCGGCTAAACTCGCCTACGCGACGGCGCAGGCGGCCGTCGTCACCGCCGAAGCGAACCTCCAGACCGCCAAGGACGCGATGGAGGACACCCAAGTGCGGGCGCCGATCACCGGTACCGTCCTCGAGATCGACGCTGTGCTCGGCACCGTGATCTCGAGCCCCACGCTCGGCGGCGGGACGGTCATCTTGAAGATTGCCAACCTCGATACCGTCCAGGACTCGGCCTTGGTGAATGAGACGGATGTCGGGAAGATCCAGACCGGGATGGCGGCGACGATCACGGTCGACGCGTTTCCGAACCGGCAATTCGCCGGCGCGGTCGTGAAGATCAAGCCGCAGGCACAGGTGGTCCAGAACGCCACGATGTTCCCGGTGCTCCTCGACATTCCCAACCCCGGCCACCTGCTCAAGCGGGGGATGAACACCCAGGTCAAGATCCACACGGGGCAGCGCCAGGGCGTGCTGGCAGTGCCGAACGCCGCACTCCGCACGCAACGGGACGTCGCATCGGCGGCGAGCGTGCTCGGCCTCGACCCGGATCTGGTGCTGCAACAACTCGCCGCCGGCACGACGGCGCCACGGGCTTCCGGAGATAGTGCGGCGCACGGCGACAGCGCTCAACAGCAAGCCGCGGGGAGTGGCAATGGGGGAGCGACGTTTACGACACCGAGCGGTCGCGCGATCACGCTCCCGCCCGGCGTGACGGCTGAACAGGTGCGGGCGGCCTTCCAAAAGCGCATGAGCGGTCAGACCCTGACTCCGGCGGAGCAGGCCGTGCTCCAACAGCTGCGCAGCCAGTTTCAGCGGGCCGGCGGCGGAGAGGGTGGCGGAGGGGGCGGGGGGGGCGGGGGGGGCCAGGGGGGCACGGGACGGGGCGGCCGGGGAGCCCGGGGCGAGCTCGGTAACAACTTTATCGTGTTTGCGCTGCGGCATGGCCAGCCCGTGCCGGTCGCGATCAGGACCGGGCTCACCGATCAGGACTACATCGAGGTGACGAGCGGCTTGACGGAACAGGACACCGTTCTCGTGCTGCCGAGCGCATCGCTCGTGCAGGCGCAGCAGCAGTTCCGACAGCGCTTCCAGAACGTCACCGGCGGCGGACTGCCCGGCCTGCGACAGCAACAGTCGCAGAACGCTCCTGCGACCACCGGAAGACGGGGCCCGCCGTGACGCGACACCTCCCTGTGGCGATCGCCGCCGTGATCGCGGGCGGCGCCGCCTGCCACAAGGTGGAGTCCGCGCCACCGTACTCCCTGATCCCCGTGGCGCGCCGCGACATCGTCGTCACTGCTACCGCGTCCGGCGTGATCCAGCCCATCCTGACGCTGAGCGTGAAATCGAAGGCTTCGGGAGAGATCCTCGAGATGCCGGTCCAGACGGGGGACGAAGTCAGGAAGGGTACGCTCCTCGCGAAGATCGACCCGCGCATTCCGCAAAACAACCTGACCCAGGCCCAGGCGAACCTCAATGTGGCCGAGGCGCAGCTCGAGAATGCGACCGCACAGCTCAAGCGCAGCGACGCGCTCTACCAGAGCAAGTCCATCACCGAGAGCGACTACGAGGCCGCCAAGCTCTCCTATGCGACGGCCAAGGCGGCCGTCGCCACCGCCCAGGCGAACCTGCAGACCGCCAAGGATGCGATGGAAGACACCCATGTCCGGGCGCCGATCACCGGCACGGTTCTCGAGCTCGACGCCGTGCTCGGTACGGTGATCTCAAGCCCGACCAACGATGTCGGCGGCGGCACCGTCATCTTGAAGATGGCGAACCTCGACACGGTGCAGGTCTCCGCGCTCGTGGATGAGACCGACGTCGGCAAGGTGCGGGCCGGCATGCCGGTGACGATCACGGTCGACGCCTACCCGACCCGGCGGTTCGACGGCCGCGTCCTGAAGATCGAGCCGCAGGCACAGGTCAACCAGAACGTCACCATGTTTCCGGTCGATGTGGACATCCTGAATCCCGACCACCTGCTCAAGCCGGGGATGAACACCGAGGTGGAAATCCACATCGGGCAGCGCCAAGGCGCGCTCGCCGTGCCGAACGCCGCGCTGCGGACCCTGCGGGACGTCGCCTCGGCGGCGAGGGTGCTCGGCCTCGATTCCACCATCGTCCAGCGCGAGCTCGCCGCCGCCCCTGCGACCCCCGGGCCAAGAACTGGCGCGGACACCGCCTTGAGGGATGGTGGCAAGCTGCATGCGGCCGAGCCGCCGAAGGGGGGCGCGTCGTTCACAACGCGCGACGGCCGGACGATCACCCTCCCGCCGGGCGTCACGCCCGAGCAGGTGCGGGCCGTGTTCGGCAAGATGCGCGGCGGCGGAGCGCTCACGCCCGCGGAGCAGGCGCTGCTCGCGCGGCTGCGCGGTCAGTCCCAGCAGCAATCGGCCGGTGGGTCGACCACCAGCGGTGCCGGCGGTAGCTACATCGTGTTCGTGCGGCGGGCGGGCCAGATCGTGCCGGCCTCCATCCAGACGGGCCTCACCGACCTCGACTACATCGAGGTCACGAGCGGTCTGACCGAGCAGGACTCGGTAGTCGTGCTGTCCGGCAGCGCGGCGCGGTAACGATGCTCCTGGGCGAGATCATCGTGGTCGCGCTGGAGGCGCTGCGGGCGAACAAGCTGCGCTCGTTGCTGACCATGTTGGGCATCATCATCGGCGTGGGCGCGGTGATCACGATGGTCGCGCTGGGGTCGGGAGCGCAGAAATCGGTGCAGGACCGGATCCAGGCGCTCGGTCCCACGCTGCTCAGCGTCTACCCGGGCCAGAGCTTCATGCGCGGCGTCGCCAGCGGCGCGCGCGTCAGCCTCACCCTGGACGACGATACGGCGCTCGCGAACAACGCCCGGTACATCAGCGCCGTCGTGCCAGAGCTGAGCGCCAACCTCCAGGTCCAGCAGGGCAATCAGAACGTGAACGTGAACATCGTGGGCACGACGCCTGCCTACGTGCCGATGCACGCCTACACGATCACGGCCGGACGCATGTTCACGGCGGGAGATGACGCGGCACGCCGCCGCGTCGCAGTCGTCGGATCCGCGATCCCGCAGATGCTCAATTCGAACCGCGACGCGATGATCGGCCAGGAGGTCCTGATCCGTGGCATCTCGTTCGAGATCATCGGCGTGCTCTCGGAGAAGGGCTCGCAGGGATCGTTCTTCAACCCGGACGAGCAGATCCTGGTTCCGCTCCAGACCGCTCGCTATCGCCTCATCGGCACCGACCGGTTACGCAGCATCACGGCGCAGGCCGCGGATTTGAACGCCATGAACCTGGCGATGATCGAGATCGAGCGGGTGCTGCGGCGCCAGCACAAGATCCGCCCCGGCCAGGACAATGACTTCCAGATCCGCAACCAGACGGACATTCTCGCGACGTTCCAGCAGACCACCGAGACGTTCAAGTATCTGCTCGCCGGCATCGCCGCCGTGAGCCTGTTGGTGGGCGGCATCGGCATCATGAACATCATGCTCGTGTCCGTCACCGAGCGCACCCGCGAGATCGGCGTGCGCAAGGCGCTCGGGGCCACGCGGTTCAACATCATGTTTCAGTTCCTCGTCGAAGCGCTGGTGCTGTGCCTCGCAGGAGGACTGATCGGCGTGCTGCTCGGCTCGCTCGGCGCCATCGTGTTGTCGCAGCTCGCGCACTGGAACACGCTGATCTCGCCGCTCGCCATCCTGCTGGCATTTGTGTTCAGCGCCGCCGTGGGACTGTTCTTCGGGATCTGGCCCGCCCGCCGGGCCGCCGCCCTCGATCCGATCGTGGCGCTGAGATACGAGTAAGATATTGCGGATTGCGGATTTCGGATTGCGGAATTGATCGACCAGCATCGTATCGTCACCTACGAATCGTCAGCTCGGTTGGCCAATCCGCATTCCACAATCCGCAATCCGCAATTTATCTTTGCGTCATGCTCGCCCTACTGCTCGCCCTCCAGTCGGGCGTTCCCGACCCGCCCGCCTACGACGGCTCGAAAAGACAACTCGACGTCGCGCCCCCTCGGGTGGAGGCGGATGCCCGCGTCGATGGCGTGCTCGATGAGCCGGTGTGGCGGCGCGCGGCGCACCTGATCGGATTCTCGCAGTACCGGCCGGTCGACGGACGGCCGGCGGAGGACTCGACCGAAGTGCTGGTGTGGTATGCGCCCGACGCCGTCTGGTTCGGGGTGCGGGCCTACGAGCAGCACGGCCACGTCGTCCGCGCCACGCTCGCGGACCGCGACAACATCGACGCCGACGACAACATCCAAATCCTGCTCGACACCTACGCCGACCACCGGCGGGCGTTGCTGTTCGCGGTGAACCCGCTCGGGGTACAGGAGGACGGGGTGCGCAGCGAGGGACAGGACGCCGGCGCCGCCGGTGGCGGCGCTTCCGCCATCGGACGGTTCGACGGCGTCATCGACCTGAGCCCCGACTTCGTGTACCAGTCGCGCGGCCACGTCACCGACTGGGGCTACGAAGTCGAAGTCCGCATTCCGTTCAAGAGCCTGCGCTACCAGAGCACTGACCCGCAGACGTGGGGCCTCCAGGTCGTGCGGGTCGTGCAACACTCGGGTTACGAGAACACCTGGACGCCGGTGTTACGCGCCAATGCGAGCTTCCTGATCCAGTCGGGGCGGCTCACGGGGCTCACCGGGCTGAAGCGCGGCCTCGTGCTCGATCTCACCCCGGAATTCACCTCGAAGGTGGACGGGACGCCCGCGGCCGCTGGCTACGACTACCGCGGCACGCCCGAGCTCGGCGGCAACCTGCGGTGGGGGATCACCCAGAACCTCGGTCTCAGCGCCACGGCCCACCCCGACTTTTCCCAGGTCGAAGCCGACGTCGGCCAGGTGACCGTGAACGAGCGCTTCGCCCTGTTCTACCCGGAGAAGCGGCCGTTCTTCCTCGAGGGGCTCGAGCAGTTCGACACGCCCAACCGGCTGATCTATACGCGCCAGATCGCCCAGCCCGTCGCCGGCGCCAAGCTCACCGGCAAGGTCGGAGGCACGGCGGTGGCCTACCTCGCCGCCGTGGACGACCAGACGCGCTCGGCCGCACGCGCCAACCCGGTCTTCAACCTGCTGCGGCTGCGACACGACCTGGGCGCGAGCTCCACCGCCGGGCTGGTCTACACCGACCGCATCGACGGCGGCGACTACAACCGCGTGCTCGGTGGGGACGGGATGGTCGTCTGGAAGAAGATCTGGTTTTCCCAGGCGCAGGTCGTGGGCTCATGGACGAGCGACGGCAGCGGCGCGCGGGCCGGACAATTCTGGGCCGTCACCGTCGCCGACCGCACCGGGCGCAACTATGGAAACCACTTCGAGCTGCTCGGCGCTACGCCCGAGTTCGGGACGCGCAGCGGCTTCATCAACCGCGTCGACTTCGTGCAGGCACGTGTCGCCAATCGGTTTACATGGTACGGAAAGCCCGGCGCGCGGGTAGAGCAAGTCACCACGTTCATCGTATTGCTGCCGCTGTGGCGCTACGACGATTTCTTCCGGCTGCGCGGGATCTTCGAGGGCGGGCCGCAGATGACCTGGCTCGCGACGCTGCGGGGAGGCTGGAACCTGAACGCCGTGATCACGAACAATGCGCAGCGTTTCGATGCCGCCGCCTATTCAGGGTACCGCGTGGATCGCGGCGTGGACACGGTCAGCTTCGCCGTCCCGCATGGGCTCTACAACCTCTGGGCTGTGACCGGCGGCGTGGGCACCCCGAACCGGGCGTTCACGCTCAACGCCAACCTCGGGTATGGCGCGACCGCGATCTTCTTGGAAGCGGCCGAGGGACGTCAGTTCTTCATCCAGACGACCGCTGGATGGAAGCCCACGCCCGCCGTGCGCATCGAAGGCCGCTGGACACACGCGCGGCTCACCCGGGCCCGGGACGGGACCCGGTTCTCGACGGCGAACATCCCGCGCTTGAAGCTCGAGTACCAGCTGTCGCGCGCCATCTTCTTCCGCTACGTGGGTCAGTACTTCGCCCAGGATCAAGTCGCGCTCCGGGACCCCCGGTCGGCGCAGCCGATCCTCGTCAGCGGCACAGCCGCCTCCGCGCTCGTGACGAACGACTTCCGCAACGACTTCCTGTTCTCGTACAAGCCGCTACCCGGGACGCTCGTGTTCTTCGGGTACGGCACGTCGCTCACCGAGCCCGACGCGTTCCAATTTCGCAACTTGAGTCGCGCGTCGGACGGGTTCTTCCTCAAGCTCAGCTACCTGTTCCGGATGTAGCCCCCAGCCCGCAGCCCCTCTACCCCCAGGCTGGGGCGCCGGCCATCTTGTCCCCATGTCGGCGGACGCCGCGCTGGAAGCGCAACTCGCCGAGGAAACCCGCGCCAAGCAGCGCCGGCACATCCTCTCGAGCACGCGAGCGCGCTGGATCTTTGTGAGCGTGGGCGCGGCGCTGCTGGCGGCGACGCGGCTCGCCGGTGCGGCGCCCATTTCGTGGTGGTTCATCAGCGGCTTCACCGTGGTCTGCGCGGCCATGAACTACGCCATGTACCGGGTGGCACGCGATACTCCCTTCCGGCCCTGGTACGCTCAGCTCAATTTCGCGATCAGCTCCGCCACGATTGCGGCGGTATTGTACGGCGTCGGTCCCACGGGCCACGTGTTGTACGCGGTTTATCTGATCGCCCCGCTGCAGGCGGCGTTGTACCTCGGCGGCACCGAAGCGTGGCAGGGGCTGGCCATCAACCTGATCGGTTTTGGGCTCGTCACCGCGATCCGGACGGGGGGTGCCGGCGATTGGACCTGGAGCCTCTTCTTCCAGGAATCGCTGATGCTCACACTCGCCTGCGTCGCCTTGGTGCCGATGCTCACGCGGATCGTGAGTCGCCTGCGGGCGACGCGCGCGACGCTGGCCCAAGTTGAGGGTGGTGACTTGACCATGAAGGTGCGGGATCCGGAGCTCGACGACTTGGGCTATCTCGGCCTCACGGTGAACCGTACCACCGAGGCGATCGCCGAGATCGTCCGGCAGATCCAGCAGCAGGCTCAGGAGCTCGCGGCGATGGCCCAGGAACTGGCGGCATCGGCGCAACAGCTGCAGGCGGCATCAGAGGAGATCTCGGCCGCCGCGCAGCAGCTGACCCGCGGAACCGAGCGGCAACGCCAGCTCATCGGCCACGGGCGGGAGGACTCCGAGGCGGCAGCGGGGATCGCCTCGCAGCTGCACGGCCGGGCTCAGGACGCCGAGCGGCAGATCAACGCGGTGGCGCAGCAGGCGCGCCGGCACGGAGCGGAAATCGCGCGGGCCAGCGAGCTGCTCGTGAGCCTGGTCGCACACCTGGACCAGGTGTCGCACGCGGCGAGCACCCTCGAGGAGGGATCGCGCGAGATCGGGAAGCTGGTGGACTCGATCACCCGCATCGCGAGCCAGACCGATCTGCTGGCCCTGAACGCCGCCATTGAGGCCGCGCGCGCAGGCCCGCACGGCCTCGGATTCCGCGTGGTGGCGGACGAGGTGCGCAAGCTGTCCGAGCAGAGCACCCGTTCGGCCGACGAGGTGCGCGCCCGGGTGCGGCAGACCCAGGCGCAGATCACCGAAGTGGTGGCCGCGATGGAGGAAGGGCGGCGCACCGCCCAGGGCGTGGGCGCCGTCTCGGCCGCCGTGCGGCAAGCCCTCGACGCGATCTTCGCAGACTTGAATGCAACCGTCACCTTCGCGACGGCGTTCGCCGGCGAGACCGAGGGGCAGATGCGCCGCATGCGCGAGATGGTGCAGCGCATGGAAGAAGTGGCCGGGATCGCGGACAGCGCCGCCCACGGCGCCGAGCAGACCTCCGCCGCGACCGAGCAGCAGATCGCTTCGCTCGGCCAGCTCACCACCACGTCGCAGCACCTCTCCGTGGCGGCGGCCAAGCTGACCGAGACGATTCAGCGCTTCCACGTCAACGGGAAGGCGTGAGGGGAAACCGGCGGGTTCGGCTACGTCTCGGGATCGCTGAGGCCCACGCGTACGGCGTAGCGGACCAGGCCGGCCACGTGGTGCACACCCAGACGGCTCATGAGGTTCGCGCGGTGCGTTTCCACGGTCTTCGGGCTGAGCGCGAGCTGGCGCGCGATCTCCCTCGTGGAGCGGCCCTGGGAAATGAACCGCAGGACCTGCACCTGCCGTCGGCTGAGGGCTCGGAGCGGCCGGCGCACCTCCAACGCGGCCTCGACGGCGGATACAAGGTGGGTCGGTCGCCGCTTCAGGACGACGTCCGCTGCCCCGGCCCTCAGGCACCGGACGAGCGCCCCTTCGTCCAGCTCATCCGCCACGAGGATGAACGGAACCGCGGGCCGCAGCGTCCGCCAAACGTCCAATGCGGCAGTGGCGTCGAAGTGAGTGCGGCAACAGCCCGAGAGGACGACGTCCGGGGCGAAGTCCTCCAGCGCGTGCGCGAACGCCTTCTGCGAGTCGACCCGCTCGGTGACGACGTGGAGACCGGCGGCGGCGAGCTCTTGCTTCACCAACTCTCCCGCGACGGCGCAGTCTTCCAAGACGAGCACACGCAGGGGCTCGTTCATGAGGTTGGGGGCACAGTGTGTCGCACACAGGGACGTAGCCGGAGGGGGCCGTCTCGAGTCCAATACTTCTTTTGTTCACGGAGGTAGCGCTCCGTGCGATAGGTGGGACCGGCCGCGTCAACTCACCAGCGCGCCCCCCGCATGAGCAAGCATGTCGCTGTGCACCTGCAGCACGCGGGAGGCCTCCACACCGGAGAGCCTCCGCGCATCGTACAAGCACAGGGTGGTCACGCCGAAGCGCCGCGATAGCGCTCCGTACTCGCGCTCGTAGGCGAGCACATCATCGAACGAGCGGCGGCGGCCGAGCGGCCCACCCGAGACGTCGCCCGCAACGCGCAGCTCTCGCGCGCCGGCGCCCGTGGCGCTGGTGAACCCCGCCTCCCAGTACTCGAGCTGTGCCGCCGCGGAGGGGGCGTACTGCGAGAGGACGAGCCGCCCGCTCCGGGCGGCGGCCCGCGCCGCGGGCCAGTCGCCGGCGAGCCGCGCCAAGACGCGCTGGCGCACCGCCGCTTCCGCCGCCAGAAAGGAGATAGCGCCTGCCTCCAGCCCCGCCGCCAGAAAGGCCGCGGCCCACCGCTCCCGCGCCGCCATACTCGTATACAACCCGCACAGGTGCCCTGGGCCCTGGGGCGCCCGGATGGGCTCGCCGCTCCGCTCCAGAAACGCCAGCAGATCGGCGCGGCGGAAGCGCCGCTCCCGCCGCCCGCCGACGCGGAAGCAGGGCAGCCGGCCGGAGTTGGTCCAGCGGCGCAGCGACATCTGGCTGACGTGCAGGAACGCCGCAGCCTGGGCGATGTCGAGGAGCTCGGATTGCTGGGTCATCGCGCTGTCCCGAACCATGTTCCGCTACAATTGTTGTACGCTACAATTGTTGTATAATAAAGCAAATCAAAGTTTACCAAAGGAGCAAGATGGAGCTGCGCCACCTGCGCTATTTCGTCGCCGTCGCCGAGGAACTCGGATTCGCCCGGGCCGCCCGGCGTCTCAACGTCGCCCAACCCGCCCTCTCCAAGCAGATCCATGATCTCGAGACCGAGCTGGGGGTCGCGTTGTTCGAGCGACTCCCCCGCGGGGTCCGACTCACCTGCGCCGGCGAGGCGTTCTTGGCCGAGGCCCGCAACACGCTCGACGGCGCGGTCCGAGCTATCGCGAGCGCCCGCAGCGCGTCCCAGTCCCACGCGTCCACACTCCACTTCGCGCACGGCGAACTGTCGCTCTATGCCAGGACCATCGAGGGCCTCCTGGCGACGTTTCGCGCCGCCCATCCTGAGGTGCAGGTGCGAGTCTCCAGCCAGACCGACGGGGAGACCTACCGGGCGCTACGCGAGCGGACGGTAGACGTCGGGAGCGTTTTTGTCGCGCGCTGGCCCATGCCCGGCTTCGGCGTGCATCGCCTGATCGACTGTGCCACGACGGGAGTGTTGCTTCCGGGGAGCCACCCGCTCGCTGCCAAGCCAGCGGTGCGGTTGGCGGAGCTGCAGACGCTCACCTGGCTTCACTCTGCCTCGCAGCGCTGGCCCGGCGTTCTCGAGGCGTTCGAGGAAGCTCTGCAAGACCGTGGCCTGGTGCCACAGCGGCGTCGCGAGCGTCCCAAGGATGCGCCCTCCCACAATCTGCTGATCGCCGCGGGAGAGACCTGGGCGCTGGCGAGCGAGGCGATCGCCGCGCCCTATCGCACGAGCTCGCCGGCGATCGTGTATCGTCCGTTTGTCGAGCCTCCGATCCCCTGTTGGCTCGCGCTGGTGTGGCTCCCCGAGGCATCAGCGGCGGTACAGCAGCTCATCGACGTGGCCCGCCGGGACGGGGCGGTGGGAGATGCCGACGCCACGGCGAGACCCGCGCGGACCGGCGAAGCGCCCGGCCGCCGCCCCTCTGCGCCCCCTACCACCCGTGCAATAGCGGCGCGTCCCCGTAGTCCCACAGCACGAACGCGATGAGGCGCGGGCGGCGCGGCTCGGGCCCGACCGCCGGCAGCTCGGCACCAAGCGACGCTGCCACGTGGCCAAGGCGCGAGAGCTGCACCCACATCTGGGGATAGAACGACAGCAGCTGCTCGGCGGCCCCCTTGGTCGGGACCGTCCAGCCGGCCTCGAGCATCGGCGTCAGGCGCCCGATCTGCCGGCCCGCCCCGAGCCGGTACGAGACCGCCGTGGCGCCGCCCGACTCCTCCCAGGTGCTCACGATTTGGCCCTGCACCACGAGCGCGCCCACCGGAACGGCTCCGAACGCCACGTAGGGCTCGACCTCCCACAGATCCTGCCGGCCCAGCGGCGGCGTCACCTCCAGCCCGAGGGTCGCCAACGCCCTGTGCTCGAGGCTGTGCCACAGGTTGTACTTGATGGCCGCCGTCACGCCATCGAACGCTCGGTGCAGCGAGTCGAACGCCGTGCGCGCCTCGCCCTCGAGCTGTAGCCGCTTCCCCAGGCGTCGCTCGTACACGAGCTTCTGCCCACGCCCCTGCTCCACGACCACCCACTCGTTTTCGGGAAACGCCTTCTCGACGAGGAAGGCCCGCGGGAAGTTGAGCTCGCCGGGCGGCCAGCCGGACTCTCCGCACAGCGACCGCGCGTAGCGCACCACCGCACGGATCTGCTCCGGAGTCGCGGCTTCTCCGAACGCCGGCATGTCGAGCGACAACCCGAACGCCGCTCCCCCTCGCGTCACGATGCCGATCCAGCGGCGCTCGGTCTCCGCGGTGCTCCCCTGGCACGTCCGCAGGTCGGCCGGCGGGACGCTGAGGCGGGTGGTGGCCGCGGCCACGCCGCGCCCGTCGGCGCCGTGACATTTGCTGCACCAGTCCCGGTACAGCACCCGCTCACCGGAATCGGCCGGCGCCTGCGCCGCCACGACAACGAGGATCGCCGCGATCACGCGAGTCGCGCCAGCCGTCGCAGCTCCCGCGCGCTGCGCCCGGCCTCGCGCACGATCTCCTCCGCCGGCGCCGTCACGAGCTCGTGACCGAGCACAACCGGCCGCCCGTCGACGAACACGTCGCGCACGTCGCTCGAGCACGCGGCGTACACCAGATGGGACACGGGATCGGCACCGTCGGGAGTGACGTGTGGCCCGTGCAAGTCCATCACGACGAGATCGGCCCGCCTGCCGACCGCGATCGTGCCGATTTCGTCTTCGAGTCCGAGCGCCCGCGCCCCGCCCAGCGTCGCGAGCTCGAGCACCTTCCCCGCGGGGAGCGCGTCCGCGCCGAGGCGAGGCTTCTGGATCAGCGCGGCGAGGCGCATCTCGGCGAACATGTCGAGCCGGTTGTTGCAGGCTGCCCCGTCCGCGCCGAGTGCGACGCGGCATCCCGCCTCGAGCAGCTCCGGCACTTTGGCGATCCCGCTGCCCAACTTCAAGTTCGATGACGGGCAATGCGCCACGTTCGTCCCCTGGCGCGCCAGGCGGGCGACCTCATGGGGGTCCACCCAGACGCAGTGTGCCAGCGTCGCGCGCTTCCCCGAGATGCCGACCGAGTCCAGATAGGCGATCTCCTCCATCCCCGTCGTGCGCAACACCGTCTCCCGCTCCACGATCGTCTCGGCGGCGTGGGTGTGGAGCTGCGCGCCGAACAGGTTGGCCAGCTCGCTCGCGGCGCGCAGCAGCGGGCCGGAGCAGCTCGGCACGAACCGCGGCGCGAAACAGACGCGCAGCCGGTCGCCCGCCGCCCCGTGCCAGCGGCGCGCCAAGCTCTCGGCTTCCGCCAGCGCTGCGTCCGTCGATTCCGCGAGCTCGAGCGGGGCGCCTTCGGGGTGCGCATCCATCAGACACTTCCCCGCGACCGCGCGGATGCCGATGCGCTCCAGCGCCTTGAACGCCGACGGCGTGTGGCGCACTGTCTCCATGTCGAGCACCGCGGTCGTGCCCCCCAGCAACAGCTCGGCGGCACCGAGCATGGCGGACCAGTAGACGGTCTCCTCGGTGTGCGCCGCCTCGAGCGGCCAGATGCGCCGGGCGAGCCACTCTTCGAGCCGCAGATCGTCCGCCATGCCGCGGAACAGCGTCTGGCAGAGGTGGACATGAGCCTGGATGAGGCCCGGGATGATGAGACAGCCGCCGCAGTCGCGCACCAGAATGGCGCGCTTCCCTCTTTCCCCGTCCCCCGTCCCGGGCCGTTCACCCGTCCCCGGCTGCCCCACCGCGGCGACGCGCCCGCCCTTGACCGTTACGTCCGTCCGGATCACGCGCCAGCCGCCCTCGTGCAGCAGCACGTCACCGCCGGCGAGAATCAGATCGGGAGCGGCCGACACGGCGCTCAGGTGGTGATCCGGGGCTGCACCGCGGTCGAGTCGTCCGAGAGGTCGAAGTAGGCGCGCAGCTCGTCCATCAGCTCCTCGTCGGCGTACACGCCCGTGAGGATCCGCTCGGGGCCGCCCGGATCGACGAACAGGTACCCGAACGGGAAATCGAGGCCCGAGAGCAGGATGGGACGCAGCTTGTTGTTCGGCAACGCCACGTACACCGTGTCGGCATTGGTCGCGACCAGCCGAATGCCGTTTGACTGGAGCGCGGACGCGACCTGCTCGGTGTAGTACTTGAGATCGTCGAAGGCTTCGGCTTGGTCGTCGACGCCCAGCGTGTCCGCCGCGCGCAGCCAGAACAGCACCACGCTCGGCTCCGTGACGACACGAGGCGTCACCAGCGCGCTGTCGGTCGAGTCCCGCGGCACGAGCGTGGCGAGATCCAAGGAATCCGCCAGGCGCGCCCTGGTCACACCGCGCGCCTGGCACGCAGTGAGGCATCCGAAGATGAGCAACGTGGCGTACCTCATGCCGTGAAATATATTCCCCGTATGAGCGACGGCCCGGCTGTCACACCCGCAGCTCCGCCTCCCCCTGCCCCTGCCCCTCCCCCTCCCCCGCGGGAAGCAGCGGTCCGCCGCCACCATTGGATCGTCCGCCTGACCCATTGGGCGACGGTTCTGGTGCTCGCCGGCATGATCACGAGCGGCCTCCAGATCTACCAGGCCTACGCCCGCTTCGGGAACCGCGGCGCCCCGCCTTTCCCGAGCCCGTTCGACGGCGCCCAGTTTCCCGCGTGGAGCCGACTGGGCGGTTGGCTCGCGGGCGCGTTGAATTGGCATTTCGCCCTCATGTGGCCCCTCGTGACGGTGGGGTTGCTGTACCTCGGATATCTCGTGGGAAGCGGCGAGTGGCGCGCGTTGCTGTTCCGCCCGCGCGATGTGCGCGGCGCGTTCGAGATGACGCGCTATTACCTCCGCCTCCGCAAGGACCACCCTCCGCAAGGGAAGCACAACCCGCTCCAGAAGCTCGCTTACACCAGCATTTACCTGTTCGGCGCGCTCGCGGTGCTGACCGGGCTCTCGATCTACAAGCCGGTGCAGTTCGCCTGGCTCACCGCCCTGTTCGGGGGGTTCCAGGCGGCGCGCTATTGGCACTTCTGGATCGTGTGGATCTTCGTCGCGTTCACGATCGTCCACGTGATTCTGGTGTTCACGGTGGACCCCGCTTCGTTGCGCGCGATGCTCACCGGGCGCTACCGCGGGAGGTTTCCCAGCCATGACTAGGTCGAGCGATCGGCGGGGGTTCTTGAAGCTCGCCGCGGGTGCCTCCACCGCGTCTCTTGCCGCCGCGTGTGGATGGGACGGCGGCAACGCGCTGCGCCCCGGGCTGCTCGACATCAGCCGCCTGAACGACTGGGTCGGCGAGAAGATCCTCTTCTCCGGCACGCGGCTGGCGCGGACCTACAGCCCGGCCGAGCGGAGCGCGCAGCTGCCGAGCTACTTCATCTCCGCCGATATGCCGCTGCTCGAGAACCCGCACCGCTGGCGGCTACGGGTGGACGGGCTCGTGCGGCAGCCCCTCGAGCTGTCACTCGACGAGCTGACGCGCATGCCGCGGGTGACGTACACGGTCAAACATCATTGTGTCGAAGGGTGGTCGGCGATTGCGACGTGGCACGGCGTGCCGGTGTCGGCGATGGTGGAGCGCTGCCAACCGCTTGCCGCCGCGAAGTACATCCGGTTCGTCTCGTTCGACTCTGACTACTCGAACGGTTGGGACATGGCGAGCGCGCTGCACCCGCAGACCATCCTCGCCTACGGGATGAACGACAACGCGCTGCCCGCGGCGCACGGCGCACCCTTGCGCCTCTATTCGCCTACGAAGCTGGGATACAAGATGACGAAATACCTGGTCTCGATGACGTTTACGGACAAACGACCGGGCGGCTACTGGGAGGATCAGGGCTATCCCTGGTTCGCAGGGATCTAGCCAAGGCACCCACCTCAGGCCGGCAGGCGGCCTTTCAGCGCCTGTGACGTGAACGGCCCAGGCTCGGCGATGAGCGCGCGCGCGTGGTCCACCTGGCCCCACGTGTTCCACAGCAACACGCCACGCACGCGGCGATCCTTGAGGTAGTACACGACCCCCTCGCGAAACGGCGTCTTCCAGTCCGCCACTGTCTCGAGCCGGGAGTCCACGTCCCCGACGGCCTCGTAGCCCAGCTCGAACAGGTCTGAGTAGAAGAACGGGAGGTGGGTGTAGCGCACGCTCTGCCCTGCCATGTTCTGGCCGGCGATCTTGCCCATCGTGTTGGCGTTGTCTTCGTGCTCCACCCGGATGCGCGCGTCGAGGGCCGGGTTATGGAAGCTCGCCACGTCGCCGGCGGCGTAGATGTCGGGGTGGCTCGAGCGACAGAACTCGTCGACCTCGATGCCGTTGCCGACACGCAGGCCAGCTTGCTCCGCCAGCTCCACGCTGGGTTGGATCCCGAGGCCCGCGACCACCACTTCGGCCGTGAGCTCCTGCCCCGTGGTGGTTCGCACGACGCACTTGCCGGCGCGTCGCTCCAGGCCCGCCATCCCCTCCCCGACCCGCATGGTGACGCCCTTCTCGCCGTAGTACTCGACCAGGAAGCGAGACAGGTCTGCCGGAAACACACGCGCTCCCACCCCGGCCTCCGGGATTAGCATCACGACGTCCCGGCCCTGCAGTCGCAGCGCGGCCGCCACCTCGCTCCCGATGAAGCCGCCGCCGATCACCGCGAAGCGCAGCGGCTCGGTGGCCAGGGGTCGCAGCCGGCGGTAGTCGTCGAGCGTCCGGTAGTAGACGATCTGTTCGGTCTCGAGCGGCAGACGCCGCGGCGAGCCGCCGGTCGCGAGCAGCAGCTTGCGGTAGCCGTATACCGCGCCGCGGTCGTCCGTGACCCGGCGCCCAGTGGCGTCGACGCTCACCACCCGCCGCCCGAGGTGCAATTGCGCGGCCGTCTTCGCCCCGGTGCGCCAGATGGTGTCTTCCGACTCCCCTTTCCACAATGCCTTCGAGAGCGGCGGGCGGTTGTAGGGCGGGTGCGGCTCGGCGCCGATCAGGCCGATGCTGCCGGCCGGATCGGCGTCGCGGATGCCGGCCGTCGCCGCGTCCGCGGTCATCCCGCCGCCGATGATCAGGTAGGTGTAGTCGGGCATCTCGGTCTAACAATAATGTACGCTGCGGTTAGAGCGCTGGATCTTCGTCGGGGCCGCTGTGACAGTGGCGCCCACATCATATACATTTCGGCATGCACGGGTCGGAGTTCGAGCGCCAGATCGCGGCGATCGCGTCGTTGCACGAACCGGCACGGAGGGGTCTTTATCTCTACGTCTCCAGCCGGCGCCGCGAGGTGGGGCGCGATGAGGCGGCGCGGGCGCTGCGGATCTCGCGCGCCCTCGCCGCCTTCCATCTCGACAAGCTCGTCCAGCAGGGCCTGCTCGAGACGTCTTACCGCCGGCTGACCGGGCGCCGCGGCCCCGGTGCCGGCCGCCCCGCGAAGCTGTACCGCCGCTCCACCCGTCAGGTCGACTTCACGCTCCCGCGGCGCCGCTACGAGCTCGCCGGCCGGTTGCTGGCGCAGGCCCTCACCGCAGCGGGATCGCCCGCCGCCGGGCGCGCCCTCCGCCGCGCCGCCAGCGCCGTGGGCCACGGTCTCGGCGCCGCGACGCGGCGGGCGCGCGGCGGCCAGGGACGTGACCGCGTACTCTCCGGAGCGCTGGCGGTACTCGACGCCTGCGGCTACGAGCCCGCACGGGTCAACGGTGACATCCGACTCCGCAATTGCCCCTTCGAAGCACTCGCCAACCAATGCCGGCCGCTGGTCTGCGGCATGAACCTCGCGCTGCTCGAAGGCGTGCTGAAGGGCGCGGCGGCACGGCGCGTGCGGGCCGAGCTCGATCCGCAGCCGGGCGCATGCTGCGTCGTCTTGAGGACCACCGCCTCCCGCTAATCCGCGTCGCCGAGGGGAAGTCGATGCTTCGGGCGCCGGCGATACTGCTTGGCGTGGCGATGCACCTTGTGCGACGGGGTTTTCAAACGCTCTTTGACGGGAGCGCGCGGATTCGGCACTCGGACGGTCAGCTTGTCCTTCTTTTTCCGGCTCACGATGCGAGCCGCGCGCGGATCTGCCCAGCGTGATGCGCGCTGTGCAAGGCGTGGAAGCGCAGCCACTCCGGCAGCGTCAGATCACCCAGCCGCGGATGCTTGACGAACAAGTCGGAAGCGCGGGCTGGCAGTAGCTGGCGCTCGAGCGCCAGGAATCGCGCCACCCCGTCGCGCAGCTGCCGCTCCACCACGGCCGGCTCGGGCCGCTCTACCGGACGGGTGACGGGAGGCGCTCGGAAGCCGGACGGCATCCAGCCCAGTCGCAGCATCACGAGGTCGCCGAGCAGCTGCCGCAGGGTCCGAGATCGGCGACGCATCGGCGGATGTGCCCGCCGCGACTCGAACACGCGGCCGCTGCCGTCGATCCCGATCGCCAGGTGCTGCACGATCTGCGCTGCGCACCATTTTCCCGGTGGGGCCTTGTACCAGTCCGCCTCGGGACGCCCGGCGAGCGGACCCAAGACGAGGTCGGGGATGCGGTCGAAGCGGATCACCGCAGCGCCGCGTCCACGAGCTGCCGCGCCTGCGCCGCCGCCGGCGAGCCCGGCCGCAGCCGACCGACGAGCGCACCGGCCGAGTCGGCGACGACGAGGTCCGCCTCCGCCAGCGCGGCGGCATCGGTGCGCACCGACAGCGCCCATTGGTGGCGCGCCGCAATCGCGGTCAGGCGACCCATCAACCGGTCGACGGCATCCGGCGGAACGTAAACCGTCACCACCGTCCCGGCGTCGGCCGGCGGCTTCCCGACGGGCGACAGCTTCTTGCAGCCGAGCCCCAGCACGGCGAGGCTCGACACCAGCAGGCGTCGAACTGTAGCGTCCATCGCTCTCATACCCAAGATTGTACGAGTGAACCTCCTACGCCGCCACCCGATCGCCCTCGGCTTACTCGTGCTGCTCATCGTCTCCGGCCTGCAACCGCTGCCGCCGCTGCTGGACGCGGTGACCGGCACGGTCCCGGCGGGTGCCGATCTGGTGCGTCCCACCACCTACACGATGCTGGCGCCGTTGTCGAACGTGCTGGACGCGCTGACGTTTCTCAGTCTCGCGCGCGCGCGGGCGTTTCTCGCCGTGTGGGTGATCGCGCTCGGCGCGTGGGGCGCCCTGCGCCGCGGCAGCCTCGGACGGCGGCTCGGTCGTGCCGTGATCGGGCCGCTCGCGATCGTGCTGCTGGGTGTCGGCGCGGTGCTGCTCCCACGGCCCGTGCCGGCGCTCGTCACGTCCGACTCGTCGGTGACGGTGCTCGACTACCACGCCCATACGGCGGCCTCGCACGATGGCCGGCCGGGCTGGCAGCTCGCGGACCTCGCCGCCTGGCACGCCGCGCAGGGCTTCGAGGCGTCGTACGTCACCGACCACAACGTCGTCTTCAATCAGACGATCGATGAGCCGATCCGCCTGCTGCCGGGCGTCGAGTGGAGCGTCTTCGGGCAGCACATCGTCGCGATCGGCGCGGTCGCCCCGATCGACCGGAGTGTGTACAACCGGGACACACGCTCGATGCTCCGGCTGTTCGCCGAGCTGCACCGCCAGGGCGCGCTCGGGCTCGCGTCGCTGCCCGAGTATTGGGTCAGCCACTGGAGCGATCTCGACGACTTTGTCGCGGCCGGCGTGGACGGCTTCGAGATCGTGAACTGCGCACCCAAGGCCATCGGATTCCCCCAGCCCCAGCGTGCGCGGGTGCTGCAGCTCGCCGCGCAGCACGACCTCCTCGTCGTCGGCGCCAGCGACAACCACGGCTGGGGCAAGGTCACGTGCGTGTGGAACCTCTCGAGCCCGAGCGCGCACGGCTACCGTGCGAACCACGTGATCGCGCGGCCGATCGCCCTCGCGCAGGGCGAGTGGGAGCCGTGGACGGCCGCCTACACACAACCGTGGTTGATGCTGCGCGGCCTCTCCTGGAGCGAACGGTCGAGCTGGATCACGTGGATCCTCGTGATCCTGATCTACCGCGCCGTGCCGCGCCGCGCGGGGGACTCGGCAGGGATCGGGATCCTGGCGCGGTCGCTCGAGCTGTTCAAGCTACGGCGCCCGCCCAGCCCACCCGCTCAGGGTGGGAAAACGTCGCCCTAGAAGACCAGCTCCATGCCCAGCCGCACCAGCCGCGGCGGTCCATACGCGAACAGCGGCTGCGTGAAATCGCGCGCCGCCGCGACGTACAGCGGCATCAGCTCTCCAGGCCCGGCGACGTAGCCGTCCCGGTCGAGATCCGCCCAGTCCCGATAGCGCGGGGACTCGTACGGGATCGGCTCCGGGTGCGCGGCGTAGGCCCGCTGCGCCATGGCCTGAATTGCGCCATCGCCGAGCGTCGGCTGCCCCGTATCGCGCCGCACCGCCACCACGTTCCGTCGGTTGAGCAGGTTCCGCACGTCGAGGTAGAGGCCGCCCCCCGCGCGCCCGAACAGCGTGAGCGGCCGGCGCAGCAGCACGTCCACCGTCCACTGAGATGCCAGCCGCCAGCTGTTGGGCAGACCCAGCAGCGTGTCCCCGGTCGCGTTGGTACGAGTGAACGGAAGTCCCGAGCCGTAGCGCATGATCGCCGCGCCCTCCAGCCCTGCCAGCACGGACCGCCCGGGGGCGGGGGCGCGAATCGAGTCCGGGATCCGGGCCTGGAGGATCACGGTGAGGCTGTGCCGCCGGTCGTAGTCGAGCGGGAACTCGACGCGCGCGGGGTTGATGGTGTCGCCGGTGAGCGTGTCGATGCGGATGCGCTTGAGCAGCTGGTAGGCGTTCGTAGCGGTAGCCGTGGCCGACTGCAGCGTGTAGGACGCCCGCACGCCCCACCAACCCCGTCGCTCCCGCTCGAAGATCAACTCGGCGCCTTTCACCGAGCCGAAATCGGCGTTCCCGAAAATCGCGGAATCGGGATCCACGCCCAGCGGGACGGAGGCGACCAAGCCGTCCAGCCGCTTGACGTAGACATTGACCCGAAGCGACGTGCGGGGCGATGGCCGCGCCCGCACCGAGAACTCGTACTGCGTCGCCTCCTCGAACCCGAGGTCCGCGTTACCACGGCGGAACCGGCCGGTGCGCGCGGTGTCGTCGAAGGCGGCGTCGACGAGGTATTGAAAGTCCGGCGCCGCGCTGAAACGGCCCCAGCTCGCGACGAAGGTGGCGCCACGCAGCACCGTCGAAACCGCGAAACGCGGCGACACGCTGCGCCGCGGGCCGAGGCGCCCCCGCTGGATCGTGGCCCGGGGATCGAACTGATCGTAGCGCAGACCGAGGGTCAGCCCGAGATCGCTCCAGCGCAGCTGCGACTCGGCGTACGCCGCCGCGCTGATCGGGGAGAAATCGGACGTCGTCGCGGGCGGCACGCTGTCGCCCACGGGAAGGAAGCCGCGCGTCCGCTCGAAGGTCTGCACCCGTTGGCCGACGACCGCCCCGCCGAAGTAGAGGTCCGCGTTCGGGCCCAGCCCGAGGTTCGCGTCCAGCTGGCCACGCAGCTCGCGGAAGCGATTCCAGGCGACCTCGCCCCGCGATCCGTCACCCAGGAAGAACGCCGATACGCCCCACGGCGTGCTGGAGGAGAAGTTCGGCGGCAGCAGTCCAGGCATCGCGGCGCGCGCGCCGGCCGTGTCCTGCGCCCGCGCCACCTCCTCGCCGACGATGTGGAGGCTCTGGCCGGTGAACGCGCCGAATCGATATCGCACCGGATCGGCCGCCGTCCCCCGCAAGAACTGGCGCGTGAAGTAGCCTGCCCGCAGATCGAGCACCAGCGGCCGGTCGGTGCGGGGTCCGGAGACGTGCTGCCAATGCGCGCTTGCCAGCGTGCCGCTGACGCGTCGCGCCGGCGCGAAGCGCACGTCGTACTTGAACGCCGGGTCGTACAGCAGGCGCTGTTCGACAGATCGCAGGCCGAACAGCCGGAGCGTCTCGCGACTGCCGATCGGGAGCGTGAGTTTCCCGGCGGCGTCGTAGGTCTCGCCGCTGTTGTGCGGGAGGAGCCACGGGCGTGCGCTCCGTGGATCGCGCGCGTCGCTCGGGGCCGGCGCGCTCACGGGATCGGCGTCCAGCCGTCCCGTCGCGTCGAACGCGCCCAACACGCGGATCCCCCGACCGAGCGGTCCGTCCGCCACGGCCACCAGCCGGTCGAGGCCGTAGTCCCACCCGTCGGGGACCGCGCGGTCGGTCTCGTAGGCGGCGCGACCGCGCCAGCGGTCGCCCCCGTCCCGCGTGACCACGTTGATGAGCCCTGAGAGCGCCTGACCGTAGCGCGCCGAGAAGCCGTTGGTGACGAGAGACGCCTCCTCGAGGATGTCCGGCGGGAGCCGGAGGCCCAGCGAGCCGGTCGAAGCGTCCAGCTGGTTCTTGATCCCCAGCCCGTCCAGGATGAACGCCTGCTCCCCCAACCGGCCGCCGCGGTAGCTCTCCCCGACCGTCCCGGCGGACAGCGCGATCCCCTCGTCCACGCTCGAGACGGGGAGCCGTCGCAGCTCCGCACCCGAGATCCGCTGCGTCGTGGCCGTGGCGAGCGGGTCGAGCACGACGTCGGGCCGCGCCTGCACGGTGACCGGAGGCACGGCGACGGCCTGCGGCTGGAGCGCGAAGTCGATGGTGACGGCCGCGCCCGCCTGCACCAGCACACTGTCCCGCTCTGCACCCTGATAGCCGATCTGCGATGCGCGGACCCGGTGCCAGCCGCTGTGCACCTCCCGGATGCGGTAGCTGCCGGCGGCGTCGCTGACTGCCCCCCGCGGCCCGCTGTCCACCACGATGAGCACACCCTCGAGCGGTCGTCCGCTGACGGCATCCTGCACTCGGCCCGCGATCGCACCGCCGCTCTGGGCCGCGACTGGCGCGATCCCCACGCCCAAGAAGGCGAGGACCGTCAGGAGCGCCCGTCGCGTCATGGCAGATCGAACTCCCATAGGTCCGCGCTCCTTCCCACCACCGCCTCCACCACGAGGCGCGTCCCCGAGGGGGACAGGGCGGGCCGATGGAACAGCTGCGTCCCGCCGGAGAGCGCGACATCAGCGCCGCTCGAGAGGTCGACGAGGCGTAACACCCCTCCGCCGTCACGCTGCACGAGGTAGCCGAGCACGGAGTCGTAAGCAAACCGGACGTCGCCCCCGACGACGGCCACGAGACGGCGCCCCACTACCTGCACATCGCGCGCGATGCCCACAGTGCCGAAGTCGTGCACCACCGAGTCCGCCCCGGACGAGAGCACGCGCCGGAACACGCGCGAGTCGCCACTCAGCGTGTAGTAGATCACGTCGGCGGTTTCGCCGGCCGCGACGGAGGACGCGTTCTGCGTCCCCGGCAGCACAACCGGGGCGGGCGTCGGGAGACTCCGGTCGAGCGTGGCGAGCTCGACCCCGGTGCGCACAGTGTCGAGCTCGCAGCCGCGGCACGGCGCCACGTAACCGACCCGCTGCGCCAGGTATACCAGCACATCGGAGCCGAGCCAGCGCAGCTGCGCGACCTGCCGGAACGCGCCGTCCGGCCCGAGGTACGGCACGGCCTCCAGCACCCGGTCCGGCGCCGCGCCCCCGGGAGCAGAGAGCACCACTGCACCACCCCGCGGAGCGACGTCACCGATTTGCGAGCTCAGCGCGACGAATACCATGTCCCCGGACGCGTTCACAGCGGGTTCCGTCCATCTGTCAGTCGAGTCGTCCGCCGCGGGAATGCGGTCGCACATGGTGCGCACGATCCGGCCCCCGTCCGGTGGCAGCCACGCCAGACAGCGATCGTGGTCGGGGCGATCGGTGCGCTCGAACGAGTAGACAAAGCCGGACTCGTCGGGTAGCCACGCAGGCGCGCGGTCTTCGCCGAGGTTATAGGTGACGCGGCGCGGTGAGCCACCGCTGAACGGCTGGTTCGACCGGGTATCCCCTGACTGGAACGGGGTGCTGTGCCCGCAGCCGCTGACGGCGAGGGCGAGACTGAGGATGACGGTCGGGCGTACCATGTGGACGGGTATTGTACGCGGAAACGGCGTGGTAAGAAACCGGGCTACGAGACGACCCCCGACAGGTTCAGCATGGCGCGCCACGCGCGGAACAGCTCGTCGCTGTCGTGGTGCGTGTACGCGACCGTCCGCCCGCCGCTCCGCACCGCCCCTGGACACAGCTCCGCCATGTCGGCGTGGATCGTCATGGCGAAATCCACTTCGATCGTCACCGGCGGCCCAACCACGAAGGGCGTGTGCTTGCGCTTGAGCGCACCCGCCACCCCCTCGCGGATCATCCGGCAGGCGACCGCCGGCGCGACGCTGCGGGCCGCGTGGCGGCTCACGGCCTGCTTGACCACCACCGTCGTGACGGCGTCTCCGAGCAGCTGCTTCGCCTCGGCGGCGAGCGCGGCATCACCGCTCACCAGGGCGACGGCCACGCCGTGGGCGCCCGCGAGCGCCGCGTTGAGACCGAGCTCTCCCACGGCACGGCCGTTCAACCGCACCTCGGCGACCCGGTCGGCATAGGTGTGGTCGAGGATGGCGTTGCGCGTCCCGGCACGGGCGTGGTAGCCGATGAACAGCGCGGCGTCAAAGCCGTCTTCGATCCCCTGCACCATGGAGCTCGGCTTGGGATCGCCGGAGAGGAGCTCCGCCCCAGGATGCAGCTCTTCGGCCAGCAGGTTGCGCATGAACCAGTGGCTATCGTTCACGAGCACCTTCGTGGCGCCGGCTGCCAGGGCTCCCTCGACGGCGGCGTTCGCCTCCGCGGTCATCAGCCGCCGGAAGCGGGCGTATTCCGCGGTGGCCCTCGGGTCGACGGGATCCGTTTGGGATTCATGGACGACACCGGCGATGCCCTCCATGTCCACGGAGATGTAGACGCGCACGGCGCTAAGCCTACTGACTTTGCTGTGCAAAGTACTTGACAGTGGCCGGCCGCCCTGCTATCGTTGCCGCTATGGCGTCCCCGCGTCCGCTGCACGACCGCGCCGTCGACGACCTGCGCTACATCCGCCAGACGATGGAGCGCGCCGGCTCGTTCACGGCGGTGCCGGGGTGGGGCCAGGTCGCGGTGGGCGCGACGGCGCTCGCCGCGGCGCTCCTGGCCGCGCGGCAACCCACGCGCGAGCTGTGGCTCGTGACCTGGTTGGGGGAGGCGGTCGTGGCGCTCGCCATCGGCGGGTGGGCCATGGTCCGGAAGGCGTACGCCGGCAACGACCCGATTCTCTCCGGCCCGGGGCGGCGCTTCTGGCTGAGCTTCATCTCCCCGATGGCGGCCGGCGGCCTGCTCACAGTGGTGCTGTACCGCGCCGGCCTCGCGTACGCGCTGCCCGGCACCTGGCTGCTGTTGTACGGGACGGGCTTCGTGACGGGCGGCGCATTCTCGGTGCGCGTGGTCCCGGTGATGGGCCTGTGCTTCATGCTGGTAGGCGCGGCGGCGCTGCTGGGCCCGCCCGCCTGGGGGAACTGGCTCTTGGCGGCGGGATTCGGTGGGCTCCACGTCGCCTTCGGCACCCTCATTGCGAGGAGGTACGGTGGCTAAGTCGGGAGCGATCAGGAAAACAGAGGCCGTCGAGCACGCGCCGCGCCGCGAGCGGATCGGCGTGCGGGCGGCGGAGCTGGATCGGCTGATCCACGAGCGGGTGCGCCTGGGCATCGTGAGCGCGCTCGCGGTGAACGACGCGTTGACGTTCAACGAGCTGAAGGCGCTGCTCAAGACCACGGACGGCAACCTGAGCGTCCACGCCCGGAAGCTCGAGGAGGCGCAGTACGTCACCTGCAGCAAGTCGTTCGAGGGCCGCGTGCCCAAGACCGAGTATCGGCTGACGGCGGCGGGGCGTCGGGCCTTGGAGCGTTACCTCGACCACATGGAAGCCCTGATCCGCGCGACCCGCCAAGGCTGACGGGAAATTTTTTTTGAGGCAAAACTTTATGCTGCAAAGTACTTCTCTTCACGTCGCCATCATCATGGACGGCAACGGCCGCTGGGCCGCCCGCCGCAGCCTGCCGCGCGCCGCCGGCCACCGCGCCGGCGCCGACGCCGTCCGCCGCGTCGTGGAGGCGGCCCCCGACGCTGGCGTCGCCGCGCTCACCTTGTTCGCCTTCTCATCCGACAACTGGAAGCGCCCGCCGGGCGAGGTGGCGGCATTGATGCGGCTGTTCGCTCGCTACCTGCGCAGCGAGACGCCCCGCCTCCTCCAGAACCGCGTTCGCCTCGACGTGATCGGCCGGCGCGACCGGCTCCCCGCCCCGCTCGTCACCGCCATCCGGGCGGCCGAGCTGGCGACCGGCGCCGGAACCGCGCTGCGACTCCGCCTCGCCGTGGATTACTCGGCCCGCGCGGCAATCGCGGCCGGTGAGACGCTCCCCGATGTGGATCTCCTGATCCGCACCGGCGGTGAGCAGCGCCTGTCCGATTTCCTGCTGTGGGAGTGTGCCTACGCGGAGCTGTACTTCACGGAGACGATGTGGCCCGACTTCTCCGCGGCCGACCTGACGGACGCGCTGCGCGCCTTCCACTCGCGCCAGCGCCGCTTCGGCGGCTTGCCGGAGGCGGCGGCGGGATGAGCGCGCTCACCGACCGAACCAGGCTCGGCCTGGAGGTCTTGGCTACGGGCGCCGTCCTGGGGATCGCGGGCGACGCGCTGCTGCGCGCGACACCGTGGGGGCTGAACGCGTTCCTCTGTACTGTGGCGCTTGCGGCGG
>MNIR01000058.1:111507-127930 GCA_001919865.1 Gemmatimonadetes bacterium 13_1_20CM_4_69_16 | reverse complement strand
GACGGGCGGGAGCTACGTCTTGGTGGTGCTGACGGGGGGGATCAAGCAGGACAGCGTCGCGTACAACCTGGTGGCGGACCTGTCACGGATGGTGTACGCGGCGGCACTGCCGTAGCGCCGGCCGGCTTACGGCTGGCCCAGCACCCGGACCGGAGCCGGGCGGTCCGTGGTCGTCCCGTCGCCGAGCTGGCCGCTCGAGTTGCGTCCCCAGCAGTACGCGAGGCTCGCGGTGGTGAGTCCGCAGGCGTGCGTGTCCCCCGCAGCGACCGACGCGAACCTGAGTCCACCCGACACCGGGAGCGGCACACTGCTGCACGGTCGGCCGTCGCACGCCTCGAGAGCTGCGGCGGTGCCGAGCTGACCGCCGCTGTCATCCCCCCAGCAATACACGGCGTCGTCGATCGTCACACCGCAGGTGAAGTCGAGCCCCGTGCTGATCGTGCTGAACGTCAGCCCGCCCGCGACGGGGACGGGCGTCGGCGTGGGGCGCGTCGAGCCACCGCCCAGCTCGCCCGAGCGATTGTCGCCCCAGCAGTACGCAGCGCCGTCCGCTGTCACGCCGCAACTGTGGCGCGCGCCGGACCCGAGCTCGGTGAACGCCGGCGTACCCTGAACGAGGAGGGGCTCCGCGCTCATCAACGCCCCGGGGCTGCCGAGTTGACCGGCCTGGTTGTTCCCCCAGCAATAGGTCTCGCCTTGGACCGCGAGGGCGCAGGTGAAGCCGTCCCCGACGGCGATCGTGCTGAACGACACGTGGGCGACCACGTGGCTCGGCGTCAGGCCGAGCTTGAGCGTCACCGTGCCGAGCTGCCACGTGCCGTTGTCGCCCCAGCAGTAGGCGGCGCCGTCGTCGGTGAGCGCGCAGGCGTGGCTGAACCCGGCGGAGAGTGTCCGAAAGTCCAGCCCGCCCGCGACCGCGACCGGTATTGGGCTCCCGGCGACCGATCCGTTCCCGAGCCGTCCGCGCGATCCGCTGCCCCAGCAGTAGGCGGCCCCGCCCGTGACCACCCCGCAGGTGAACCGACCGCCGCCGCTCACGGTGGCGAAGGTATGGTCTCCCTTGGTCAGGACGGCCGTGGCATTGTCGCCCCCGGGGCCGTTGCCGAGCTGCCCGTAGGCATCGCTTCCCCAGCAGAACGTCGCGCCGGCTCGCGTCAGGCCGCAGGTGTGGGTGGAAAGCCCGGGAGCGAGCTCGCGGAGTTCGAGGAGCGCCACCGTGATCGTGGCGGATCCAGCCTGCCCCTCGCTCGTCGCCGTGAGCACGCCGGTGCCCGGTGCGTGCCCAGTCGCGACGCCCGCGGGCGTGACGGCGACGGTCCCCGCGTCTGAGCTGGACCAGGAGACGACTCGCGCGGCGAGCGCGACCCCGCGCCAGTCGTGGGGCGTGGCCGACAGCTGCACCGCTCCTCCGACGACGATGGTCTGGTCGCCTTGGTCCACCGTCACCGACGCGACGGGCGCGAAGACGGTGAGGTGCGCCGTGCCGCTCCTCTGCTCTGCTGTGGCGGTGACGATCACGGGGCCGTGGCCTACGCCGGTGACGAGGCCCGTGGACGACACGGTCGCGAGGAAGGGATCGGAGCTGGTCCAATGGACCGCGCGCCCGCTCAGGGGATGACCGGACGAATCGAGCAGTACGGCTTGCAGCTGAAGAGTGGCGCGCGCGATGACGGTCGCGGTGTCCGGGGAGATGAGGACCGAGGCGACGGGCGGAATGACGGGCGCGACCGATGCTTGGCACCCTGTCAGGAGCAGCGCGGCGGCCAACCGCCACCTGGTCATGCCACGCGCCGCTACGACACCCGTCGCGTCTTCCGCCGCATGAAGTCCATCAGGATGAACTGCCCCAGCGTCATCGTATTCGTGAAGTACGCCTTCCCCCGGCAGATGGCGCTCACTTTCTTCACGAACTCGACCAGACTCCTATCGCGGGCGAGCATGAAGGTATTGATCAGGATCCCCGAGCGACGGCACAGCGCGACCTCACGGTAGGTGGCCTGGAGAATCTGGGGGTCGAGCCCCATCGAGTTCACGTAGATCCTGCCGTCGGGGAGCGTGAGCGCCGACGGCTTCCCGTCGGTGATCATGATGATCTGCCGCATGTCCTTGCGCTGGGACATGAGCATCCGTCGCGACAGCTTGAGGCCCTCCGCGGTATTGGTGTGGTACGGCCCAACCTGGGCGCGCGCCAGCTGGGCGAGCGGGATCTCCTCGGCGGTGTCGTGGAACAGCACCACGCGCAGCGTGTCCCCCGGGAACTGCGTGCGGATCAGGTGCGTGAGCGCGAGCGCCACCTTCTTCGCCGGTGTAAAGCGGTCCTCCCCGTACAGGATCATCGAGTGCGAGCAATCGAGCATCAGCACGGTCGCCGAGGATGAGCGGTATTCGGCCTGGTGCACCATCAGATCGTCGTACTCGAGGTTGATCGGCACGCCGAGCCCTTCGCGCTGCAGCGCGTTCGTCAGGGTGGCGTTCACGTCGAGATTGAGCGTGTCGCCGTACTGGTACGGCTTGCTGACGGCCTCGGCTTCGATCCCGGTGGCGAGGTGCTCGGTGTCGTGGGCGCCGAAGCTCGACTTGCCGATGCTCCCCAGGAGATGCTTCAAGGTGCGGTAGCCGAGGAAATCGATGCCCTTCTCAGTGAGGTTGAACTGCACCTGCTGCGCGGCTTCTTTCGCCATCCCGCCCGGCCCGAAGAGGGGCTGCTGCCCCGCCGGCACCTTGGGCGCCTCGGTGACGTTCAAGTAGCCGTCTTCGATCAGCTTCTGGACGATCTTGTCGAGCAGCTCCGAGAGCTGGCGTTGCAGCTCGGCATCCCGCTCGGCATCTCCGGTGGATTCACCCCGCAGCAACTTGAGCATCTCGGGGGTGAGCTGCCCCGACTCCATCAGCGCCTGGAGGATGGCCTGGCGCAGCGCGTCGAGCGAGCGGTCCGCCTCGTCCTCACCGAACTCGCCCCAGAAGGGATGGGAGTACGCGCCTCCGGCGAAGCCCGACTGGAGGAGGAAATCCGCGAGCTGATCGAGCAAGGCCTGGAGGTTGACTGTGTCGGCCAGCTCGGGGAGATAGCGACTGTAGGTCGTGTAGCGCATTGGCTCCCTACCCCAAATATCGGGCGGCGGCGAGCTTTCCCGCAATGGACGAAGCCGTGCGCGCGGTGCGATTCGGGGCGTTCACCCACCGCAACTTCCGGTTGTTCTTTTTCGGACAGGGCGTTTCCCTCATCGGCACGTGGATGCAGAACGTCGCCCAGGGGTGGCTGGTCCTCGAGCTGACGAACTCCCCCTTCTACGTCGGTCTCGTCTCCGCGCTCGGCTCGCTCGGCGTGCTGCTGCTCACGATCTACGGAGGGATCGTCGCCGACCGCGTCAACAAGCACCGCCTCGTGATCATCACGCAGGCGCTCTCCATGCTGCCGGCGTTCGCGCTCGCCGCGCTGGTGTGGAGCCGGGCGGTGGCCGTCTGGCAGGTGGCCGCGCTCGCCGCGTTCCTCGGGGTGGTCAACGCGTTCGACATCCCGGCCCGCCAGGCCTTCATCGTCGAGCTGGTGGACAAGGAAGATCTCATGAATGCGATCGCGTTGAACTCCTCGGTGTTCAACGCGGCGCGCTTGCTGGGCCCCGCCGTGGCCGGGGCCTTGATCGGCGCGTTCGGGGTCGGGATCTGCTTTTTCCTGAACGCGGTGAGCTACCTCGCCGTGATCGCGGGGCTCCTGGCGATGCGGCTGCCGCCCTACGCGGCCCGCCCCCGGACGGACTCAGCCTGGGTGGGCTTGCGTGAAGCCGTCGCGTTCATCCGGGGCGACCGCCGCGTGGCGACGGTGGTCGTCTTGATGGCGCTGTTCAGCATCTTCGGATTTCCCTACTTGGTGATGATGCCCGTGTTCGCGCGCGACGTGCTGCACCGTGGCGCGGCGGGGTACGGCGTGATGATGACCGCGGTGGGGATCGGCGCGCTGCTCGGGGCACTCGGCGTCGCCACGCTAGACCGGCGCATCCGGAAAGGCCCAACGCTCATCGTGGCGGGCGCCTCGTTCGGCGTGCTGCTCGTGGCGTTCGCGCTCTCAAGAGCGTACACCCTGTCCGTCGTGCTGCTCGCCGTCACCGGGGGCACGATGATCGTCAACAACGCCCTCGCCAACGCGACGATCCAGACGATCGTGCCGGATCAGCTGCGCGGGCGGGTGATGGGGTTCTATTCGTTCGTCTTCGTCGGCCTCGCGCCGCTGGGCGCCTTCGAGGTGGGAACGTTGGCTGAGCGGATCGGGACCCCGGCGGCGGTAGCGCTCGGGGGCGCGGCGACGGCACTCGCCGTGGCGGTCGCGGCGTGGCGGGTGCCGGAGCTGCGGCGGACGGTGTAGGGGGGTGGTAGCCGGGGGGGGGCCGCTACAGTAGACGCCGCAGCGTGAGCGTCACCCGTATCGTGTCGGCATCGCGTCGCAATTGGAGCAGGCGCACGGCGCCGTCGACGCGCAGCGCTCGCCGCACGTCGCTCAACTCCACGTCGCTGGCGCGGCGTCCGTCGAAGCGCAACAGCTCGTCGCCGACCCGGATTCCTACATCTGCGGCCGGGCTGCGCGGCACGACGTAGTCCACGATGATGCGCCGCAGGTCGGGCCCTGCTGCGGTCAGCCGCAAGCCGCTCATGTCGTAATCGCAGCGCGAGCCTGCGCGAGTGGCGGGCTCGATGATCACCCGGTGCCGCGCATAGTCCACGATCAGGCGCGAGTCTTCGAACAGGGGGTTGCCGAGGATGCCGTCCAGGTCGGTGCGGGCGAGGAAGCCCTTGCGCTCGCCCCCGAGGCCGGTCGTGGGGAAGGCGACCGTCACGCCGGGGATCCGCAGCCCCTGCAGGCGCACGATCCGTCCGTGGAGTGGCCCCGTCAGCCCGGTACCGATCGGGGCCTCGATCGCCCGTCGGTCCCGCGCGAGGCCGTGCTGCTCCACGAATGGGAGGGTGAGGATCAGGCACAGGCCAGACGCCCCCGTATCAAGTAGCAGGCGGGCCGGTATCGGGCGCCCGCCCGCCACGGTGATATATCCGCGCAGCAGCGGGTGGTCGCCCTCCGACGCGAACGGTACGACCGTGCCGGAGCCGGCGTAGCGGTAGCGAGCCGGGTCGTACAACCGCACGCGCTGTTCGCGGTAGTCGATTTCCAGCGTGAATTGCTCGAGAAAATCGTGACCCAGGAAGCCCTGCGCCGGCCGCCCGCTCGCTTCGCTGACGGCTCGGAGCGGGTAAAGAGCGACGGGGTAGTTCCGCAGCTCCAGGCCACCCAGCCGAATCGTGTCCAGGAGAGCGGTCGCGACCGTCTCCGCCGCTTGTGGGGCCGCCCCGGGGGCCATCACGGGAACGGCCCCGACGGTCCACGCCCACTCCCGATCGACCCCGGTCTTTGAGGTGCCGGTGTCGAGAATGAGCCAGGCGGAATCGCGGTTGACGACGCCGCGCAGGTAGATCAAGCCTCCGGAGAAGTCGAAGGGCAGCTCGGCGAGGGGTGGGGCGCCTGCCGGCAGCACGGCGCCGCGCCCGCATCCCAGGAGCAGCAGGCCGACCAGCGTGACGCGCTCAGCCCAGTCCGACTTGCCCGAGCAAGCCATCGAACCGTGCGTCCCCGCGGAGCGGGTCGAGGATAGGCCAGACTTTCAAGTACGCGAGCCAGTTGGAGCGCTCGTCGCAGGCCCGCGCCAGGGCGGCGAGCGCCAGCTCGGTGTCCAGCAGGCCGATGTGCACCATCGCGTAGCAGAACGACGACACGTACTCGCGCGCTGCGCGCTCGCGCAGATCCGCGAGCACTTGCTGGGCGTCCTCGCGCCGGCCCGCCAGAGCGTACACGTAGCCGAGCCCCGCTACCGCGTAGGGAATGCCGCCGGAAAAGGTGATGGCGTGCTGGAACGCAGCCACTGCGTCCGCGTGCAGCGAGCGGTGCGCACAGGCGAGGCCCAGGACCGTATGCGCCAGGAAGAACGCGGGCTCGGCCTCGATCACCTTGCGGCATTGGGTGATCGCCTCGTCGTAGCGGCGCGCGAAGTACAGCGCGAGCCCCAGGTTCGCGGTGGTGATGAGCGAGAGCGGCGCCAGCTCGTGCGCGCGCAGCACCTCGGCCACGCTGTCCTCAGGGCGCCCGCGCGCCGCGAGGTAGCACGCGTACCAGAAGCGAGCCACCGGATACCGCGGCTTGAGCGCAAGCGCCCGCTGGAAACCCCGCTCGGCGCGCTGCCACTCCCAGTCGTAGAACATGCTCACGCAGGCAGCTGCGGTGTGCGCCTCCGCCAGCGTGTCGTCCAGCACCAGGGCCCGCTCCGCGGCGCGGCGCGCGCGGGGGAACGCCTCGCTCGGCGGAACGAAGCCGACGTAACCCTGCGAGATGTAGGTGTCGGCGAGGCCCGCGTATGCCAGGGCGTACGCGGGGTCCGCGGCGATGGCCTGCTCGAAGTACTCGATGCACTTCCGCAGGCCGTTCGCCGACTTCCGGCGCCAGAAGTATCGCGCTCTCAGGTACGCGGTATACGCCTGGACGTTGTCCGTGTGAGGCTCGACGAGGGTCGACGCCTGCCCGGTCGCCAGCCTGACGCGCAGCGTGTCCACGATGGCTCGGGAGATCTCTTCTTGGATGGCGAAGACGTCGGCCACGTCCCGCTCGTAGATCTCGGACCAGAGATCATAGCCGTCCGTCACGTCCACCAGTTGCGCGGCGATGCGCAGCCGCGACCCAGCCTTTCGGACGCTCCCCTCGAGGACCGTGGCGACGTTGAGCTGGCGGCCGAGCATTCGCACGTCCTGCTCTTTGCGCTTGAGGGCGAATGTCGACGTCCGGGACGCGACCCGCAGCCCGTCGACCCGCGCCAGCGCGGTGATCAGCTCTTCGGTCATGCCGTCGCTGAAGTACTCGTTCTCGGGGTCGGCACTCAGGTTCACGAACGGCAGCACCGCGATCGACTTTCGGGGGGGCGCGCCGGGAGACGCGGGGGTTGGCCGGTCGGCCGGCAGCGGCTGGCTCCCCGGCGGGGGCGCCGCTTCGGCGAGCGCATCGGCGAACTGCGCGACCGTGGCGAAGCGGTCGGCGGGCGCGCGCGCCAGTGCCCGGAGGACGGCCCGCTCGACGGCCTCTGGCACGGTATCGCGCACGGTCCGCAGGCGGGGCGCGGGCTCGAGGGCTTGTCGGGCGAGGATGGCGTGGGGCGAGAAGCCCTGGAACGGCAGGTCGCCGCCCAGCATCTCGTACACGACACAAGCCAGGCTGTACATGTCGCTGCGGCCGTCGACCGGCGCGCCTTCGGTCGACTGCTCGGGGCTCATGTAGCCGGGCGTGCCCACCACGACCCCGCTGCCCGTGAGGCGGTCGGTGGCGGCCGCTTCGATCGCGCGCGCGATGCCGAAGTCGCTCACCACGGCGTGGCCCGACTCGAGCAGGATATTCTCCGGCTTGACGTCGCGATGCACCACGCCGTGGTCGTGCGCGTAGGTGAGCGCGTCGGCGACGTCGCGCGCGATCCACGCCACCTCCGCGAGCGGCAGCTGCCGCTCGCGCTGCAGCCGTGCGCGCAGCGTCTCTCCCGCGACGTACGGCATCACGTAGTAGAGGGAATCGCCCGCCACGCCGGAGTCATGGAGCGGCAGGATGTGCGGGTGCTGTAGGCGGGCGGCCACCTTGATCTCGCGCAGGAAACGTTCCGCGCCGATCGCGGTGGTGACCTCCGGCCGCAGGACCTTCACGGCGACGCGCCGATCATGCCTCAAGTCGTGGGTGAGGTACACCGTGGCCATGCCGCCGCGGCCGAGCTCACGTTCGAGCACGTACCGGTCGGCGAGGGCCGCCTTGAGGCCCGCCAGCGGATCGCTCACCCGGCGTTCAGCTCCACCCGCGTCGCGTCGCCTCCGCCACGATCAGCGCCGCCGCGCCGTCGAGCCCCAGCCGCTCGGCGTTCACCACCAGGTCGTAGTTCACCGCGTCGTCGCGGTGGCGGCCGTAGTAGGTCCGCACGTACTGGTCGCGCTGCCGATCGATGTCGTCCACCACCTTCTCGACGCTCGCGAGGTCCACACCGAGACGCTCGACGGCGTGTTTCATACGCCACGGCTTCGACGCGACGACGTACACGTGGAGGGCGTCCGGCCGTTGGGCCAGCACCGCCTGCGCGCCACGGCCCACCAGCACGATCCGGCCGTGGGCAGCCGCCTCGGCGATCACGCGCTCGGTCAGCTGCACGATCGCCACCTCGTCCTGCTCGACACGCGGCACGGCGGCCGACGAGATGAACATCTCGGGCGAGGCGACGGCGAGCGTGCGCGCCAGCCGCTCGAGCAACCCGGGGGCACGCTCTTCGCGCTGGGCCACCTCCGCCGCCGACAGGCCGGCGCGCTGCGCCACTTGGTCCACGAACTCGTTGTCGATCACCGTCCAGTCCAGCCCGACCGCCACCAGGCGGGCGATGTCGGAGCCGCCCGAGGCATACTGTCGGGTGATGGTGATGACCGGCGGAGCCATGGCTCAGGGCTTCAGGTTCTTCCGCAGGTCTCCGATGTTGAGCAGGGGCAGCCCGCCCTCGGTCGGCACGAAGATGATCAGGTTGCTCGAGCTGCGCATGTCGTGCAGGACCTCGATCCACTGCTTGGTGAGCGCCTCGGGCGAGAGCGTCTGGTTCAAGAGCCGTTGCTGTTCGGTCTGGAGCCGCGCGACTTCCACCCGGTGCCGCTCGGTCTCGATCTGCTGCTCTTGGGCGATCTTGTTGTTGATCGCCTGCACCACCTGAGCCGGCGGCTGTAGGTCGCGCAGGAAGAACGCGGTGACGGTGGCGATGCGAAACTTGCCGCCGCCCGCGCGGGGCGTGGTCACCAGCGCCGAATCCACCAGCGCTTCCATGGTGTTCGCGATCGCCGTGCGCTTGGAGATGTCGTTAATCGAGTATTGGACCATGCCGTCGCGCACGCCCTTGCGAATGGCGTTGAGCACCGCGCCGCGGATCTGGTTCTCGTCACCGATCTCGGTGAAGATCTTCGGGGCTTGCATCGGGTCGATCTGCCAGCGGATCGACACCTCCACGTGCATCCCCATCTGCTCGCTCGAGAGCGCCTCGATCGCCTCGACGCTCTCGCCGCGCGAGGGCCATTGCTCCTCGCGGGTGGAGTAGCGCTCGATCGACGACCACGGCGCCACGAAGCGGATGCCGGCGAGCAGGGGCCCGGGGTCGGTGTATCCGAAGGCGTGCCGCACGCCGACCTCACCGGGGTCGATCACCACCAGCAGCGATCCTGCACCCACGGCCAGAGCGAGCGCCGCGACGACGTAGCCGGCGAGCCGCACCAGGTTGACGACGGGACCAGGGCGCTGGGAGCGGAGCGTCGCCGCGGCGAGCAGCAGGGAGAAGGCGATGACGAGGAGGACGGCGCCGGCAACGAGCTTGCCCATGGGGGCTCCGAGGGGGGAGACGGTGGGGAAGATACTGACGTCAGACGTCAGACGTCAGACATCAGATATGACCTCTGACGTCTGATGTCAGACGTCTGATGTCTCAAGAGAACAGATTCGGCCCGCCTCCTGTCTTCCCGTACCCCGGCCCCTTCGGCTCGGCGCGCGCCCGCACGTAGCCGAGCTCGTCCGAGCGGGAGATGCGCTTCTCGGCCACCAGGCCCTCGAGCACCAGCTCGCACGCCGCGACCATCGTGGCCGGATCCTTCTTCGCCGCGAGCCCCACCTGGTCGATGACATCGAGCAACCCGGGCACGACGCTGAAGCCCTTGAGGCAGGTCTCCGACCGCTCGTCCATCGAGATCTTGAGGGCGCCGCCCTCGTCGAACCAGTGCACCGAGTCGTCCACATTCGCGCCGCCGACGCGCGCCTCGAAGGTCTTGCCGGCGGCGCGGCGGATCAGGTCCTTCGCGATCACCTCGGGGCCCTGCAGCTCGCCTTCGTACTCCAGCTCGAGCTTCCCGGTGATGGCGGGGAGCGCCGCGTAGATGTCGGAGATGCGCGGCACGACGGTCTTTTCCTTCGTCAGGATGGTGCGCCGCTCCGCGTTCGACACCACGTTCTCGAGCACGCTGATCGGCAACCGCTGCGACACACCGCTGCGCCGATCCACCCGCTTGTCTTCGCGTGCCTCGAACGCAATGCGCTCGATCAGCTCCGCGATGAAGTCGGGGAGCCGGAGCGGCCGGCCGGTCCGCACGAGCCATGCCTCCTGACGCGTGATCGCGACCCCCAACTCCACGGTGTACGGGTAGTGGGTGAGGATCTCGGAGCCGATGCGGTCCTTGAGCGGCGTGATGATCTTGCCGCGGGCGGTGTAGTCCTCGGGGTTGGCGGTGAAGACGAGCGCCACGTCCAGGTTGAGGCGCACCGGGTAGCCTTTCACCTGGACGTCCCCCTCCTGCATGATGTTGAACAACCCCACCTGGATCTTCCCGGCGAGGTCGGGAAGCTCGTTGATCGCGAACACCGCGCGGTTGGCGCGCGGCAGCAATCCAAAATGCATGGTCAGCTCGTCGGAGAGGAGGTGCCCTCCGCGCGCGGCCTTGATCGGATCCACGTCGCCGATGATGTCCGCGATGGTGACGTCGGGCGTGGCGAGCTTTTCGACGAAGCGCGCGTCGCGCGGCAGCCACGCGATCGGGGCATGGTCGCCCCGCTCGGTCACGAGCTCGCGTCCGTACTTCGAGATGGGCGCGAACGGATTGTCGTTCACCTCGCTGCCGGCCAGGATGGGGATCTCCTCGTCGAGCAGCGTCACCAGCTGCCGCAGGATGCGGCTCTTGGCCTGCCCGCGCAGGCCGAGCAGGATGAAGTTGTGGCGCGAGAGCACCGCGTTCACGAGCTGCGGGATTACCGTATCCTCGTAGCCCACGATCCCGGGAAACAAGGGCGAGCCGTTCTCGAGCAGACAGATCAGGTTCTCCCGCATCTCGTCCTTCACCGTCCGGCGGATGCGGACGTCGCTCCCCCATTCGGTCTGCTTCAGGTCGCCCAGCGTCGTCGGCTTGGTCATGGCTCGATAGTTAACCCGCCGCCTCCCGCGGTGTAAAGAGTCGGGCGGCGGCGACGCCCCGAGCCGGAAGGTCGAGCGTCGCGCGACGGTCCGGCGCGACGGGGATCGCCGCGCCGTTCATCTCGACCAAGTTGGTGCGGCGCGCTTCGCGGAAATCGTACGCGGCGGGCCACACGGCCACGCTCCGACCCACCCCGGTGACGTCGAGTAACTTGACGACCGCGCCTTCGCCGTCGTCCGCCGGCTTTGCGCCTACCACGAGGACGCCCGCGTCTGCAATCGACAACGCGCTGTCCTTCGCGCCGAGCGGCCCCACTCCCGGGTTTGTGTAGGGCGCGCTCACGTACAACGGGTCGCATGCCGCCCAGCCGCGTCGCACGGGCTCGGCGGCGTCCGCGTTAGGCGGGGGCGGGAGCAGCGAGATCCGGAAGCGGCAGACAAACTCACCGCCCTGGCGCGCCGCGTAGTTCGTGTGCCAGTAGTTGTTCATTGCATACGCGAGCAGGGTGCCATCAGGAGCGATCTGGCGGCGCCACTGGCCGCGCACGATGTCGTTCAGCGTAAAGAGCGGCGTGTCGGGTCCGCTCCACAACAGCCCCTCGGTGCCCTCGTGCAGCCACACCCAATGCGCATGGCAATACCAGTCGCGGCAGCTGCCGGCCTGCTGGTCCTGCTCGACGGTCATGCGCCCGAGGGGCACCTCGACCTCGACCGTCGGCTTGGTGAAGGCGAAGGGGAAAGCGACGTACAGCGCTTCCTTCTCCAGCGTGGCGGTCTTGGAGATGCGGTTCTCGATGTCGATCCACGGCAGCTCGTCGTACAACGTCACGCTGGATGTGATCGCGGGGAACCCGTCGAGCTTGCGGGCGACGACGAGGCGCGCACCGATGCCCGGTAGCCGCTCGCGCCGCACGGAGTCGAGCCGGGCGGTCGCGGCTCTCAGCGTCGGCGCCACCGCCAGATGCTCGCGGGCGCCGTCGGTCCACAGCCCACTGCGGGCTCCGCCCGTGACGTAAACCAGCTCGTTCAACCCCGACCACGCGCCGGGCTTCACGCGCTCTCGGCCCTCGCCGCCCGTGAGCGAGCGGATCGCGCCCGTCCCAGGGTCGAGTACCACGTGGAACCTCCCCGCCTGCGCCTCGAGCGCCGTGCCATCGTCCTTGGGCGGGTTCGGGCTGCCCGCCCGTTCGGCCAGCGCGAGGTAGCCGAGGGCGGGGATGTCGCGCGCCACCACGAGTGCGGAGCCATCCGGCAGGTCGACCGCGGGCCATTCCCGCCCGTCGGACACGAGGCGGCGGCCGGCGCCGTCCGGCAGCCGCAGCAGGTCGCTACGCGGCCAGCTGGAGGCGTTGAAGACCAGGCGGCCCGCGCCGGTACCGGTGGCGTGCCCGATGCGGAGTAGCGCCCCCGTCACCTGCTGCGCGAGTGCGGCTATGGCGCCATCCAGAAACCGGCGCTTGTACTCCCACTGCGCCACCGTCTGGCGGCCGTCCGGGTCCGACACGCTCTCCGCCGCACCCCAGGTGTGCTCTCCGAACAGCAGCAGGTCGCGCCAGATCTGCCGGCGCTCGTCGGCGCGGCGGCGGGTACGTCCGGCGCCCTCCGCATCGTGCGCTTCGGTCCTCTCGTCCCACAGCGCCAGCAGATCGGCGGCGCGCGCCGCGAGCTGCGCGGCGCGGTAGCGCGCCAGCTCCACTGCGGTCGAGGCCGCGCCATCCTCCCAGTACAGTCCGCTGTCCCCGCGCCGGACCGGAAGCTTCGCCCCGAACCGGCGCTCCACGTCTCGGAAGAAGTCCTCCGCGCGGCCCGCCACGATGCGCGGGAAGGCGTAGCGTCGCCGGAACTCCTCGAGATTCTCCACCAGGCGCTCGTCCATGAGCGCGTTGTCCCACTGGGCGCCGTACAGGAGCGCCACATCATACGGGTAGCCCGGCGAGACCAGCACCGGGTTCGTGAGCAGCCAGTCGGACAGACGCCGCGCCATCGTTTCGGCGCTCACGTCGAATCCGAAACGCAGGGCGTCGCCGTAGTGGTAGGCGCGCCAGTGGAGCACACGACTACCGTCCGGTCCTTCCCACCAGTAGAGCTGCGGGTATGGGGTCCACTCGCCAAGCAGCTTGTACCGCGTGGCCTCCGCCTCGGGCAGCAGTGGCACGGCGCGCTCCGGATTCGGACCGCTCGCGAGATAGCGCACCCCGCTCGCCGCGAGCACGGTAGGGAAGGTGAGCGTCTGGCCGGGCACGTCGGTGATTTGCGCGCTCAGGTAACCAAGACCCCGCTCGCGGGCGAATAGACCGGCGGGCCAGATGACGCGCGCGAAGGTTTCGTGATCGAGAATCCCGGTCAACAGGTTCGCGAAGACCGCGCCGAACCCAACCTTGCCGTCGCGAATCGCCTGCACCAGCGCGTCCCCGGCCGCCGGCGAGCGGTTCTCGACGTAGGAGAGCACCTGAAGCGCGCACTCCGCGCTCCAGTGATAATCCGGGTGGGTGGCCAGCCGGGCGAGCGCCGCGTCGAGATTCTTGCGGTGGACTTCGAGGCAGCGCTCCTGCAGGTCCGTGTAGCCAACGTCCGTGTGATTGCTGGAGAGCCAGTACAGCGTCCAGCGTCGCGGCGGAGTGAGTCGCACTGTGCGGCGCGCCACACGCTGCTTGCCCACCTCGAGCTCGATCTGAAACTCCGACGGGCCGGAGAGCGGAACCCACACTTCGCCCGCGAATCCCCCGCCCCCCCCACCCCCGGTGGGGAGGATGCCCGCCGTCCCCACCAGCCTCCCGCGGCGGTCGGTCACACGGGCGCGGGCGGCGGGGGCCTCGAGACCGGTGACGGTGATGCGCACGAGGTTGTTGCGGCCGTCGGGCTGCTGATACAACACCGTGGGGACCGCTTCAATGACGACGGGGGGAGCGGGGAGCGCTGAGCGGGTCCGCCCGATCACGGGCAGGCTGCCGAGCCATGCGACGAAGCTCCGCCGATCTGTCATCGTTCCTGCCGCTCCTTTCTTCGTGGTTTCCGGGGGGATCGTACCCCATGCCCCGAGGGTGTGTCGCCCTTGACTCCCCAGGTGTCTGAGATAGGTTCTCCCGCCGAAGGCCCCCAACCGCCCTTTCTCGAGGAGTCAGCATGAAGCGTCTCGCACTCGCCCTGGCCGTCGTCGCGCTCGGCGCTTGTCAGAAGGCGGACCAGCCGCCCGCTCAGCAGGCCCCCGCGGCAGCCGCACCGGCGGCGGACACGTCGCACATGATGATGGCCGACACCGCGCACCACATGATGGCCGACACGGCGAAGAAGATGGCCGCTCCCGCTCCCGCGGCGAAGAAGCCGGCCGCGAAGAAGCCGGCCAAGAAGCGGGCGTAACCGACTCTCGCAGTCCGCAGTGACGATGCCCGGGCCTAGTGCCCGGGCGTTTCGTTTTCCACGAACCAGCGCACCGTGCGTCGCACCGCGTCCGCGGCCGCGAAGGGTGGCTGCCATCCGAGCTCCCGGCGGGCCAGGTCGTCGACGTACGGATTCTCACCGGTGATAAAGGACGCCGCCGCCCGCGCGAGCCGGGGGGACGTCCAGAGGGTCATCGCGAGCCGCGCCAGCGGCGCCGGGACCGGGATGGTCCGGAGCCGCGAGCCCAACGCCGCGGCGCACGCCGCGAAGAACTCGCGCTGCGTGAGAAGCGGTGCGGCGTCGCTCGTCACGTTGTAGGCGCGAAACCCGGAGACGGGCGCGTCCAGCGCCGCGACGGCTGCGGCGGCGACATTCCCGGCATACACCGTGGAGAGACGATTCGTGCCGGGGCCGATCCGCGGCACCACGCCGAGACGCACGACGCGTAGCACCCGCGGCGTGAACAGGCGGTCGCGCTCGCCGTACACGACGCTCGGCCGCAGCGCCACGGCGGACAGCCCGTCGCGGGCGGCCTCCCGCACGACCGCTTCGGCCATGCGCTTGGTCCGGCCGTAGAAGTCCCGCTCGGCGATCGGCGAAAACGGGAAGTCCTCGGTGCGCCGCTCGGGTTCAGGGCCGTACGCCGCCACGCCCCCATACACGGCGACGGACGAGACGTGGACGAGCCGCGCGCCCGCGGCCCGCGCGGCTTGGGCCGCGAGCCGGGTCGCGTCCACGTTGAGTGCGACGTATTGCTCCCAGCTCCCCCGCCGCTGTACCAGCGCGGCGGCGTGCACGATCGCCCGCACCGCCCCCGTCCTCCCCGCCTTCCCGTCCTGCGTGGCGGCGCGCCACGCGGCGAGGTCGGTCACGTCGCCCGGAACCGCCTCTGCGCCCAGCTGCTCGACCGCGGCGCGGCTCGCGGGCCGCACCAGGGCGCGTACCGTCTCGCCGCGGGAGCGTAGCGCCTCGATCACGTGGCTGCCGATGAGGCCGCTTCCTCCCGTGACCAGCACCGTCATGCGGGGCCTACGAACGGCGCGGCGAAGGGGAGGTCGACGACCCGCGCGTCTCGCCCCGCGGCGCGGACCATCACGCCCGGACCCACCTCGCGACGGATCAAGGCAAGGCCGACCCAGCGCCCCCCGCCGGCGACGCCGCTCTCGGGCACCCAGGCGAGGCTGGTGACGCGACCGACATCGCGGTCGAGGTGCGTGACGGCGCTCCAGCCGGCGGCGGGGGTGGCGGGCGGCTCGGCGTCGAACAAGAGGCCCCGCAGGTACCGGTTGGTGTGCCCGCGGAAGTGCAGGCGCGACACGGTTTCCTGGCCGGTGTAGCAGCCTTTCGTGTAGGAGACGCCGCCCAGCTCGTCGTAGCGGACTTCCTGCGGGATCGTCTTATCGTCGACCTCGGCCCCCAGGCGAGGCCACCCGGCGAGCACGCGCGCCAGCTCGAGCGTCGCGGCGTCGCCCGGAACGGCTCCGGCCGCCGCGAGGCGAGCCGCGAGGACCTGCGTCTCCGCCTCCGGCACGGTGAGCTGCAGCGCGAACGGCGCGCCTTCCGTGGGGCGTGCGACCTCGGTCGTGTCGTTCAGCGCCAGGTGGACCCGGCCGGAGGCCGGCGGCACGGGCAGGCCGGCGCTCTCGGCGATCGCGAGCGCGTTGGGGCCCGCCAGTTGGTACACCGCCACGTCCGACGTGCGGTCCGTGAGCCGCGCGAGGCGTGGCGGCACCGACCGTGTGAAGATCGCCAGCGCGCGCTCCCGCCCCTCGGCTCCGACCGTGAAACTGACGGTCGCGCCGAGCCGCGCGCTCCAGGCGTCCACGACGATCATGCCCTTGGGGGTGAGCAGGGCTCCATACACGAACGCCCCGTCTCCAGGCTCCTCCAGGTCGTTAGTGAGGAGTCCCTGGGCGCACGTGACCGCGCCGGGCCCGGTGAGCGCGACCACGGCCGCGTCGGCGCGCGCGACGATTGCGCCGGTGCGGAGGGCGGTGAGCCGTGCCGGCGACACGCTGCCCGGGTCGAGGCGGGCGATCGGGGGGGGTGGGGGCGGGGGG
>MNIR01000058.1:0-111286 GCA_001919865.1 Gemmatimonadetes bacterium 13_1_20CM_4_69_16 | reverse complement strand
CTTCCCGCCGCAGGGCTCCCGACACCACGCCCAGCCGGAAGCGCCCGGCCGCGCGCGGCACGAACTCGGCCGCGCCCGGCACCAGGGCAAGCGAGCGGTCGATCAGCCGCTGGTAGATCTGCGACTTCGCGGCGAGCAGCTGCTCGAGCTGGCTCGCCGGCAGCCGCCTGCCCGCGCGCCGGAACGCCTCGATCAGACACCGGCGGTCATCGAACCCGAGGAAGTCGGCGTAGTACTGCTCGCGGGTGAGTGGCAGGCCCTGTTCCGCGAGAACTCCGCCCAACGCTTCCCGATGCTGCTCCTCGTCGTCCGCGATCACTCCGTTGAAGTCGAACAACACCGCTTCGATCATGCTCCCTCAAGCATAATACCCCGCCGCCCGGTACGATTCGTCGAGCAGTTCCACGGGGTGACGCGCCCGGGTGGGCAGCCCGGCGGCGGCGAGCCCGGCTCCGAGCTGCATGATGCAACCGGGATTGCCGGTTGCGACGACATGCGGCGACGCGGCGCGCAGCGACTCGATCTTGGGCGCCAGCACGGCGCGTGACATCGCCGGCTCGAGCAGCGTGAACAGCCCCGCGCTGCCGCAGCACTGGGCGGCGTCCGGCAGCGAAGCGACGCGCAGCACCGGGATCGCAGCCAGCATGCGGTGGGGCTCGTCGGCGATCCGCTGGGCATGCAGCAGGTGGCACGGTGGATCGTAGGCGACCTGGAGGTCCACCGGCGCGCCGGGCCGGGGGCCGCGCGCGGCGAGCAGCTCGGTGACGTCGCGCACCCGCGCCGCGAACGGCCCCGCATCGACGAGATGCGCGTACTCCTTCAGCATTGCTCCGCACCCCGCACTGTTGACGACGATCGGCTCGTCTCCCGCCGCGAAGGCCGCGACGTTGACCCGCGCCAGCTGGCGCGCCGCTTCGCGCAGCCCGGCGTGGGCGTGCAGCGCACCGCAGCAGACCTGCCCGGGGACCTCGCGCACGGCGTAGCCGTTCACCTCGAGGGTCCGCACCGTCGCGTCGTGCACGTGAGCGAAGAGGCCATCCATGACACAGCCGCGGAACAGCAGGACGGGGGAGGTCGTGGAGGACGGTGGAGGATGGTGGAGGTTGCTGCGCGGTGCACCTCCACCAACCTTCACCGACCTCCCCCGACCTCCACCGCCCTTCGCCGCGCTAGCGGCGAGCATTCCCATTGCGAACCGAAACCTGCCCCATCCCGCCAACCGAGCGGGGATGCCCGTCGCGCGCAGCAGCCGCGCCAGCGCGTAGACGATGCCGCTCGCGCCCGCCGTGGTGAGCGCCCACAGGGCCGCGCGCGCCAGCGGTGCTGGATCGCGCCGCGTCGCGAGCAACGCGCGGGCCGCCTCGATGCCGCGCCCGTAGCCGACCCCCGAGGGGCAAACGGGCTCGCAGCCACGGCAGCCCAGGCAACGATCCAGGTGGATTCGGACGGCGGGGTCGTCCACGGCGAGCTCTCCGGCCTCGAGCGCGCGCATCAGCTCGATGCGTCCGCGCGGGCCGTCCGCTTCGTCGCCGGTCGCGAGGAAGGTGGGGCACGCCTGGAGGCAGAAGCCGCAGTGGACGCAGGCGTCGAGCGCCTCGAACCCACCGCGGTCAGCCATGCGGCGGGTTCACTCGGAGCCTTCGACCGCCACCACGAACGCTTCGCCGGGGTCGAAGGTGCGTCGCAGGCTCGCGACGAGCGGGCCGACGCCTTCGCGGTAGGCCCCGAAATGGCCCACCGCGCTCCGCATCGGCCAGGGAGCGCGCTCCAGAGTGAGGGGCACTTCCAGCCCCGCCAGCGTGCGCCGCAGGCGGCGCAGCCGGTCCACGGTCGTGTCACCCGCCCAGCGGATCGCGCCGACCGCGGGGCTGGCCGACACCCACTCGTCGCCCACCTGGTGTTGGAGCAGGTCGAGCAGCTCGTCGCTCGAGTCCGGCAGCCCGCCGATCCGGAACGTAACGGGGCGAGTGGCGACGCTCTCGGCGGCCCGCATCCAAAAGCCGTGTGCCTCGTCGGCGCGCAGCGCCGTGAACCGCCCGCCGCTCGCGCCGCGTAACCCCGCCTCTTGGCTGGCCACGAGGGCGGCCGAGCCCGCCAATCGCACCGCCAGCGCCCAGCCCTCGCGCCGCGCCAACGCCGGCGACATCAGCTCGAGGGCCGCCGGCTGGAGCCCGGCCGCGACGATATCCTCCGCCACCTGCGTCAGGTCCTCCCGCGTCCCGGCGAGCACGAACGTCTGGTCGGCGCGGGGGAGGGCGCGAAGCCGCAGGTGCACCAGCACGATCACGCCGAAGGCGCCGAAACCGCCCGCCTCGAGCTTGGTGAGGTCGTAGCCGGCGACGTTCTTCACCACGCGCCCGCCACTGTGGACCAGGCGGCCGTCGCCGGTGACGAACGTGACGCCGAGGACGTGGTCGCGCACCGCGCCGAATCCCTGGCGCAGCGGTCCGGCCGTCGCGGTCGCTACGACGGAGCCGAGCGTCCGGCCGGCGAGACCGGGGGGGTCGAGCGCGAGCCAGGTGCCGCGGTCGGCGAGCTGTTGGCGCAACAGGTCGCACCCAATGCCCGCCTCGGCGGTGGCGGAGAGGTCCTGCGGCTCGATCGCGGGGACGCGGTCGAGCCGTCGCGTGGTGAGGGCGAGGTCGGCGGGCGCGTCGGCGGGGAGCCAGGTCCCGGCGCCCTCGAGCCGGACGCGCCACCCTTCCTCGCGCGCCGTGCCGAGCAGCAATGCGACGGCATCGGGGGAGGCGGGCGCCACGCGTGGCACCGCGTCGGGGCCGCCGGCGATCTCCACGGCGTCGTCGCCGAGCAGGGCGCGGACGCGTTCGAGCAAACTCATACGGCCATCCGGTCGCCGGACCCCCGGGGCATCGCCCCGGGGTCAGCCGTTCCTGGGCGGGTTTGCCCGGCTGACCCCGGGCCGGTGGCCCGGGGTCCCCATCCCGCCCATTCCCGGCACGCGTGCACCGGCACCACCTTCCCCGGGTTCACCCGCTCGTCCGGGTCCCAGACGCGACGCACGGCGCGCATGGCGGCGAGTGAGTCGCCGTCGAAGATGAGCGGCATGTAGCGCAGCTTGTCGAGCCCCACGCCGTGCTCCCCGGTGATCGTGCCCCCCACGGCGATGCACGCTTCCATGATCTCGGTGCTCGCGGCGTCCACGCGGGCCTTGAGGCCCGGCACCGCGCCGTCGAAGGAGATGTTGGGGTGCAGGTTCCCGTCGCCGGCGTGGAACACGTTGCTCACGGTGAGCTGATAGGTTGCCGCGATGCGCCCGATGGTCTCGAGCACGTCGGGCAGCGCCGAACGGGGCACCACCGCATCCTGCACCACCAGGTCGCGCGAGAGGCGGCCCATGGCGCCGAACGCTTTCTTCCGCCCCTGCCACAGGCGCTCGCGCTCCGCGGCGTCGGAGGCAGTGCGGATCGAACGCGCCCCGTGGGTCAAGAGCAGCTCTGCGACGGTGGTCGCCTCGGCCGCCACCGCGGCTTCGGCGCCGCCGTCCAGCTCGACGAGCAGTACGGCCGCCGCGTCGCGCGGGTAGCCCGCCGCATAGACGGAATCCTCCACCGCGTTGATGCACGACTGGTCCATCATTTCAAGCGCGGCGGGTACGATGCCGCTCGCGATGACGGCCGACACTCCCTCCCCCGCGCTGCGCAGCGAGGCGAAGTCCGCCAGCAGCGTGCGCACCGCTCGCGGCAGGGGGTGGAGGCGCACCGCGATCCGCGTGGCGATTCCGAAGTTGCCTTCGGAGCCCACGAACAATCCGACCAGGTCTGGTCCCCACGGCTCGCCGCCCGGGCTGCCGAGCTCCACGAGGCGGCCGTCCGCGAGCACGACCTCGAGCGCCAGCACGTGGTTCGCCGTGACGCCGTACTTGAGGCAGTGCGGGCCGCCCGCGTTCTCGGCCACGTTGCCGCCAATGGTGCACGCCGTCTGGCTCGACGGATCAGGGGCGTAATGCAGCCCCAGCGGCGCCGCAGCGGCCGAGAGACGCGCGTTCACCACGCCCGGCTCGACCACCGCGACGCGGTTCGTGGGGTCGATCCTGAGAATCCGGTTCAGCCGGGTCAGCACCACCAGCACGGCCGAGCCGTCCGCGAGCGCACCGCCCGACAGGCCGGTGCCCGCGCCCCGCGGCACGAACGGCACTCCGTGGGCGGCGAGCAGCCGCACGACGGCCACCAGCTCGTCCCGGCTCCCGGGCAGCGCTACCACACCGGGCACCCGCTGGTGCGTCGGCAGGCCGTCCCGGGCGTACGTCCGGCGCTCGGCTGGCGTCGTGCGCACATGGCGGGCGCCCACGATGTCCGCGAGCGCGTCGGCAAGCTGGGCGGTCATCACGTGGCCGACTCGATCTGGGGATGGGGGCCACCGCGCCCGTTTCCCCTGGCTCGCTGCCGCACGGCGGCCCGGCGCTCGGCGTCCGCCGCGAGCTGCCCGACGAGGACGGCGAGTTGCCGCAACCGCGCCGTCGTGCTGCGCAGCGCCTGCAGCGCGCGCTTCGCTTCGGGGCCGAGCTCGAGCGCCGCCGCCACCTGGAACGACAACAGCTGCGGGTCGGTCGGAAGCTCGATCGCCTCCTCCTCACGCCCCCCGAGGACGCCGAGCGCTTCCGCGAGACGGGCGAACCCCTCCCGCACGTCGGCCGCGAGTGTGACCGTCTCGCTCGGCTCCACCGGCTCGTCGTCGAACTCCTCCACCTGCGCGAATCGGTAGGGACGCTCCGAGCTGACCCAGTCGATCAGCACGAACCGCCGCTCCCCCACCGTCAGAATGTTGGACCGGCCGTCGGGCAACCCTTGCGTGTTGCGGATCAACGCGACGCACCCCACGTCCCCGGGGCGGGGCACCGGCTCCCCTCCGGCGTCGCGCTCGGCGGGCACGTACGCGACCCCGAACCGCCGGTCGGTGGCGAGGCAGTCGGCGAGCAGCTGGCGATAGCGCGGCTCGAAGATATGGAGAGGTTGGGGGGCGCCCGGGAACAGGACGATCGGAAGGGGAAAAATCGGGAGCTCACGAGCCATGGTAAATAGTATACCGGAAATGCAACAACTAGACTCGTAGACGCACAGGGGAGAACAGCAATGAGGGGCCAGGAAGTGCTCTTCCTGACCCCTCAAGCCGTTTCACCGCTGTGCGTCTGCGCGTCTAGTCTTTGCCTGTCCTCAGGCGGCTCTCCAGAAGCCCCTCAAAGCCCTTCCGTCCGGCGACTCCCGCAGCTTTTCGAATGCCCGTTCCCGTATCTGCCTGATCCGTTCCCGCGTGACGCCCATCAGCGCGCCGATCTTCTCGAGCGTCATCGCCTCGCTGCCTTCCTCGAGGCCGTAATAGAGGTAGAGAATCTTGCGCTCGCGCGGCGTCAGGTACTTCTGGAAGATGCGGTCGATGAACTCGCGCATCAGCTTGCCGTCCGTCTTCTCCTCGATCTCGCCGCCTTCCTGGCCGGCAAACCGCTCGCCCAGCGTCGCCGCGTCCTTGTCGGTGCGATCCACGGGCGCGTCGAGCGACAGCTCCGCCGCCGTCATGCGGCGCGCGGTGCGGACATTTTCTACCGTGTCTTCGAGAGCGAGCGCGATTTCGTCGTCGGTGGGTTCGCGGCCGAGCTCTTGGGAGAGGTATGTCTCGGTGCGGCTCATGCGGATCAGCTGCGAGTTCTGATTCAGCGGGATCCGCACGCTGCGCGTCTGCTCCGCCAGCGCCTTCAACACCGCCTGGCGGACCCACCACACCGCGTACGAGATGAACTTCACGCCCTGGTCGGGATCGAACTTCTTGACTGCTTTGAGCAGCCCCTCGTTGCCGATCGCCACCAGCTCCGACAGGTCGAGGCCGTGACCCTGGTACTTCTTGACGTAGGAGATGACGAAGCGGAGGTTGGCGGTGACGAGTCGTTCGGCGGCTTTTTCATCGCCCCGCTGCACCCGGCGTGCGAGCCGGCGCTCTTCTGCGGGGTCTTTGATGAGGGGTAGCTTTTGGATGTCTTGCAGATACTGGTCGAAGGCTCCGGAAGGATTGGCTCGAAAGAACGCCTTGGCCTTGCCTCCGTTCGACCGCGCCATAGCTAGGGCTCTCCAACGCTAGACGATGGGTAATGCCGCACGTGGACAAGCGTAACGCGCCAATATAGGAATCGCCTGACAATGGTGCAAATTTCGGCTGTTTTCAACATCACAAATTATTAGACCACTGCACGAGTGCACGATTTGTCCACTATCAACACACCATGTGGAGAAATCGAATGTTGATGCGGTGTTGAATGCGCACCGTCAAACCTGAGCCGCAATGTGGAGAGGTGGGAATCATGTGGGAAGTTGTTGATGGATATGTGATTAAGAACGGAACGTGACGGACGCCCTATATTGCTCGCCGCCGAGCCACTATGATGGCCGCTCCTTCCACCCGGAGCGCGTCGTGAGCAGCATCCTCATCGGTCTCGTCTTCATCGTCGGCGGGGTGTCGGGCAAACTGGCACTCGTCGGGACCAACAGTGGAGTGGCGCTCGCCGTGGTGGGCGTGCTCCTCGTGGGTCGCGGCATCTGGCGGCTCCGGAAGCAACGCGCGCAAGCGCTCTAGACGCGCACTGCAACTGGAGGGGCGCGGGGTGCTGCGCCCCTACTCGGCTGCCGGCCCCCCGAGGATCTCCTTCACCAGCCTCTCCGGCGCCGCGACCGTCCACCCCGTCTTCGCCCCGCCGTGCATCGCGCCGATCGCGCGCGGCAGCGCGAACCGTACCGCACCGGCGCGCGCCTTCTTGTCGAGCTGCATCGCGGCCACGAGATCGTCAGGCGTGGCGGACTCGGGGAGGTCGAGCGGCAGGCCGTAGCGTTCGAGCAGGGCACGAATCCGGTCCGCGGTGCCCGGTTCCGCGACCTCGAGGGCTTCCGCGAGTCGGGCCTCGTACGCCATCCCGATCGCGACGGCTTCACCGTGCAGCACCGCGAACTTCGCGGTGGCCTCGATCGCATGTCCCACCGTGTGCCCGAAGTTCAGGGTCGCGCGCCGTCCCGCCTCCCGCTCGTCCGCGGCCACCACCGCAGCCTTGATTTCGACCGAGCGGGAGACCACCCGCTCCAGCGTGTCTGCGTCCTTGCCCATTACCGCTTGGTGCTCGCGCTCGAGGAAGCCGAAGTAGTCCGCGTCCGCGATCACGCCGTGCTTGACGGCCTCCGCCAATCCCGCCGCCAGTTGGACGGCAGGGAGCGACGCCAGTGCGTCGAGGTCGGCGATCACGCGCCGCGGCTGGTGGAACGCCCCCAGCAGGTTCTTTCCGGCCGGCACATCGACCCCCGTCTTCCCGCCGATCGCGGAGTCGATCATCGCGAGTAGTGAGGTCGGGACCTGCACGTAGGGGACGCCGCGGAGGTAGGTCGCCGCGACGAACCCCGCCATGTCGCCCACCACACCGCCGCCCAGCGCGATCACCCCGCAATCCCGGCCGAAGTGCGCCGCGAGCATCCGGTCGGACAGCATCGCCCACGTCTCGCGCGTCTTGTTCCATTCGCCGGCCGGGAACTCGAACAGCTCAGCGGGCAACGTGCCGTCGTGCAGACGTGCCACGACTTGCTTCCCGAACAGCCCGTTCACGTGAGAATCCGTGATCACCGCGTACCGAGCGGCGGGGCAGGCCTCCCGCACCAGCCGCGGCAGCTCGGCCTGGAGGCCGCGGCCGATCAGGATGTCGTAGGACGCGTCGTCGTGTGCCGAGATGGGAACGTGGATCTTCACCACTGCTGGTCCGGGACGCCCGCGGCGACGTTCACGGCGCGCGCCAGCACGAACAGCAGGTCGGACAGCCGGTTCAGATACTGCACCACGGCCGGATTGATCGTGTCTTCGTGTGACAGCGCCACCACCGCTCGTTCGGCGCGGCGACACACGGTGCGTGCCAGGTGCAGCGCGGCGGCTTTGGGTGTGCCCCCCGGCAGAATGAAGTTCTTGAGGGGCGCGAGCTTCGCCTCGTGCGTGTCGATCGCGTCCTCGAGCGCCGCTACGTCCGACTCGCCCAGCGGCGCGCCACTCCGGGCGAGGGCCTTGGGCAGCTTGTCACGATCCGGCGTTGCCAGCTCGGCGCCGACGGTGAAGAGATCACGCTGGATGGATTGCAGCAGGCCATCGCCGAACCCGGAGGGCTCGAGCGCGCGCGCCAGCCCGATGGCGGCATTGAGCTCGTCCACCTCTCCGTACGCCTCCACCCGGCGGTGGTCCTTCGGCACGCGCCCGCCTCCGAACAGCCCGGTTTCCCCGGCATCACCGGTCTTGGTGTAGATCTTCACCCGCATCCCCTCCGCTCAACCCCGGGGAGAGGGGAAAAGGGAGACGTTCGTGACGCTGCGCGTTGGCGTCTTGCGGTGCGACGAGCGAACATCTCCCCTCTCTCGTCTCCTCGGGTGTACCATTACTTCGCCCAAATGCAAGACGTCAAAGATATCACCATAATCGGCGCCGGCCCGACGGGGCTGTTCGGCGCGTTCTACGCGGGGATGCGCGGCGCCTCCTGCCGCCTGATCGACAACCTCGACCAACTGGGCGGCCAGCTCACGGCGCTCTACCCGGAGAAATACATCTTCGACGTCGCCGGCTTTCCCAAGGTGCTCGCCAAGGATCTGGTGAAGGGCATGGCCGAGCAGGCGCTCCAGTGGAAGGCGCCGGTGCACCTCGGTCAGAAGGTGACCGGCCTGACGCGGGCGGCCGAGAACGGCGCCCCGCTCTTCACCGTGGCGACGGACGGCGATGCGTACTGCTCGCGCGCCGTGCTCATCGCCGGGGGGATCGGCGCCTTCACGCCCCGCAAGCTCCCGCTCAAGGACGTGGATCGTTGGTACGGCCGGGGCCTGCACGATCGCATCCTTGACCCCAAGGTGTTCGCGGGGAAGCGCGTGTTGCTCGTGGGCGGGGGCGACTCGGCGTTCGATTGGGCCGTGAACCTGCAGGGGATCGCGCGGCACATCCTGATGATCCACCGCCGCGACGGCTTCCGCGCCCACGCCGCCACGGTGCGGCAGGTACAGGAGCTGTGCGCCGCCGGGAAGATGGAGCTGCGCACCTTCTGGGAGCTGAAGGAGATCCACGGGGGCGACCACATCGAGGCCGTGACCATCGTCAACAGCAAGACGAAGCAGGACCAGCGCGTGCCTATCGATTGCGTCGTGCCGCAGCTCGGCTTCATCTCCTCCCTCGGCGCCATCGCCGAGTGGGGGCTCGAAATCGAGAAAGGCGAGATCAAGGTGACGCAGACGATGGCAACGAACATCCCCGGCATTTTCGCGGCGGGCGACATCACGACGTACCCGGGGAAGCTCAAGCTCATCGCCACGGGCGCGGCCGAGGCCGCGATCGCCGTGAACCACGCGGTCCACTTCATCAACCCGGCGGCGAAGATCGAGCCGGGGCATTCCTCCAACATGGCCATCTTCGGCCAGACCGAAGACTGACGGGGCTGACCCCGGGGCGGCGCCCCGGGGTTAGCCAACCCAAGGCCCACTTCGGTTGTACTACCGCGACGTTTTGCCGATTTCCACCACGATCGAATCGATCTGCGCGAGCATCTGCTGATAGGGAACGGCGTGCGTGTTCGCCTGGATGCTGAACGTGACGGTCCGTCCACTGGGTTGTTCGATGTAGCCTGAGAGGCTGTTCACCCGATCGATGCTGCCCGTCTTCGCGATCACCCGCCCGTCGAGCACCGTCCCCCCGAAGCGTTTGAGGAGGGAGCCGGGCTGCCCCGCGTGGGGCAGCCCGGCGAGGAAGGGCGCACGCTTCGGGTGGCGATGCATGTAGGCGAGCAGCTGGGCGAACGCGCGCGGCGTCACCAGATTCCCCGCGGCGAGCCCCGAGCCGTCCTCCAGCGCGAACGCCGTCGAGTCGATTCGCACGGAATCGATGAGGAAGCGGCGCTCCACCTCGAGCCCCGCGCTCCACGACCCCTCGCCTTTGAGCTCGCGGCCCAGCAGCTTGAGCAGCATTTCGGCGAACCAGTTCTGGCTCGAGTTCAGGATCGGGAAGACGATGTCCGGGAGCGGGCGGCCGCCGTACTCGGCCACCGGCGCGCAACAGGCGCGCACACCGCGGTAGGCGAGTGAGTCGGTGGTGCTCGCCGTGCCCCCCTCGACCGAGATGCCCTTCTTTAGTAAGGAAGCCGCGAGCGCCCGGGCCGCATAGCGGTTGGGGTCGGGGAGCGCGAAGCTCTCGATCCACGGCTTGCGACCGAGCGCCACGGTCCCCTCCGCCCAGATGTCCCACGTGTCCGGCTTCCGGAAGAAGTTGTCGCCCACCGTCGAGCTGGAGTCCGCCGGCACGGTGCGGGCCCGGTTCTCGAACGTGAACAGCGCGAGGTCGGGGGTCCAGGTGATGCTGGGCGGCTGGTCCACCGCGCCGCCCGGGGCGATGTGGAAGTCCACGCTGTTGTCGTGAAAGCCGAGCCCCGAGACCGGGGCCGCGTACCACCAGTTCAGGTCCCAGGCGTTCCACCCGGGGTGGACCAAGGTGGGCTCGAAGTACGAGCCGTCGCCCACCAGCTTCCCCGTGACGCGCTTCAGCCCGCGCGCGCGCAGCGAATCGGCCACGGCGTCGATCGCGGTGAACGCCGAGTCGCACGCGCCCGGCGCGAGACTGTCCACGGAGAAGCAGCGCTCCGACCAGGTTGGATCGCCCCGCCCGTACAGCACGAGGTCGCCGTGCAACACCCCGTTGTCCATGCGGCCGTTCGTGTACAAGCTGGTCTTCACGCGGTAGTCGACCGGCAGCAGCACCGTCGCCGCAGCGCTGACGACGAGCTTGGTGTTGCTGGCGGGGACGTAGAAGCGGTCGCCGTTGCGCTCGAACAGCACCTTGCCACGGTCGTCCACGACATACAGACCCCAGTTGGCCCGGTTGAACGGCGGCTGGTCGAGCAGCGTGGCGAGCCGGCGCTCGAGCGAGCCCTTGAGCGGGGTCGTGCGAGGCTTCGCGGCCGGCGTCTGCGCCGTGAGGGTCGAGCTAATCGTAAGCGACGCGAGGATCAGCTTTCGCATAGAGCAGGTCGGTGATGAGGTTCACGACGAGGAAGACGACCGACATGAACAGGATGCTCCCCTGGATGGCGGGAAGGTCGCGCTTGTCGATCGCGGTGAGCACGTAACGCCCCAGTCCCGGCCAGCCGAAGATCGTCTCGGTGAGGATGCTGCCGGTGAGATAGTTGCCGGTGTCGAGCCCCAGCACGGTGATCACGGGCACCAGGGCGTTGCGGAAGCCGTGGCGCAGCACGACGACCCGCTCCGCCAACCCCTTCGCCCGCGCGGTGCGGATGAAATCGCTCGACAACACGTCCAGCATCGCCGCCCGGGTCATGCGCGCGAGGAACGCGATCGAGCGCATGCCGAGCGTCAGCGCGGGCAGCACGAGGTAGGCGAGCCCGCCCGACCCCGAGGGCGGCAGCCACTTGAGCGCCACGGCGAATACGAGAATCAGCAGCAGCCCGACCCAGTAGACCGGAAACGAGACGCCGAGGTAGGAGAGCAGCATGGCGATCCGGTCTACGATCCCTCCGGGGCGGACGGCCGAGAGTACCCCCAACGTGATCCCCGTGACGGCGGCGAGCGCCATGGCGGCGAGCGCGAGCTCGGCGGTCTTGGGGAAGCGCTCCCCCAGATCCTGGGCGATCGGCCGCTGGGTAATGTAGGAGCGGCCGAGGTCGCCGCGCACGACGTCCCACACGTAGTGGCCAAACTGCGTGGGCAGCGGATCGTCGAGGTGGAGCTCCGCGCGCAGCCGGGCGATCGTGGCCGAGTCGGCGCGCTCGCCCACCATGGCCGTCACCGGGTCGCCCGGCGCCACGTCGAGGAGCAGGAAGGCGACGACCAGTACGCCGAGCAACGAGGGCAGGGTCAGCAGGAGGCGGCGGGCCAGGAGGCGCATCACGGCGCGCGCCGGGCTCCCGTCCAGCGCTGGCCGTTGAAGATCACCGGCACGTCCCACCCGACGACGTCCGGGCGCTTGGCCCAGAGGTCCGTGGGAAACCAGAGGTAGAGCCACGGCGCGGCACGGTAGACGCGCTCGTCGATCTCCCGGTAGAGGGCCGTGCGGGCCGCGTCGTCCGTAGTGCGGCGCGCCCGCAGGATCAACGAATCGGCCGCGGCGTCGGCGTAGAACGCGTAGTTGCCTCCGGGGCCGAAGCTCCCGGAGTAGAACAGCGGATACAGGAAATTGTCGGCGTCGGGATAGTCGGCCCACCAGTCGAGCACCACCATATCCGTCTCACCCTTGCGGGCGGCCTCGCGCTGGCTCGAGGCGTCCCGCTCCACGAGCTCCACGCGGATGCCCACCGGCTCGAGCTGCGCCTGGACCGCCTGCGCCACCCGCGCCAGCTCCACATTGCTCGTATTGCGCCACAGCTGCAGCTCGATTCCGCTGCCGTAACCGGCCGCCTGGAGCAGGCGCTTCGCTTCGGCGGGCTCGTAGTGGTAGCCAGTGCGCGCGGTGTCGCTGCCGGGAAGGCCTGGCGGGATCGCTCCCCGGGCGAGAATGCCGCGCCCGCCGTACACGGTGGCGAGAATCTCCGGCACGTTGACCGCGTAGTTGATCGCCTGGCGCACCCGCACGTTCCGGAGCGGCCCGCGGCGATTGTTGAGCGCCACGTAGACCACTCGGAGGGCGGGCTTCTCCAGCAGCAACTCGGGGTGCTCCCGCCGCCAGCGCGCCGTCTCGCCAAACGGGACCTCCATCACGCTGAGCCGTCCCGCTTCGAATTCGGCGGCTCGGGTCAAGGGCTCAGGGATGATCCGCACCGTCAGCGTGTCGGCGGCCGGGGCGCCGGCCCAGTAGTCCTGATTGCGCGCGAACCGCAGGTAGTCGTCGTGCTGCCACGCCACGAAGCGCCACGGGCCGCTCCCGACCGGATGCTGCCCGAGGTCGGCGGGGGGAGGGGCCGGCACGACCGCCGCCACCGGCATGGCGAGGAACTTGGGAAAGATGGCCAGCGGCTCGGCTAAGTCGAGAGCGACAGCCGAATCGCCCAGCAGCCCGATGCCCGTCACCTCGCTCGACCGGCCGGAAGCGTAGGCGGCCGCCCCGGCGATCGGGTAGAGTGGCCACGCGCGCCCGCCCCGGGTGCCGGGGGTGAGCACACGCAGGAAGCTCTGGCGCACCGCTTCCGGCGTCAGGCGCGTGCCGTCATGGAACCTGACGCCCGCTCGCAGGTGAAACACGTACCGGAGTCCCCCCCGCGCCACGGTCCAGCGATCCGCCAGCGCCGGGAGCAGCCCACCATCCGGATCGAACTGGGTAAGCCCGTCGTAAGCGAGTGTCACCATTTCCCCGGTCGGGACGTCGGTGGAGAGCGCCGGGTCGAGCGAGCGCGGATCGTACGTCTCGTAATACGTGAGCTGCGAGCCGCGCGCGGGGGATTGCCCGTCCCCGCCGCCCCCGCAGGCGGTCGTTACGACAAGGCAAGCGAGGGTGGTGACTGGGAGCGCGCGCATGCAGCCAGGTGTCGAAAAGGTTGACAGTGCGGTGGGGGGTAGCCAACATAGGGGGGCAGCGCGACCGCGTCAATTGCGTGCACTCCTTCCCTTCCTGCTCGTCGCCGTGTCCGCGACGGCTCCCCTCGCGGCGCAGCAAGAGCGGGTGGTGCGCGGCCTTTCCTTCGAGGGCAATCACGCCCTCGACGACTACACGCTGAAAGCGGCGATCGCGACCTCGAGCTCCAGCGCGTTCGCGAGCTTGTGGTGGTTGCGCTGGATGGGGCTGGGCGAACGGCGCTACTTCAACGAGCTGGAGTTCCGCCGGGACGTCGTGCGGCTGTTGCTGCTCTACCGGCAGAGCGGGTACATGAACGCGGTCGTAGACACGCTGGTGCGCCGCGAAGGCGGCAACGTCCACGTGACCTTCCGGGTTTACGAGGGGGAGCCGGTCCGGCTCACGAAGCTCGCCATCGTCGGCGTCGATTCGATCCTCGACGTAGCCGCGTTGAAGCGGGCGCTGCCGTTGCAGGAGGGAGGGCCGTTCAACCGCATGTTGTTCCAGGCATCCGCCGACACGATCGCCGACCGCCTACGGAATCTCGGGTATCCCTACGCCGACATCCTGCGGAGTTACGACGTGGACGCGGCGGCGCTCAAGGCCGAGGCGACGCTCGAAGCGGTGCCGGGGCCGCACGCGCGGATCGGGGAAGTGCGGATCGTCGGCACCGAGCAAGTGGACACCGGCACGGTGCGCAAGATGCTGTCGGTGCGGCCGAACGACGTGTTCCGCCAGGACCGGCTGTACCAGAGCCAGCGCGATCTCTACGGGATGGGTGTGTTCCGCTCGGTGACCGTGGGGCTCGTCGATTCGGTGCCACGCCCCGGGGACTCGACGGTCACGGTGCTCGTGCGGGTGGCGGAAGGGCCGCGCCATCGCGTGCGGCTCGGTGCGGGGTACGGCAGCCTGGACTGCTTCCGGGTGCAGACCGGATGGACGTCCTACGACTTTCTGGGGGGCGCGCGCGCCCTGGATCTGACGGCCCGCGTCTCGAAACTGGGCGTGGGCTCGCCCACCGACGCCGGGCTGCGCGGCAACGTATGCCATTTCCTGCACGACGACGTGACCTCCGACACGATCAACTACAACGTCGGTCTGACGCTGCGGCAACCGGCGTTTTTCTCCCCGCGTCACACGGCGAGCCTGGGCCTGTTCGCCGAACGGCGTTCCGAGTTCAAGGCCTACACCCGCCAGGCGGTCGGCCTGAACGCCGGTGTCACCCTGAACACGCGGCGCAACGTGCCCGTGACCGTGAGCTACGGGTTCTCGGTGGGGCGTACGACCGCGGACGCCGCCGTGTACTGCAGCCTGTTCCGGGTGTGTGACGCCGCGGACCGCGATTTGCTCGCACGCTCGCGCCGCTTCGGAGCGGTCACGATCTCTGGCGTCCGCGACCAGGTGAACTCGGTGCTCGATCCGTCGGCGGGCAGCCTCATCACGGCGTCGTTGATGCACGCGTCGCGGGTGGTCGGGTCGGACACCCTGTACGAGTTCAACCGCGGCCAGCTCGAGGTGTCGCGCTACTATCCGCTCGGCCGGCGTGGGGTCTTCGCCTGGCGGGCGCTCGCGGGTACGATCCTGCCGGCGCGGCGCATCGCCCTGGCGGGCCAGAGCGTCCATTTCATCCCGCCCGACCAGCGCTTCTACGGCGGCGGCCCGAATTCGGTGCGAGGGTACGCGCGCAATGAGCTAGGCCCGCGGGTGTACGTGACCGACAGCCTGGAGGTGCAGGGCACCGACACCATCTACCGGCCGGACGTGAGCGTGCGCGCGGCGCCGATCGGGGGGAACTCGATCGTCGTCATGAATGCCGAGCTGCGGTTCGCCACGCCACTGTTTCCCGATCGCATGCGGGTCGCCCTGTTCGTGGATGCCGGTCAGGTGTGGCAGCGTGGCGGGGATCCGGGGACGGTGGCCGGGTTGCGCGTGACGCCCGGTGTGGGGCTGCGATTCGCCACCCCGCTCGGGCCGGTGCGGCTCGACGCCGCCTTCGACGGATATCCTGCGGAGCCCGGACCGCTCTACTTCCAGGACAATAAGACCCAGAACCTCACCCTCACCAACGTGACATACCAGCCCGGGCTGCCGCCGGGCTTCTGGAAGCGAGTCGTGGTCCAGTTCGCGGTGGGGCAGGCCTTCTGATGGTCCGGCGCTCGCTCGGCGTCGCGCTGTGGACGATCGTCGGCCTGCTCGCCTGCTTCCTCGGCGCGCTCTCGGCGCTCGTCGGGACGGGCGCCGGGCGGTCGCTGCTCGCCCGCGTGGCCGAAACCTCGCTGAACCACGTGTTCACGGGAGCGATCGAGATCGGTGACGTGCGCGGGTCGCTCCTCACTGGAGTGACGTTGACGGAGGTGCGGCTGTTCGACGCGGACACGACCCTCGTCGCCTGGCTACCGCGCGCCGACCTGGCCTACAACCCGCTCGACTTCGCGGCCGGCCGGGTGGTGTTCTTCGAGTTCGCCCTGCGGCAACCCGTGATCAACTTGGTGCAGCACCGGAGCGGCCGGCTCAACATCGAGGAGCTGCTGCGGCTGGGTGGTCCCGACACCGGTCCCCACGGACCGGCGACGCTGATCCTGTTCCGCAACGTGCGTATCGAGGACGGGACCGTCACGCTGCGGCTGCAGGCGGCGCGCGCCGAGCCCGGCGATACGGCGCTCGAGATCGAGGGGGGCGGCCCGAACGGCCGGCTGCGGATCCGACGCTTCGAGCACCTCGACGCCCGGCTGGCGGCGCTGCAGGTGTCGTCGCCCGCCGAGCGGGGTATCCGGATCGACGTGTCCCGGCTCGCGGTCGTGAGCAGCGATCCCGCGGCCCGGCTGGTGGATGTTTCCGGGCGGCTGCGCGTGATCGGGGATTCGCTCGAGCTCGACCTGGCGCGCGCACGCCTCCCCCACTCCGACTTGCGCGCAGCGCGGGGACGAGTGACTTGGCCGCGCGGACCCCTGCTGTTCAACCTCTCCTTGCGCGCCGATTCCGCGAGACTGGGTGATTTCCATTTCATCGACAAGCGGTTCGCGCCCGACGCCGAGCTGGTCGGCGGTGTGCGGCTCAGGTCCCACGGCGCGCGCGTGCTGGAGATCGGGCTCGACCCGCTGCGGTTGAGTCGGGGCGGGGGGACGGTGACGGGCCGTCTCACGGCCCTGACGGCCGCCGACTCCGGACTGGTGGCGCTGCGCGATGCCGACCTCGAGGCGCAAGACTTCGACCTCGAGTTCGTCCGGCCCTTCCTTGATACGCTGCCGTTCGCCGGCCGTCTGACCGGCCACACGACGGCCACGGGGCCGGTGACGGGGCTGAGCCTGTCGGTCGACTGGACGTTCCGCGATTCGCTGGTGCGCGGTTGGCCGGAGACGCGGATCCGGGGTCGGGGGGAAGTGGGCCTCGGGGGGAGCGGCGGTCTGCGGTTCCAGCCGTTCACGGTCGAGGCGGCGGCGCTGGACCTCGGCACGGTGCAGCGGCTCGTGCCCGCGGTCGCCCTGCACGGCGTGCTGTACGCCGACGGCTCGCTCAGCGGGCCGTTGAAGAACGCGCAGTTCGTCGGGAGGCTCGAGTACCGTGACGGCGCGCGACCGCCCAGCAAGCTGACCGGCACGGTGCGGCTGGACGGCCGCACCGACACACTCGGCGTGTACGCGGACGTGACGGCCGACTCGCTCTCGTTCGACGGCTTCAAAGGAAGCTTCCCGGCGCTGCCGCTGCGCGGGGCCGTCGCCGGATCGGTGAAGCTGAGCGGCCCGCTCGCGGCGCTCGAGACCCATGCGGAGCTGCATTCGGACGGCGGGGCCGCGCAAGGCGACGGCGTGCTGCTGCTCGGGCCAGCGCGTTACGGCGCGCGCGACTTCACGCTCCGCGCCAGCGACGTGGACCTGGCGCGCTGGCTCGACCGGGCACCTCCGTCGCGGCTCACGTTTCGTGTAGCGGGCGGGGTCGCTCGAGACGACACCGCGCCACCGGTAGGCAGGCTCAGCGCTCGGCTCGCACCGTCGCTGTTCGCGGGCACGCCGATCGATTCCGGGATCGCGGACGTGCGGTTCGCCGACCGCCACGTCCACGTCGACTCGCTGCGCATCACCCAGCCCGGGTTGATCACGACGGGCGCGGGCGCGCTCGGCTGGTCCCGCGAGGACCGCGGCTCGCTGGCGCTCACCCTCGACGCGGACAGCCTGAACTCACTCGACTCACTGCTGAGCTGGGCGGCGGGGAGCATCGCCGCGGACGGCGAGCCGGGCGTCCGTCCCCTGGCGGGCGCGGCACGCGCGCTCGTCACGCTCGAAGGGTCACTCGACTCGCTGGGGCTCGACGCCCGGGCCAGCGGCGAGCGGTTGCGCTGGCGCCACTGGGCGGTGCCGAGGAGTGGGCGCGCCCGGCTCGTCTATCGGCCCGGCCCGGTGCCGAGGTTCGAACTCGAGGCCACACTCGATTCCCTGAACTCCGGCGCGTTGGGCTTCGGGGCCGCCGCCGGGTCGGCGCAGGGCACGCGCGACTCACTCACCTGGTTCGCCCGCTCGCGGGTGGGCGAGGGCGCGGCGTTCCTGGCGGGCGGCCGGTTCGCCCGCCGGGGAGGAACGGGGCCAACGCCGGACAGCGGCAGCGTCGTCGCTCTGGGGCTCGACTCGCTCGCGGTGCAGCTCCCCGGCGACGTGTGGGTGCTCGAGCGGCCGACCGAGCTCACCGTCACGGACTCCGCCGCGAGCACGCGCGGGCTCGCTCTCAAGAGCGCGTACGGCCCTGGGAGGCTGGTGCTCGGGGGCGACCTCCCCACGCGCGGCCGCGCGGATGCCCACCTCCAGCTCGAGTCGTTCCCGCTCGCGGGCGTGTATGCACTGCTCGAGCGGGACACGGCGGGCGTCGGCGGCATGATCACCGCCACGGCGGGGCTGTCCGGGACCCGCGCGGATCCGGTGTCCAACGGCACCTTCTCACTCACCAATGGGTCGCTGGGGGAGTTCCGCGCGCCGTTCGTGGACGGCACGTTCGAATACCGCGCGCGCCGGCTCGACGCGGCTCTCCACCTGACGCGCTCGGGACAGCAGATCCTGACCGTCCAGGCACATCTGCCGCTCGACCTCTCGCTCGTTCCGGTGGAGCGTCGCCAGCTCCCGGACACGCTGTCGGTGCGGGCCACGGCGGACAGCGTCGATCTGTCGGTGCTCGAGGCGCTCACGCCGGCGCTGCGGCAGGTGCAGGGCGTGTTCTCGGCGGACCTGGGGATCGCCGGGACGTGGGACGCTCCCCGGCTGCGGGGCGCGCTCCAGATCGCGGGCGCCGCCGCCACTATTCCGGCGTTGAACGTCCGTTACGCGGACCTGAACGGTCGCCTGGCCCTTTCGGGGGACTCGATCGTGCTGCAGTCGCTCTCCGCCAGGAGCGACCGGGGGCGCGCCGACGTGTCGGGCGTGGTGCGGCTCGAGCAGCTCACGCACCCCGCGCTCGACCTGCGGATCGCGGCCGATCAGTTCAAAGCCCTCGATCTCCGCAACAACGTGACCATCACGGCCAGCGGGCAGCTGGCGCTCCGAGGGCCGGTCTTCGGGGCGTCACTGACCGGGCGGGCCAACGTCACGTCCGGCGTGCTGTACTTCGCCGACCTCGTGCAGAAGCGCATCGTGAACCTGGACGAGCTGGCCGACACGTCGCTGGCGGCGATCATCGAGCAGCAACGCCTCGGCCCGGAGTTTCAGAGCGTCTTCCTCGACAGTCTCCGGATCCAGGATCTCCAGCTCGAAATGGGCAGCGACGTGTGGCTGCGCTCGAACGAGGCGAACATCCAGCTCACCGGCACCGTGAGCCTGACCAAACAGCGCAACCTGTACCTGGTGAGCGGGACGCTGCAGGCGGCGCGCGGCACCTACCGGCTCAAGCTCGGCCCCGTGACACGCGAGTTCGTCGTGTCGCAGGGGACGGTGCACTACTTCGGCACGCCCGACCAGGATGCCGGGCTCGACATCGAGGCGCGTCACGTCGTCCATCCCGTGCCGACGCCGGCGCAGAGGAACCCGGACGATATCACGGTCGTGGCCCACATCACCGGGACGCTGCTGGTGCCGCGCGTGACGCTCCAGGCCGACAAGCGTGACCTGTCCCAGACCGAGATCATCTCCTATCTGCTGTTCGGGAAGAGCAGCCTCGACCTGGGCGGCGAGCAGGGCGGGATCGCCGATCAGCGCGCCCTGCTCCAGAGCGCCCTGTCGGTACTCTCCGGCGAGATCGAGCAGACGATCGTGTCGGGTGGCGTGCCGGTCGATTACGTGGAGATCCGTCCGAGCGGCGGTGGGCAGGGCGCCCCCCTGTTGGGTTGGCAGTTCGCCGTGGGGCGCCAGCTCGGGCCCAAGACGTTCCTGGTGCTGAACGCGGGCTTCTGCGAGGGACGGCAGGTGGGGGTGCGCAACACGCTCGGCTTGTCGCTGCAGTTCCGCATCAGCCCCGAGTGGCGCACCGAAGCGAGCTTCGAGCCGGTTCAGACGTGCGCCGACCCGAGCACCGAGTCGCAGGGGGGGACGGTGCCGCGGCAAGTCGGCCTCGACCTCTTCTGGGAGAAGCGTTACTAGCGATGACGCGGTCCCTGCTGATCACCAATCCGGCAGCGGCGCGCACCGACGCCCGTGCGGTCACCGCGATCCGCGATACGCTGCGCAGCGGCGGCTGGTCGGTCGAGGTGCTCGCCACCACCCAGCCGGGCGACGCCCGCCGCTTCGCGCGGGAGGGGTGCACGCAGGGGTTCGACGTGCTCGTCTGTTACGGCGGCGACGGCACGGCGATGCAGATCGCGGCCGGGGCGGTCGGGAGCGGCATCCCGCTCGGGCTCGTGCCGGGGGGCACGGGGAACCTGCTCGCCGGCAATCTGCGGCTGCCGCGCCGCCCGGCGGCCGCGGCGCGCGCCATCCTCAAGGGCACGCCCCTGGCGATTGACCTCGGGGCCGTACAGCGCGCCGACGAGACCCACTACTTCGCGGTGTGCTGCGGTACCGGCTTCGACGCGGCGCTGATGGCGGCGACCGGCTCCCACGAGAAGTGGCGCTGGAAGATGGCGGCGTATGTCGCGCGCGCGTTCGCGGCACTCCCCCGGGTGACGAGCCCGCTGCACCGCGTGACCGTGGACGGCGTGACGCGCGAGCTCCCCGCCGCCATGGTCTTGGTCGCGAACTGCGGCGAGCTGATCCCGCCCTTCCTCAAGCTGCGGGACGACATCGCCCCCGACGACGGCTGGCTCGACGTGCTGGCGCTGCGGGCGGACGGGACGCTCGAGAGCCTGGCGGCGTTCCTCGAGCTGTGGCGCCGGCCGCGCAACGGGAGGGGGACAGGGCGGCTGTGGTTCGGGCGCGGCCGCACGGTGCGGGTGGAGGTGCTGGACGGCCCGCCGCGGCCGATCCAGCTCGACGGCGAGCCGTGGGGCGACACGCCGTTCGAGACCCGGCTGCTCCCCCATGCCTTGCCGATCCTCGTGGATCGGGCGAGCGCGCCACCGGGAGAGGGGAGGGGGGGATCGCGCCGTGGCTGAGACCCTGCTGCTCGTCGATGACGACAGCGACGTGCTCCGCGCCGTCGGGGACTACTTCGAGCGCCTGGGCTACGAGGTGGCGCGCGAGGGGACCGGCGAGGAGGGCGTGGCGACGTTCCAGCGGCTGCGGCCCGAAGTCGTGATCCTGGATCTCCATCTACCGGACGTCGGTGGTCTGGAAGTGCTCGAGCGGCTGCGCCCGCAAGGTGCCTCCGTCATTCTCCTCACCGGTCAGGGCGACATCGACACCGCGGTGCGCGCCATGCAGCTTGGCGCCGAGCATTTCCTCACCAAACCGGTGGACATGAAACACCTGGCCGCCGCCACCGCGCGGGTGGCGGAGAAGGTCCGCCTCACGCGCCAGAACGCACTGCTGCGGGCGCGCGACCACGAGGGGGAGGGGCTCGACTCGCTGGGCGTGTCGCCGGCCATGCGCGAGCTGGCGCGCCAGATCGAGCTGCTCGCCGCGAGCGAGCGCTCCACCGTGCTGCTCGCGGGCGAGAGCGGCACGGGCAAGGGCTGGGCGGCGCGGGTGGTGCATCACCTGAGCCTCCGGTCGATCGGACCGTTCGTGGAGGTGAATTGCGGCGGGCTGTCGGCCACGTTCCTCGATTCAGAGCTGTTCGGGCACGAGAAGGGCGCGTTCACCGACGCCAAGGAGCGGAAACAGGGCCTGTTCGAGCTCGCGGACGGCGGCACGATCTTTCTCGATGAGATCGGCGAGCTGGCGCCCGAGCTGCAGCCCAAGCTGCTCAAGGTGCTCGACACGAAGACGTTCCGGCGGTTAGGGGGGACGCGCGAGATGACGGTGGACGTGCGGCTCATCGCCGCGACGAACCGCGATCTCGTGAGCGACGTGCAGTCGGGGCGATTCCGCGAGGACCTGTACTACCGCCTCAGCGTGATGCCGCTACGGCTGCCGCCGCTGCGCGAGCGGTCGCGCGAGGACCGGCTGGCGCTACTCACGCGCATCCTCCACGACCTCGGGCCTCAGATGCCCGGGTGTCCGAGCGCGTGCAGTGCGGAGGCGTTGGACCGCCTGCTGTCGGCCCCGTTGCCCGGCAACGTACGCGAGATGCGGAACGTGCTGGAACGCGCCATGATTCTGGCTCGCGGTGCCGGCCAGATCGGGGTCGAGCACCTTCCGCCGGACCTGCGCAAGGCCGGAAGTGCGGGAGGCGTGGGGGGGGACCGACGACACGCCGCGCTGACACTGGCCGATGTGGAGCGCCAGCAGATCGAGCGCACCCTCAAGTTCCACGGCGGCAACCGCACGCGCGCCGCCCAGGAGCTCGGGATTTCGCGGGCGACGCTCATCAATAAGATTAAGGCGTACGCGCTCGACCTCTGAGGAGGGCCTATGGTGGACAAGCCGAAGCTGATGGAGCACGACGCGATGGTGTGCCGCTACTGCGGCAACGAGGAGCGGGCCTCCGAGGGCTATCCTTGCGCGGACTGTGGAACTTTTCTCTGTCTGATTTGCTCGTTCCGGGGGATCACGCGCTGCAAGGCGTGTGAGGAGAAGGCGAAGGCGGCGAAGCAGGCCTAGCCCCGCCGCTTCTCGACCTCCCGCGCCAAGTCCTCCGGCGACGCGCCGAACTCCTTGGCGAGCTTCTGGATTGCGTCGCTTGCTCCCGCCCACCCCTTCGCGGCCGCGAGCGCGCTCAGCGCGATCTCTTCGACGATCGTGGTCCGCTCCTCCAGGTCGCGCGTGCGCACCGCCACTTCGCGCGCGAGCCACTGCTCCAGCTCGCGTCGCTCGACTTCGAGCTGCCGCTGCCGCAGCGCGCCCTGCAGCGACATCTCCAGCTCGTCCAAGTCCACGGGCTTGATCAAGTAGTCGTAGGCGCCGAGCTTCAGGCATTCGATCGCGGTGCGGGGCTCGTCGATCGCGGTGAGCATGATGACGGCGAGGTCGGAGTCCTGCGCGAGCGCCTTGGGCACGAGCTCCACGCCCGTCATGTTGGGCATGCGGATGTCGGACAGCATCGCCTCGGGCTGTCCCGTGGCCTGCCGATCGAGCGCTTCGGCGCCGCTGGCGGCTTGCAGCACGCGGTACCCCAAGCGCGTGAGGAACCGGTCCAGCGCCTGGCGGATCCCGTCCTCGTCGTCCACCACCAACACCGTGGTCGGAGCGGCCTTCGCGTCGGTCTTGGTCATGGCGCTAACGTATGTGCCCTCCCCCTCCGGTCAAGCTCGCGGTCGCGCGACGCGCTCGGCGTAAGTGGTCATTCTGTCGCATTTTGACCCCTCCGTGCCGCAAAAACGCCCTAGGACCCCTCCCGGCTGAGCCTACCCTTCCAGCGGCCGTCCGGCGATCGAGTGTCAGGATTTCCCTGATCGGGACTGCGGTGGCAGCGGTGATGAAGCTCACTCCAGCCCTGCGCCGAAACCGCAACTTGTTGCTACCTGCGACCCGAACGCCAACTGCGCGCAGCGAAGGGACAGATTAGCGACGAGATCACCGGCGGGCCGAGAGGCGTAAGACACCATGGAGTACCGACCGATGGCTAAGACCGGAGCGGCTCCGGCCGCGACAGTCATCTTCTTCACATTGGGTCTGGTCTGCCTAGGTGAGGCCGCGTTTGCGCAGCAACCGGATAGCGCCGCCCTGCGACCGGATTCGAGCCTGTCGGCATTGAAGAAGCTGAGTATCGAGCAACTGATGACCTTCGAGGTCACCTCCGTCTCGAAGCGTCCCGAGCGATTGGCGCAGACGGCCTCTGCAATCCAGCTGATCACGGCGCAGGACATCCGGCGCTCCGGCGCATCCAGTCTCCCCGAGGCGCTTCGCCTCGCTGCCAACTTGCAGGTCGCGCAGGTCGATTCTCGTCAATGGGCCATCAGCGCTCGCGGATTCAATGGCACGACAGCCAACAAGCTGCTCGTGCTCATCGATGGGCGCACGGTGTACACGCCGTTGTTCTCCGGTGTGTTCTGGGATGTGGAGGAGGTGCCCCTCGCGGACATCGATCGGATCGAGGTCATCAGCGGGCCCGGAGCCACCCTGTGGGGGGCCAACGCGGTCAACGGCGTCATCAACGTCATCACCAAGGACGCCAAGGACACGCAGGGACTGCTGCTGTCGGGCGGCGGCGGCAGCGAGCAGCGTGGCTTCGGAACCGTCCGCTACGGGGGAACACTGGGCTCCACGGTTCGCGCGCGCATCTACGGCAGGGGTTTTGATCGCGCGTCGACGCTGTTACCCAGCGGCCAGGATGCCGCCGACGGTTGGCACCTATGGCAGGGTGGGTTCCGCATGGATTGGGACGCGGCGAGCGTGAACCGGGTCACCCTGCAAGGCGATCTGTACGATGGCCGTATCGGCCAGCTCACGGCCGGTGACGTAGGCGTCAGCGGCGGCAACGTCGTGGCGAAGTGGTCGCACCCCATCTCCGAAGGGTCCAGTCTCGCAGCCCAACTGTACTATGACCGGACCCACCGCCACATCCCGGGCACTTTTGGGGAAGATCTCGACACTTACGACGTCGACGTGCAGCACGCTGCGCGGTTGGGCGCCCGGCAGGACGTCGTGTGGGGCCTCGGCTACCGCCTGATCAACGACCGCGTCGCCAACAGCTCCATGCTGGCCTTCCTGCCGCCGGGAGTCGCGCGACAGTGGTTCAGCGGATTTGTCCAGGACGAGATCGCGCTCGTTCCCAACCGGCTGCACGTGGCCCTCGGCACCAAGATCGAGCACAACGACTATGTCGGCTTCGAGGTCCAACCCAGCGGCCGGGTGAACTGGCGGCCGAGCCCGTCCGGAACGCTTTGGGCGGCCGTCTCGCGGGCGCTGCGCTCGCCGTCGCGAATCGACCGGGAGCTCTTTGCCCCGGCCCAGCCGCCCTACTTCCTCGCCGGCGGTCCGGGTTTCCATTCAGAGGAAGAGCTGGCGTACGAGCTGGGATACCGCCATCAACGCGGGGCGCTCGCGCTCTCCGTGGCCACGTTCTACAGCCGCTACCACGGGCTCCGCAGCGTGGAGAGGGCCACTCCCACGTCCCCCCTCGTCATCGGCAACGGCCAGGACGGCGAGTCCTACGGAGCGGAGGTGACGGCCCAGTACTGGCTCACAAGCCGGTGGCATGTGCACGCCGGCTACACCGAGCTGCGCGTCCATATTTGGCCGAACCCCGGCAGCACGGACACGTCTCGGGGCGCTTCGGAGTCTCACGCTCCCGATCGCCAGTTCCTGCTGCGCTCGTCGGTCGATCTGCCGGGCCACCTGGGTCTCGCCGCCGCGTTCCGCGCGATAGATGACATCACCAATCAGCAAGTCCCGGCGTACGCCGAGCTGAATGCCACGCTCACGTGGCAGCCGCTGTCGAGACTCGATCTCTCGCTCGTCGGCCAGAATCTCTTGCACAGTCGTCACGCGGAGTTTGGCACGCCTGCCACGCGTCGGAGCTTCGAGCGTGGCGTGTACGGGACGATCGCATGGCGCTTCTGAGCGCGCTGCTCACCCGAGCGGCGAAGCCGTCGCGTCGCTGGGGCATGCCTGGGGCGTGGGCCGTGCCGCTCGCCGTGCTGCTCCTGGGGGGGGGCCCCGGGTTGGCGGCGCAGACCGCGCGGGCCTCGGAATACCAATTGAAGGCCGTCTTCCTCTTCAACTTCGCGCAATTCGTCGATTGGCCGGCCGACACGTTTTCCGACGCCGCCACGCCGGTGGTCATCGGCGTCCTCGGGGAGGATCCGTTCGGGAGCGTGCTGGACCAGACGGTGCGCGATGAGCGTCTGCGGGGCCGCCCATTCCAGGTGCGTCGATACCAAAGCGTGGACGAGATCAAGACCTGCCACATCTTGTTCATCCGTCGGTCCGACGCCGGTCGGGTGGAGGAGATTCTGGCGCGTCTCAAGACCCGGCCGATCCTTACGGTAAGTGATGCCGACGCATTCGCCGAGCGGGGGGGCATGATTCGCTTCGTGACCGACCGCAACCGCATCCGGCTCCAGATCAACCCTGAGGCGGTGGAAGCCGCACATCTGACGATCAGCTCCAAGTTGCTGCGGGTGGCAGAGGTCATCACCCCGAGTGGGCGTTGAGATGTCACTGCGCGACTGGCCGATCAAACAGAAGCTGACGGCGATGCTGCTCCTCATCAGCGGCCTGGTGCTGTTGCTGACGTCCGCCGCGTTTGTGACGTACCAGGTCGTGGCCTTCCGGCAGACGACGCTGAAAAACCTGGCCACGCTCGGACGAGTCATCGCGGCGAACAGCACCGCTTCGTTGGCTTTTGCCAACCAAGCCGACGCGAGAGAAATCCTCTCCGCACTGAAGGCCGAGCCGCATGTGGTGGCGGCTGCCCTCTATGACAAGGACGGTCGTCTGTTCTCGCGCTATCCGGCGGACCTGCCCCGTGACTCCCTCTCCGCCGCACCGGCGAGGGACGGGTACCGCTTCGAGCAGGGGCACGTGATCGGAGTCGAGGCCGTCGCGGAGGTGGGGAGCACGCGTCTGGGGACGTTGTACTTGAGGTCCGACATGAAGGCCGTGTCCCGCACGCTCTGGCTCTCGGCGGGCATCGCCGCGGGGGTGATGGCGATCTCCCTCCTGGCGGCCTACCTCCTGGCGGCGGTGCTTCAGGGATGGATCTCCCAGCCAATTCTCACGCTGGCGGAAACGGCGACGGCGATCTCCACCCGGCAGGACTACTCCGTGCGGGCACCCAAGCTCGGCGAGGACGAATTGGGTACGCTGACTGACGCCTTCAACCAAATGCTCGACAGGATCGGGGACCAAAACCGCGCTCTCAAAGCGAGCGAGGAAGAGCTGCGGCGCTACGCCGGGGAGCTCGAGCAGCGGGTCGCGGAGCGGACCCACGAGCTCGAGGAGCGCAACGAGGCGCTCCGGCGAAATGCGGCGGAGCTCGCCGCCTCCAACACCGAGCTGGATGCGTTCGCCTACTCGGTGTCGCACGACCTGCGCGCCCCGCTGCGTAGCATCGACGGCTTTAGCCAGGTGCTGCTGGAAGATTACGCGGCGCGGCTGGATGAGGCGGGCCGGGACTCCCTGCAGCGGGTGCGCGCCGCCACGCAGCGGATGGGGACCTTGATCGACGACCTGCTGAAGCTGGCTCGGGTGACTCGGGCGGAGATGCGCACCGAGGCCGTGGACTTGAGCGGCATGGCTCAAGACATCGCGGCCGAGTTGCAGCGAACCACCCCGGCACGGCAGGTGGAATTCGCGATCGCCCCGGGGCTCGGGGCGCGGGGAGACCCGCGCCTGCTCCGCGTGGCCCTCGACAATCTGCTCCGCAACAGCTGGAAGTACACCGCGAAGCAGGCGCAGCCGCGCATCGAATTCGCATCCATCCAAGTGAACGGCACGCGGGCGTTCATGGTCCGGGACAACGGCGCCGGGTTCGACATGAAGTACGCGGACAAGCTGTTCGGGGTGTTCCAGCGACTGCACTCCGCGTCCGAATTCGAGGGTACCGGGGTCGGGTTGGCGACGGTACGCCGCATCATCACCCGGCACGGCGGCCGGACCTGGGCGGAGGGCGCTGTCGGTCAGGGAGCGACGTTCTACTTCACTCTGTGACGGCCCGTTCCGCGGGCCTGGAGGCTGTGTGAACCCGGGAAAGATTCTGTTGGTGGAGGACAACCCCGACGACGTCGCGCTGACAATCCGAGCACTCAAGAGTCACAACATCACGAACGACGTGATTGTGGCGCAGGACGGCGTGCAGGCCCTCGACTACCTGTTCGGTCCGGACGGCGGCCCCGGCGCCGAAGAGCTGCCAGCGGTCATCCTCCTCGACCTCAAGTTGCCCAAGGTCAACGGGATGCAGGTGCTGCAGCGGATCCGAGCCGCAGAGCGCACCCGGCTCTTGCCCGTGGTGATCCTGACCTCCTCCGACGAAGAACGCGATGTGATCGAGGGCTACAGCCTGGGCGCCAACAGCTACGTGCGCAAACCGGTGGACTTCGTGGAATTCACCGAGGCGGCCAGGCAGCTCGGGCTGTACTGGTTGCTCATGAACCGGGCCCCGCCGACGCCCCGGAAGCTCTGAGATGGGTGTACCGCTCCGCCTCCTGCTGGTAGAGGACTCCGAGGACGACGCGCGCCTCCTTGTCCGCGAGCTCACCCGCGGCGGCTTCGAGCCGGTCGTCGAACGCGTGGAAACCGCCAGCACCATGCGGGCCGCGCTCGATCGGCAGCCGTGGGACGTTGTAGTCGGCGACTACAGCTTGCCGCACTTCGGCGGAGCCGCGGCGCTCGAGCTGCTCCGGGACAGCGGGCTCGACGTGCCGTTCATCATCGTGTCCGGCACGATCGGCGAAGAGAAGGCGGTGGCGGCCATGAAGGCCGGCGCCAGCGACTACGTGTCGAAGGACAACCTCAAGCGGTTGGTGCCCGTCATCGAGCGTGAAGTGCGAGAGGCCGCCGGACGGCGCGAGCGCCACCGCACCGAGGCGGCTCTGCGCGCGTCGGAAGTCAGCTACAGCACCCTGGTGGAACACTCGCCAGTCGGAATCTACCGCTCCAACACGGAAGGGCGGTTCCTGTCGGTCAACGCCGCCCTGGTCCGGATCCTCGGCTACGCCTCGGCTGCCGAAGTGCTGCAGCTCGACATGGCGCGGGACGTGTACGCCGACCCCGCCGAGCGCCGCCGGCTCCTGGAGCGGGACACCTACACCGATCGCCAGTACGACGAGGTGGAGGCGACCTGGAAGCGCAAGGACGGCGCCCGCCTGACGGTGCAGCTCAGCGTCCGGGCGGTGCGGCAGGGCGCTCGGGTCGAGTATTACGAGACATTCGTCCGGGATGTCACCGAGCAGCGACGGCTGCAACAGCAGCTGGTGCAGTCGCAGAAGATGGAGGCGGTGGGCCGATTAGCCGGCGGGGTCGCGCACGACTTCAACAACCTGCTCACCGTGATTCTCAGCTACAGCGATCTGCTGCTCGAAGACCGGCCCCCGGACGCGCCGGACCGGGAGGACATCGAGCAGATCCGCAAGGCCGCCGTGGGGGCGAGTGCGCTGACCCGGCAGCTGCTCGCGTTCAGTCGCCAACAGGTCCTCGAGCCGCGCGTCCTCGACGTCAATACGGTCGTGGCCAGCACCGAGAAGATGCTCACACGGCTGCTGGGAGAAGACATCTCCTTGACCGCGTCCCTCGCCCCCGCCCTCGGAGCCGTGAAAGTGGACCCGGGTCAGCTCGAGCAGATCATCATGAATCTCGCCGTCAACGCGCGTGACGCGATGCCGCACGGAGGTCGGCTGAGCATCGAGACAGCCAACGTCGACATGGACGAGAGTTACGTGAGGGGCCATCCGGTCGCACACCCGGGTCCCTACGTCATGCTGGCCGTGTCGGACACCGGGATCGGCATGGACGCGCGGTCACGGGACCAGCTTCAAGATCTACCTGCCGCGCGTAGACGAGCCGGTCGCGCGGGCCGTGGCGGCGCCGGAAGTGGTGGGCGGCTCGGAGACCGTGCTCGTCGTCGAAGATGTGGCGGCGGTGCGCGCGGTCGCCCGAGAGATGCTGGAGCGCCACGGCTACACGGTCCTGGAAGCCCCGGACGGGGAGACGGCCCTGCGCCTTGCCGGGAAGCATCAGGGCGTCATTCGGCTGCTGCTGACCGACGTCGTGATGCCGGACGTGAGCGGACGGCAGCTGGCCGACCAGTTGCTCGAGCTGCGGCCGGACATGAAGGTGCTGTTCATGTCCGGGTACACGGATGACGCGATCGTGCGTCATGGTGTCCTCAAAGAAGGCATCGCGTATCTCCAGAAGCCGTTCACGCCCGACACGATGGCGCGGAAGGTGCGCGCCGTGTTGGACGGGTCTTGACGCGCCGCCCCCCCCGTGTGGCTCGCCTGGGACGGCCTCGATCCATCACTCGGGCCGACCTCGGGGAAGCGACGTGCGAGGAGATCAGATCCGAGCCAGCTTCATCCACTTTGCATCGGGTTGTACCCTCCACAACCCGGGGACGCCAGGCTATCTTCGCGCACCGATGGCCGAATCCGTCGCCGCGAACCTCGCCGCCGTGCAGGGCATCACCGTGGGCCACTGGACCGATCTCCGGACCTGGACCGGGTGCACCGTCGTGCTGGCACCGGTGGGCGGCATGCGTGCCGCCTGCGCCCTGCGCGGCCGCGCCACCGGCACGCGCGAGATCGACGCGTTGGACCCGCGCCACCTGGTGGGACACATCGACGCCGTCCTGCTCACCGGCGGCTCCGCCTACGGCCTGGGCGCCGCGGACGGCGTGATGCGCTGGCTCAAGGAGCGGGGCCGCGGGTTCCCCGTCGGCCCTGCGGGCGTGGTTCCGATCGTCCCCACCGCCGTCATCTTCGACTTCGATCTCGCGCCCGGCTCGAAGGCGGACCGCTGGCCGACCGGCGACGACGCGTACCGCGCGTGCAGCGCCGCCTCCACCGAGATCCCCGAAGGATCGGTCGGCGCCGGCACGGGCGCGACCGTCGGTAAGGCGCTCGGCCCTGGGGGCGCCATGAAAGGCGGCGTCGGCACGTGGGCGGTTCGCGCCGGCGACGTGGTCGTGAGCGCGCTGGTGGTGCTGAACGCCGTCGGGAACGTGGTGGATGCGAACGGTCGCATCCTCGCCGGCGCCCGGCAGGGGGGCGGCGGCGTTGACGGCAAGCTCGTGGACGCCCTCGACTACTTGTCCCGAGGGGGCGCGCCGTTCGGCGCGGGGGCGGGGGCGGGGGCCGGGGGGGCGGGACGCAACACGACGCTTGCGGTGGTGGCCACGAACGCGCGGCTCGACCGGGTGGCGCTCCACAGCCTCGCGCACGCGGCGGGCGACGCGCTGGCCCGGCGGATCGTGCCCTATGGCACGCCGTTCGACGGCGACGTGGTCTTCGCGGTGAGCACGGCCGCGGTGGCGGCGGCGACGCCCCTCCAGGTGGAGGCGCTCGCGGCGCTGGCGCTGCCGGAGGCGGTGGAGCGGGCGGTGCGCCTGGCGCGCGGGGCGCGGGACATTCCGGGTCTAGCGGACGGCGGGCGGTGACCGACCGGCTCGCGCGCGACATCTCCGACGTCGCTCGCAAGTGGGTGCCCGACACGCGGCTCGGGGTGTTCGAAGTCGCGGTGCAGGGGGACGCGCTCGCCGGCTGCACCACGAGTCGCGACGCGCTCGCTGCGCTGCGTCGCATCGCCGCCGACGCGCGGCTCGCCGCCGACGTCCGGCTACTGCCCGACTCCTCGGTGGGGGATGATGAGGCCGCCGTGGTCACCGCGGCGGTGGCGCCGCTGGTGCGCGAGTCGCGCGTGAACGCGGACCGGGTCAGTGAGGCGCTGCACGGCGAGACCGTCGTTGTGCTCGAGCGGCGCGACCAGGCGTGGCTGCGCGTGCGGGCGGGAGACGGCTACCACGCCTGGATCAACGCGGGCTACGTCGTCCTCGGCACCGCGGCGTGGGCCGACGACTGGATCGCGCGCGCTACGGCGCACTCGCTCGGTGCGGAGCTGCGTTGCGAGGGCACCCGTTTCCGACTCGCGATAGGGGCGCGGGCGGCGCCGCGGCGGGACGGCCGGGTGGAGACCGCGGATGGCCGCTTGTGGGACCTGGGGGCCGGCGCCCTGCGGCCCGCGTCGGAAGTGCGCGCCGAGGCGCGGCTCGTCGCGGCGCCCGAGTGGGCGCTGCGCCGGTTCTCGGGTGCGCCGTATCTGTGGGGCGGGCGCACCGAGTGGGGCGTCGATTGCTCGGGCTTGGTGCAGGCGACCTATGCGGCACGCGGCGTGGCGTTGCCACGTGACTCGGACATGCAGGCCCTGGCGGGCCGCCCCGTCCCGCTGCACTCGACCGGCGAAGGCTACGAGGCGGGCGACCTGCTGTGCTTCGCCGACGGCCGGCGTATCTCGCACGTGGCGCTGTGGGCCGGGGGGGGAGCGGGGGCCATCGTGCACTCGGCCCTGTCCCGGGGCGGCGTCGCGTCGGACGCCTTGTGGGACGACGAGCCGGGGGCGCGGCGGCTGCGGGAAATGCTGGTGACGGTGCGACGAGTAGAGCGGTTGGATGGGTAGAGGCAGAGAGGGGTAGCTATCTTTCCGGCATGAAGCTCGTCCTCTTCGACATTGACGGCACTCTGCTGTGGACCGACGGCGCGGGCCGGCGGGCGATCCATGGCGCGCTGCTGGCTGAGGCGGGCACGGCGGGGCCGATCGGGACCTACCGCTTCGACGGCAAGACCGACCCGCAAATCGTGCGCGAGCTGCTGACGCTCGCGGGTCACCGCGACGCGGAGGACGAAGTGCGCATTCAGGCGGTCTGCCGCCGCTATCTCGGCCTGCTCGCGGCCGAGCTCGCCAAGCCCGCCCAGGCCACGCGCCTGATGGGCGGCGTCGCGCAGCTGCTCGCGGCGCTCGAGCCGCACGAGCAAGCGGGGCGAGCGCTCGTGGGCCTGTTGACCGGGAACCTCGAGGCGGGGGCCGCGCTCAAGCTCCGTTCGGCGGGGCTCGACCCCGCCCGCTTCCGCGTCGGGGCCTATGGATCGGACTCGCACCGCCGCGCCGATCTTCCGGCGGTGGCGGCGCGGCGCGCCGCGGCGCTCACCGGGGATGGGGGAGGGGGCGGGGGAGGGGGCGGCTTCGTCGGGAAGGACGTCGTGATCGTGGGTGACACGCCGGAAGACGTGGCCTGTGGCCGCCCGATCGGCGCGCGTGCGGTGGCCGTGGCGACCGGCTTCTACGACGTCGCTACGCTGCGCGCCGCCGGCGCCGACCGAGTGTTCGAGACGCTCGCCGACACGGCAGCGGTGCTCGACGCGCTGCTCGCTTGAGCCACTCTGCGCCGTCGGACGAACTCGAAGTCAAGGCGAAGGTGGACCACCCCGACGGCGTGCGTCAGCAGCTGGAGCGCGCCGGCGCGCGGCTCGAGTTCCGCGGAGTCATGCTGGATCGGCGGTTCGATCGGGATGGTGAGTTCGGCGCGCGGGACGAGGTCCTGCGGTTGCGCATCTTTCGGCCGGCCGACGGGGCGGCCGCGTTCGGCATGCTCGGCTGGAAGGGACCGCAGTCGCAGCGCGGCGACTACCGTCATCGCAGCGAGGTGGAAACCCGCCTGACCGATCCGGACGCCGCACTCGCGATCCTCCAACGGGCGGGGTTCGCTGTCACGCTGCGAATCGATCGCACGGTCGAGGTCTATCGGTTGGGAGAGGCGATGTTGCGGCTCGAGTGGTATCCCGCGATGGACGTGTTGCTGGAGGTGGAGGGCGCGCCGGCTGCCATCGAGCAGGCCATCCGCGCCACCGGATTGCCGCGGGACCGCTTCCTCCCCCAGTCGCTGCCGCACTTCGTGCAAATGTACGAGACGCGCACGGGCCGAAGCGCCCGCCTCGCGGAGCGCCGCTCGTGAGTGCCGCGGTCAAGATCCCGATGCCGTTGCGCGTGCCCGAGCTCGCCCCCTCGCTGGGCCGCGTGCTCGTCCCCCGGCGCGTCGCCGAGCCGTGGGTGCCGCTGGACGACATCCGTGAGGCGCTCGCGACGCGGGCGCTCGAGCTCGGGGGCGAGGCGCGAGCGGCGGCGCTGCGCGAGGACCGCGAGCGGGTGCTCGAGGCGGTCAGCCGGCGGGCGTGGTTCGCCGCGTGGGAGCAGGCAGTGCGGCGCGTCGCCGATCGGGTGACCGAGGCGCTGGACGGCCGGATCGAGCGGACCGCCCGTCGCGGGCGGATGCCGCGCCGCGGCTGGCGCCGCCGGCTGCTCTCCACGCCCGAGAAGCGCGCCATCGCGGCACGGCTCGCGTCGGGGGGAGAGCCGTTCATCGCGGCGCTCGATGCGCTCGACGCCGTCGCCGCACGGGTGCGGGACGCCACGGTCCTCGACAAAACAGCGCACGGCGAGTGGCAGGAGGCGTTGCGCAGCGCCGCGCGCCGGCTCGAAGCGGCCTGGCTCGCCCTCGAAGCGGTGGCGGCGGAGGAAGAGCGGCGCTGGGCTCCAGAGATCGAGGCGGTCGAGCGCTGGCGTCCCCCACTCTGGCCCGTGCTGGTCCTGTGGGCGCCGCTCGGCGCGCTGCTGGTGTGGCTGGGGCTGGTGCTGGGTGGGTACGTCGCCGCCCCCGCCTGGCTCGCCGCCCGGCTGGGCTTCTAGTGAGCGCGATCGGCGTGGGTGTTGATCTCGTGGAGGTCCCGCGCGTGAGCGCGATCCTCAAAGACAAAGGCGCGCGCGTGCTCGAGCGACTGCTGACACCGGCCGAGCGGGCGTATTGCGAGAGCCGCCCCGACGTCGCGACCCACGTGGCGGTGCGGCTCGCCGCGAAGGAAGCCGTCTACAAGGCGCTCCAGGGGAGTGCCGCCGCGCGCGGGATCGGGTGGCGAGAGATCGAGGTCATCCGGGCCCCGGACGGGCGGCCGGACGTGAGTCTCTCGGGCGTGGCCACGCGGCGGGCGCGCGAGCTGGGCGTACGGCGCGTGCTGCTTTCGCTGTCCCACACCCACTTGGCCGCCATCGCAGTCGCCGTGCTGGAGCGTGACTAGGCGAGTGGTGGCCCGTTTCAGCGGTTACTATCCGGCCGGTAGCGAGGTAACGAGTTACCAGCCAGTAGGCTTCCAGATCAACTCGGTGTCGGACACCTTGACGGGATTGGGAAGCTGATTGGCGACATACCTCTTGGCTTTGACCTGGATCGTCCCATGAGCGAGTGCCTTCAGTTCTGCGTTGTGGCGGCTGTATGGAAAGATCACCCAGATCCGCTTATCGGGGTACAGCGTCTTGGCCGTGCGAATCGCAGGTGCTAAGTCTGTGTCGCCTGTTAGAAGCACGACGGTTTCGCACGCATTCACGGCAAGTAGCTCGAGGAGCTTAACGGCTACGGCCACATCGGTTTCCTTCTCCTCATGACGCGTGAAGTTGGTCTTGCACTTAGGGCACCGGATGTCCTTTTCCTTGAATCGTCCGAGCTGGACCGCAACCCCGGTTGAGCGAAGGGCGGCAACAAGGATTGCGTGTCGGGCAGCCTTGTCGGGTCGAAAATCCGCCGATGCCGAGAAGTAGAATACCTTCTCCAGGGTCGCGTCTCGGCTGATCAACGGGAGGAAAGAACTGCAGAAAGCCTGGAAATCCAACCACTTCATCGAGGCGGTCGGATTGATCTTTAGGGCCTCGATGATTGAGTGGTAGACATTGAAGCCGTCGACGAGGAAGCAGACGCGGTTGGGCACTAGTGGGCCCCTGGAATAAAAACCCCCGGATCGTGACCCGGGGGGACCCTAGCAGGCTTGCGCCCGTTTCGGGGATGAGTAAGGGCAATATTTATAGTCATACCGACGCGGTGTCAAGTAAAAGATCCAAGGTTGTGTCTGATCATCGCGGTTATCGCCAGTAATGGTGTGAGTCAGATTACACTTGGGGGCCATGTCACGTGAACTCAAGCGCCGCGCGAAGCAATGTAACGGACAGCAAGGGCTCGGCACCGAAAGGCGGTGCCCTTCTCCACGCGCCTCGGGATGTTAAACGTTTAACAAGCGCCCGAAGGACGTTTCTAGGTGGAGGGTTGAAGACTTGGTCGCCTTGATGGCTCCGGCCCGGCTGTTAGAAGTGAACCTGGAGAATTACCAGACCTGGGCGAGCGTGCTTGAATTCCCGACAGTTTTACTCTAGTATTTGGCACCTCCTGACTGAGAATCATCCCCATCTGTCGTAAGCTGTTTGTCAGCTTGCTGTTGAGCGCATGTGCCGTGGCCGAAGCCCACGGGCAGGGGACGGACTCCCTGGCGGTGGCGCGACGCATCGTCGCCGCCGCATCGCTTGCCGCCAAGGAGTACGCCACCGGCGTGGTGCCGCGGGGCGGGCGGGTCACGGCCCCCGCCGAAGTGGACGAGGCGCGCCAGTTTCTCGATCAGGCGCGGCTCGACGCTCCGGCGTTGCCCGTCCGAGTGCGCGCAGTCGCCGACACGGAGCTCGGCGCCCTGCGGGCGATGGTCGACCGCGCCGCCCCACCCGATTCCGTCACCGCCCGAGCGAACGCCCTCGTGGGACGCATCGCCGCCGCCACGGGCGGCGCGATCGACCCATTCCCGGTCCAGCCGCCGTCCCTGGCGCGCGGAGCGGCCGTCTATCGTGAGCAGTGCCTCGCGTGTCACGGCCCGGCGGGCGGAGGCGACGGCCCGAAGGCGCCGCAGCTCCAGGGGCCGCGGCCCGCGAGTCTCGCCGACCCGCGCTTGATGAGCCCCGTGTCACCCGTGGACGTCTACCGCAAGGTCACGATCGGGGTCGCCGGCACCGCCATGCCCCAGTTCGAGGAAACGCTGGCGCCGGAAGACCGCTGGGCGGTGGCGACCTACGTCGCCACGCTGCGCGCGGGGAGTGGTGAGGAGCGAGAGGGGGAGGGGCTGTACGCGGCGCACTGCGCTTCCTGCCACGGCGCCACCGGCGGCGGCGACGGGCCGCTCGCCGCGTCGCTCTCCGTACAGCCGCCGGCGTTGCGCGACCTCGCGATACAGGGCCGGTTCTCGGACGACGAGCTCATCGAGCTGATCCTGCACGGGCGTCCCGGCACGCCGATGCCGGGGTTCGCGCAGGCACTCGATCGGGCGAGTGCGGCGAAGCTGGTCGCCTTCCTGCGGGTGCTGCCGACGGCGGAGCGGCAGCGGCACGAGGCGACGTCACCGGCCGCGGCGACGTTCGAGGCGGTGCGGCGTCAGGTCGATTCGGCCGTGGCGCTTCGGTCCGGGCCGCTCGCCTTCGACGCCTACCTCACCTTCGAGCAAGTGGAGACGGCGGTGCGTGCGCGCAACGCGGGCCTGGCGAGCGAGCTCGAGGATGCGTTCGCCGCGTTGCGCGCGCGTGCGACCGGTGGGGCGGGGCGCGAAGAACTGGACGCGATCCACGCGCGGCTCCTGTCGGGGCTCGAGCGCGCCGAGCGGCTGGTCGCGGATCAGGGCTCGGCGGCCAACCTGTTCATGGAGTCGTTCGTCTTGCTGCTGCGGGAAGGGTTCGAGGCGATCCTGATCGTGGCGGCGCTGATGACCTTCCTCGCGAAGGCGGGAGCGGTCGAGCGACGCCGGCACGTCGCGCGCGGCGCGTGGGCCGCCGTCGCGGCCAGCGTGGTGACCGCGGTGGTGATCGAGGTGCTGTTCCAGATCACGCCGGGTCAGCGTGAGACGCTCGAGGGCGTGACCATGCTGCTCGCGACGGCGGTGTTGTTCTACGTGAGCTACTGGCTCGTCTCGAAGATCGAGGCCGCCAAGTGGAACGCCTACGTGAAGAGCCGCATGGAAGACGCGCTGTCCGCGGGGTCGGGTCTCGCGCTCGCGTCCGTGGCGTTCCTCGCGGTCTACCGCGAAGGATTCGAGACGATCCTCTTCTACAAGGCGCTGCTCACGTCAGCCGGTCCGGGAGTGGGTGGAGCCGGCGGCGGGGGGGGGGGCGCGACGGCGGTGGTGGGCGGGCTGCTTGTGGGAGCGGCGGCGCTCGTGCTGGTCTACCTCGGCATCAATCGCTTCGGTTTGAAGCTTCCCCTCAAGCCGTTCTTCGCGATCACCAGCGCGATGCTCTACTACATGGCCTTCGTGTTCGCCGGAAAGGGCATCGCCGACTTGCAGGAAGCGGGGCTGGTGAAGACGACCGTCGTCGAGTGGGCCCCGCGCATACCGGTGCTCGGGATCTATCCCACGCTGCAGTCGCTGTCGCTCCAGGCCCTGCTCGTTGTGCTGCTGCTCGTCGCGGTCGTGTGGCTGCAGCGGAACCGGTTTGCGGCCGGCGACGAGCGCAGGCGACCGTCGTTTCCCTGACGCCTTATTTCACCACGCCCGCGTCGTACGCCACCTTCCCCCCCACCAACGTCAGCACGCTCTCGGTCTTCGAGAGCTCCCCCAGCGGAACCGCAAAAATGTCCTGCGACAAGACGGCGAGGTCGGCCAGCATGCCGGGCGTGAGCATACCCTTCTCCCGCTCGGCGAACTCGGCGTATGCCGAGCCGCGCGTGTAGGCGAGAACTGCCTGCTCGCGGGTGAGCGCCTCCGCAGGGTTGACGGGGTGCGTCACCGCGAACATGAGGTTGAGGTACGGGTTCATCGGACCATCGGAGCCGAGGGCGATCGGGACTCCGGCGGTGAGGAGCGAGCGCAGCGGCTGCGCTGCGCCCGCCAGGCCTGGCCCGTAGCGGCGCCGGATCAAGTCGGGGATCGTGAAGTGTGCGGGGTTCTGGACCACCACGACTCCGAGGCGGCGGGCCGATGGGAGCAGGTCGGCGGTGAGGAAGTCACCGTGCTCGATCCGCGGCCGCAGCGCGTGCCACGTCGATTCCGGCGCGGCGCCGGACAGCAGGCGCAGCAGCACGGCGATCGCGCTGTCTCCCACGGCGTGCACCAGCAACTGCTCCCGCGAGGCGAGCGTCTCGCGGATGATCGCCTGCAGCGTCTCGGGAGGGAAGTCGACCTCGCCGGACCACCCGGGCCGGTCGGCGTAGGGGCGGCGCATCGCGGCACCCCGCTCGACGGGCGTGCCGTCGAGGATGTACTTGACCCCCGAGACCCTGAGCATCCCGCCCGGGCTCGGGCCGGCGGCGCGCGCGTCGGCGACGTCCCGGCCCCCGGGCCGGGTCATGGGGAAGCGGATCACGCGCCACCGGATCGCCACGTCAGCGGTGCGCAGCAGTGCCACGGCGCGCGCCGTCGTGAGTGCGCTATTCATGTCCTGCACCGTGGTGATGCCGAAGCGCGCGGCCGCATCGGCATAGCGTCGCAGGTCGGCGCGGCTCGCGCTGTCGGGGACGCTGCTAGAGAGTCGCCGGCGCGCGTTCCACCACGCGTACTCTGTCAGGCGTCCGTCCAGCACCCCCGATCCCGGCGCCCGTCCGTAGCGGCCGCCCGGCGGATCCGGCGTGTCGTGGCCGATCCCGAGCGTCCCCAGCGTCGCGCTATTGAGGATCGCCATGTGGCCCGACCAGCTCTCGAGCACCACGGGATGGTCGGGAACGACGCTGTCCAGAAAGAAGCGGTTGGTGCGGGGGTCGTCGAGCACGCGCTCGCCCACCGTCGCGAGTAGCCACGTCCCGCGCGGGCGAACTCGACTCGCCGCGGCGAGCGCGCGCACCACCTCGAGGAGAGCGGGGTCCCCCGTGGCTGCCGCGATTCTGGTGCCCCGTAGCTCGGGCCCGGGATGCGCGTGCGCGTCGTTTAAGCCGGGGATGACGGTGCGGCCGCCCAGCTCCAGCGCTCGGGTGCGCGGGCCGGCCAGACGGCGCACCGAGTCCGTGCTGCCGACGGCCACGATGCGGTCACCGCGCAGGGCGAGCGCTTCGGCCCAGGGGCGCTCCGAGTCCGCCGTAAAGATCCGGCCCCCGGTGAGGATCAGGTCCGGCGGTCCGGATCTCCCCCGCTCGCAGGCCCCGAGCGCCAGCGCCGCGAGCGCGATCGCCGGCAGCCGCCGCATCAGGCGGGGGTGTGTGGCAGCTGGAGAGCCGCTGGGGTCGGCAAGGCGGTGGCCTCGGGGTGCCACAGCCGCTGCATCGCGTAGACGCCCACCAGCACCAACGCCAGGCTCGTCGCTTGGGCGATGGTGAAGGGGCCGAGCAGCCGGTCGTCCTTCGCGCGCACGAACTCCACGAGAAATCGCTCGGCGCCGGCGAGCACCAGGTAGACCCCGAATCGCCAGCCGGTGCCGTGCCCGTGCTCCCGCAGGCGCCACAGCAGCCAGAATGCGAACATCATCAGCGCGGTCTCGTACAGCTGCGTGGGCTGCACGGCCACCAATTGGCCGGGGTCCGTTCCGGGCGGGAACGTTACGTGCATCTGCTGGAGATAGGCGACCCGCGTGGGCGGCCGGCCGTCCGGAAACGACATCGCCCACGGCAGCTTCGACGGAATGCCGTAGTCGTCGTTGATGAGGAAGCATCCCACCCGCCCGAGGGCGTATCCTAGCGCCAGCGGAGCGGCGGTGAGCTCCATGGTCCAGCGCGCGGGGATGCGTCTCCGCCAGCCGTTCAGGAGCACCCCGGCGACGCCGCCCAGGAACCCGCCGTACCAGACGAAGCCGCCGCGGCCGAACAGGGCGTCCCAAGCGCCCGTGAGTAGCACGTACCAGATCTTGGCTCCGACGATGCCGCCGATCACGGCTCCGAACACGATGTCCGCGGCGTAGTCCTCATTCATGTGCCGCCGCCGCAGGTCGACTTGGATCACCCAGCCCGCCATCAGGAACGCGACCATCATCATCAGGCCGTAGCCGGTGAGCTCCTCAATGCAGAACTTCCCGGGAATCCCGAGGCAGAAGGGCAGGTGGACGACGAGCGGGTAAACGTTCATGGGTGTGGGACGCCGCGCGGCATGGCCGCCGGCTCGAGACCGGGGAACGGCAGGTCGGCGCGGGCGTCGAGGGTCCAGTCGCTGCGCTCGCCCCTGCCGAGACGATGCCAGCCGGCGCGCGCAATCATGGCGGCGTTATCCGCGTTCAGCCGGGGGCTCGCGACGGCGACGCGCGCCAGGCCGGTGAGTCGCTCGGCGGCGCGGGCCGTGAGGGCGCGGCTGCAGGCGACACCGCCGCCCAGCACGACCGTGGAGCGACCGGTGGCGCGCACCGCGCGCTCGAGCTTCGTCACCAGCACGTCGAGCACGGCGTCCTGGAACGCACGGGCGATGTGCGGCCGGTCGCGGCTCAGGTCGTCGCTCGCGCGCACCACGTGCAGCACCGCGGTCTTCAGACCCGAGAAGGAGAACTCGAATCCGTCGTCCAGCATCGGGCGGGGCAAGCTGAAGCGCGCCGGGTCACCTTCTGGGGCCAGCCGCTCGATCGCTGGCCCGCCGGGATAGCCGAGCCCGAGCAGCGTCGCGACCTTGTCGAAGGCTTCGCCGGCGGCGTCGTCGCGGGTTGCGCCGAGCAGGCGGTAGCGGCCCCACGCGAGAACGTCGAGCAGCAGGGTATGACCGCCCGAGACGAGCAAGGCGACGAACGGGGGCGCGAGCTCGGGATCCTCGAGGGCCGGCGCGAACAGGTGTCCCTCCATGTGGTGCACCCCGATCACGGCGCGATCGCCGGCGTAGGCGAGCGCCTTGGCGTACACCACGCCGACCAGCAGCGCACCCACGAGCCCCGGTCCCTGGGTCACGGCGACCGCGTCCAGCGCGCTCCACCCGATGCCCGCCTCCACGAGGGCGCGCTCCACCACCGCGGGGAGCGCCGCGAGGTGTGCCCGGCTCGCCAACTCGGGGACCACGCCGCCGAACACCTTGTGGATGTCCTGCGACAGAATCACCAGGCTCGCGAGCTCGGGCGGGCGCCCCGCCCGCTCGGCTACCAGCACGGCGGCCGAGGTCTCGTCGCACGACGTCTCGATCCCCAGGACGACGTCAGCCACGGCCCGTCTTGCGCCGCAGCCCGACGGAGTCGGGCACGGCGCGCGCCCGGATCCCGGGCGGCGCGGTGACGCTGAGACGGGCGTAGCCGCCCGGTCCCGCTTTGCCGACCAGATGCGCGATCACGCGCACGCTGTCCTTCGTGAGCGTGCTGACCTTCGACTCGGGGCCGCGGACCCACACGCTCACCCGTTCGGGCGTGAGCAGGAACCCGGCGAAGCCGGACGCCGCCGTCGTGATCGGCACGGCGCCGATCGAGCGCTCGACGATCGCCGCCACCTCACCCGCGACCCGAACCTCCTTGGGCGCGACCCGTACCACGCCGAGCGGCGTGGTGTCGAGCGGGACGGTCCGGAAGAACGGGCCGTTCACGCTCGAGATGACGGTGGGCAGCGTCGTGATGGAGTCGACGGCGGCGAGGCTCTTCTCCGGCCCCACGACGCGCGCCACGCTCGGCACGATCGACAGGCCCCGCAGCACGTAGCCCGACTCGGCCTCGACGCGCACCAGGGGTACGATCCTGACGTCCTTCTTCCCGACGGGGTCGAGCACCACGTCGACGTCGCGCGGGGTGATCTCCACGACCTGCACGTCGGTGCCCTTGGGGATGTCCACGTCGGACGCCTGCAGATGGATGCTCCACACCGATCCGGAGAAGGTGTCGGAGATCGTCTTGCGAATGGTGCGTGGGAACGAGCGCAGCTTCATGATCTCGCTGCCTTTGCCGGTCACGGTGACCGTCACCCCCGCGGGCTGCTGCCGCACGGCGCGCCCCGGCGGTACGGTGACCGCGAGCCGCAGGGCGAAGCGCTGCGACAGCGGCTGCTGCGCCGCGACCGCGACGTACAGCATGACGGCGAAGAACATCGCCGCGAGCTTGATCGGCCAGTTGCGGACGAACAGCTGCCCGATGTTAACGGGCATCGATGAGTTTCCGGATCAGGAGCTCGTTCACCGGCCCGTCCCATTCCGCCGCGCCGATCACCTTCTTGATGATGACGCCGTCTCGGTCGATGACGAAGCTTTCGGGCACGCCCGTGGTCTGGTAGATGCGCTGGATGGCCCCGCCCTTGTCGTGGAGGATGTCGAAGCTCAACCCCAGCTGTTGCACGAACTTCATCACTTCGCTCGAGTCGCCCTCATCGATGCTCACCGCGACCACCGCGAAGCCCGGGCCGCCGAGCTTTCGCTGCAGCCGCTCCAGGGACGGCATCTCGACGCGGCACGGCGGGCACCAGGTGGCCCACACGTTGAGCAGGATCACCCTGTCGCGGTAGCTCGCGAGGGACGCGGGCTGCGCCGTACGCAGGTTCACGGCGTGGAACCCGGGGGCGCGCGACCCGGCGCCCACCAGATCGAGCTGCGGCCACACTTTGACCGCCAGCGCCGTGCCGAACCCCAGCGCCGTGACGGCGCTGATCGCGATGGACCACTGCCGCAGCGGCGTCACGCGGTCACCAGGCATTGACGCCGCAGCTCCCGTACCTCGCGGGCGGGATCGGGGCTGGTGAAGACCGCGTTTCCGGCCACGAACGTGTCGGCACCCGCGGCGTGCGCCGCGGCGATCGTCTGCGGTGTGATGCCGCCGTCCACCTCCAGCAGCGCCCGCGAGCCGTGCGCCGAGAGCAGCTCACGAGCACGCCGGATCTTCTCGTTCGAGGCGGGGAGGTACCCCTGCCCGCCGAACCCCGGGTTCACCGTCATGACGAGCAGCAGATCCAAGTCAGCGACGACTTCCTCCGCCAGCGCGAGCGGCGTGCCCGGATTGAGCGCCAGGCCGGCGAGCATCCCGCGGTCGCGTGCGGCGGCGAGTTGGCGTTGCACGTGCAGCGTCGCTTCGGGGTGCAGTGTGAACACCGAGGCGCCCGCGGCGGCAAAGGCATCGATGTACCGCTCCGGCTCGACCACCATGAGGTGCACATCGATCGGCCGATCGGTGAGCTTGCGCAACGCCTCGATCATGTTGGCGCCGAAGGTGAGGTTCGGCACGAAGCGGCCGTCCATCACGTCCACGTGCAGCCAATCGGCACCACCCGCCAGGACCTGGCCCACTTGCTCGGCGAGCCGGGTCAGGTCGGCGGAGAGCACGCTGGGCGCGATGCGGATGCCGTTATTCATTGCGGGCTCCGGGCCACGACGATGTCCACCACGGTGGCGGCGGCGGCGAGCGTCCCCGCCGCGGGCCGCTGGGCCACGACCGTGCCCGGGTTCGCGTCGGCCGTGCGCCGTCGCGTCACCGTGCCGAGCGTCAGTCCCTCCAGTTCGAGCCGGGTGCGCGCGTCCGCCTGCGACATCCCCAAGAGGTCCGGCACCGGAATGGTTGGCGCCCCCCGGCTCACCACGACGCTCACGGGCGCGCCCGGCGCCAGCACGGTGGTCGCCGGCGGGCGAGTGAGCATCGCGATGCCCCGCGGTGCCGCGGCCTGCACCGACTCGACCTGACTCACCGTGAGGCCCGCGGCCGCCACCAGACGCTGAGCCAGGGCGCCGTCCAGCCCCGCCACGTCCGGTACCGGAATCTTGGGGGGGCCGTCGCTCGCCACCAGGGTCACCCGCAGCCCCGCCGGCGCGGAGAGACCGGGCGGCGGATCCTGCCAGATCACCGTCCCCTGCGGCGCCGTGGGATGCGGCTCGGAGCCGCCGTCCTGGACCTGCAGCCCGGCCTTGCGGAGCGCGGCCGAGGCTTCGGCCAGCGACAGCCCGAGCACCCGGGGCACGACCTGGTGCCCGTGCAGGATCGGCGCCGGAAAGATCACCAGGTAAGCCGTCAGATATCCGGCGGCGAGTGCCGCGGCGACTGCCGCGCCCCAGCGCTTGGCGCCGCGCGCATCGAGCCCCGGCAGTCGCCACTCGTGGATCGGCGGCAGATGGCGCCGGAATTGCATCACCGCACCCGCACGCAGCGCGCCGCGTAGGCGCCGTCCATGCCGTGCCGCTGTGGGAGCGACTGGAAGTCGCCCTCCCCCGTCAGCAGCTCGGCAGGCACCGTGCCCGGCGCTCGGTCGCGCCGAAACTCGCGGTGTCGTCCCAGGAAATCGTTCACGATGTCGCTGTTCTCCTCCGCCTCGAGCGAGCAGGTCGCGTACACCAGCAGGCCGCCCGGCGGCACCAGGCGCGCCGCTGCGTCGAGCAGGGCGCGCTGCCGCGCCGCCGCGCGGGCGATCGCGCGCAGGGATATCCTCCAGCGCGCATCGGGGTGACGCGCCATCGTTCCCGTCGCCGTGCACGGAGCGTCCACGAACACGGCGACCGGTATCCCCGCTGCGAACGGCGCCGACAGAAGATCGGCGACGGCGAGCCGAATTGCCACTCCGGCGCGCCGCGCCGTCTGCGCGAGGCGCTCCATCCGGTCGCGGCGCGCGTCGCCGGCCACTACCCGCGCGCCCAGCCGCTCGAGCAAGACGGCTTTGCCGCCGGGAGCGGCGCAGGCGTCGTACGTGAGCGCCCCGGGCGGGATCGCCGCGAAGCGGCAGACGAGCGCGTGGGCGGAGTCTTGCACGATGAACGCGCCCTCCCCGAACCCGGGCAAACGGCTGGGGAGCAGGGAGCGGGGAGCGGTCGCTGTCGGTGCCAGCAGCAGCCCCGCGCCCCACGGCGCTTCTCGTACCCCGAAGCCGGCCGCTTGGAGCCGCGCGCGTAGCGTCTCTGCATTCCAGCGAGCCGGTTGGAGCGTCAGGGGCGGCTTGGCGTCGTTCCACGCGACGAGCCGCGCCGTCTCGTCGTCGCCGAACTGCTTCCGCCAGCGGGCCAAGAGCCATTCGGGATGGGAGGGTACTGCTCCCGGCTCCCGGCTCCCAGACTCCGCGAGTCGTCGCAGCGCCTGATTGAGGTACGCGGCGCCGCCTTCCCCGGCGACCTCGCGCGCCAGGTCCACGCTGGTGGACACGGCGGCATACGCGGGCACGCGGGCGAGTGCGCGCAGCTGGTAGGCCCCGAGTCGCAGGATGTCGTGGAGGCGGGGATCAGCCGTCGCGAGCTCGAGTGCCCGGTCGAGGTCGGCCCGGCTGCGCAGCACGCCCGCGGCGAGCTCGTAGGCGAGGCGGCGGTCGCGGTCGTGGAGTCCTGCCAGATACTGATCGCGCGCCGTCGCGAAGGTGGCGCCCGAGCGCACCGCCTCGAGGATCCGCAACGCCGCGCGCCGGGCGGCGGTGGCGTCCCTAATCCAGCATCCCCTCGAGCGGGGAGGAGGGCACCGCCACCTCGCGCCGCGGCATGCGACCGGCGAGGTACGCGGTCCGTCCCGCCTCCACCGCGAGATGCATCGCGTGCGCCATCGCGACCGGATCCTGAGCCGCCGCCAGCGCGGTGTTCATGAGGATTCCGTCCACGCCCTGCTCCATCGTGATGCAGGCGTCCGACGCTGTCCCGACGCCCGCGTCCACCACCACGGGCACCTTGAGTCGCCGCTTGATGATGCGGACGCTGTACGGGTTCAAGAGCCCGAGCCCGCTGCCGATCGGCGACGCGAGCGGCATCACCGCGGCGCAGCCCGCGTCCTCGAGTCGCAGCGCCGTCACCAGATCCTCGTTCGTGTAGGCGAGCACCTTGAAACCGTCCCGCACCAGAAGCTGCGCGGCCTCGAGCAGGCCCTGCACGTCGGGGAGGAGCGTCTCCTGGTCGCCGATCACTTCGAGCTTGATGAACTCATTGAAGCCGGCCTCACGGGCCAGCCGGGCGTACCGCACCGCGTCCTCCGCCGTGGCGCAGCCAGCGGTGTTCGCGAGCAGGAAATAGCGCTTGGGGTCGAGGTGGTACAGCACGCCCGCCTGCTTCGTGCGGTCCAGATCCACGCGCCGCACCGCGACGGTGACGATCTCCGCCCCCGACGCTTCGATGGCGCGGACCATCGTCTCGTTGTCCGAGTACTTGCCCGTCCCCACCAGCAGGCGCGAGTGGAACGTGCGCCCACCGATGGCGAACGGCGTGTCACGCAGGGTCTCGACGGCTGTGGCCATCGGCTCACCCTCCTCCCACGAAATGCACCAGCTCGACCGCGTCCCCTGGGGCGACCCGTACGTCGCCCAGCGCGAGCCGCCGCACGATCGCGCGGTTATGCTCGACGACCACCGCGCGCGGGTCGAGGTCGAGCGCGGCGAGCAGCTCGAGCAGGGTCGCCCCCCGCGCCACCGCGCGGCGCTCCCCGTTCAGCGTGATGTCGATCGTATCGTTCACCGTGTCAGCTCCCGCACCATGCTTCGGGCCGCGGCCTCCGGATCGGGCGCGTCCCACAACGCCCGGATCGCCGCCACCCCGTACGCGCCGGCGGCGCGCAGCTCGCGGATCCGCTCGGGCGTCACGCCGCCGATCGCGAGCACCGGGAGCCCCAGTGCGCTGATCTCGGCCAGTGGCCCTGATCCCAGCGGCTCGCGCCCCGGGTGGGTGGCGGTTCGGTACACCGGCCCCACCAAAAGATAGTCGGCGCCGGCCGCTTGTGCGGCCAGCGCCTCGCGCAAATCGTGCACGGACTTGCCGATCCACCAGCCCGAGTCGAGGTGGCGCGCGTGCGCCGGATCGAGACTCCCGGTGCCGAGCTGGACCCCACTGGCGCTGGCGGCGAGCGCGACGTCGAGGCGGTCGTTGACGAATAGACGGGTAGACGGGTAGACGGATAGACGGACAGCGAGATCGTAGTGCTCGAGTCCGGTGAGCGCACGGCCGCGTGCGTGGAATGCCAGCTCGGCACCCGCGCCGGCGGCGAGCTGTTGCGCGAGTCCATCCAGGTCCGCACTTCGGGCGATGCGCTCGTCGGTGATCGCGTGCAGCCGCGGCAACGGCGCGGGGTGCGTCACGCGAAGCGCTGGCCCACCTTCACGCCGCGGCCACGCACCCAATCCGCGACGCGCAGCCGGGCCTTGCCGGCGGGCTGGACTTCCTCCACCTCCACCGCGCCGCTCGCCGCCGCGATCAGCAGCCGGCTGTCGGCCTTCAGCACTTCCCCGGGAGAGCCCCGCTGCTCCACGCGCCGGGGGGGGCCGAACAGCTTGATCTCCTGGCCGTCCAGCTGCGTCCAGGCGCCGGGCTTCGGGTCGAGGCCACGGATCAGGCACGCGACCCGATCGGCGGGCTCGCTCCAGCGGATGTGGGCCGTTTCGCGCGTGAGCTTGGGCGCGTAGGTGGCGCGGGCGGCATCCTGCGGGACCGGGCGGAGCGCGTCACGCTCCCACAGCGCCAGCGCCTCGACCAGGGCTTGCGCGCCGACTTCGGCGAGATGCGCCGAGAGCTCGCCCCCGGTTTGGTCCGGATCGATGCGGTGCGGGATCTGCAGCAGGATGGGTCCCGAATCGAGGCCCTCGTCGAGCTGCATGATGCTGACGCCCGTCTTCTCGAGGCCGGTCAGGATCGCCCACTCCACGGGCGCCGCTCCACGCAGCTCGGGAAGGAGGGAGGGGTGCACGTTGACCATCCCGCGCCGGGGGAGCTGCAGCAGCTCAGGCTTGAGGATGTGCCCGTACGCCACCACGACCCCGACATCCGCCGCCAGCTCCCGGATCCGGTCGAGGAAGCCGGCATCGGTCGGGCGCGCGGGCTGCAATACGGGGACGCCTTCCGCCTCGGCGGCCAGCTTCACCGGCGGGGGGACGAGCTGCGAGCGCGAGCGGCCCTGCGGCCGATCGGGCGGCGTCACCGCGGCGACGACGTCGAACCCCTCGCCCACCAGGGCGCGCAGCGACGGGACGGCGAATTCCGGCGTGCCGAAGAAGACGACGCGCACCTAGAGCTCGCCCGCCGGCTCCGGCGTCACGTCCTTGATGTAACCGGACTGCCCCTTGCGGGAGCGCTTCCACTTCGCGATCAGCAGGTGCCGCTTCACGGCGCTCAAGTGATCGAGGAACAGGATGCCGTCGAGATGATCGATCTCGTGTTGTACGGCGCGGGCCTTGAAGCCGGAGAGCTCGGTGCGGTACGGCCGGCCGTCCCGGTCGAGCGCTTCGAGGGTGACGGCGAGCGAACGCTCCACGTCACCATAGATGTCGGGAATCGAGAGACAGCCCTCCTCGGCGGTCTCGGTGACGTCGCTCGCCTGGACGATGCGGGGATTGACCAGCACGAGCGGCGGCGGGAATTCCTCTCCCACGTCCACGACGGCGATGCGCTGGGCCACGCCCACCTGGTTCGCGGCTAGCCCCACCCCTTTGGCCGCGCGCATGGTTTCGAACAGGTCGTCCACGAGCTCGCGAACCGCGTCGTCCACGGCGGCGACCGGTGTCGCGGGCCGTCGCAGCACGGGCGAGCCCAGGAGGTGGAGCTTCCGGACGGTCACTGCGGCTTGGCTTCGGCGGACCGGTTGAGGATGTTGGCGATGTTCGACCGCGCGACGATGAGACGCGCCTCGCCACTCTTCACCGTCACCTCGTCGTCCTTCAGGTGCACCACTTCGCCGAGGATGCCACCGGACGTCAGCACCTTGTCCCCGCGCTGCAGCGAGGCCAGCAGCTGGCGATGGCGCTCCTGTTGCTTCTTTTGCGGACGGAGGATCAGGAAATAGATGATGGCGAACACCGCCGCCAGCTGGAACACGAACCACCCGGCGGCTGGCCCCCCCTGGCCGGAGGGCGTGAAGAGCACTGCGTACATGGGCATGGTCAGTCCGATCGAGTGTAGCGGTGCCGCCATTCGGCGGCCCACCGCGGGAAAGTCCCGGCGCGGATCGCGGCGCGCATCGCCGCGGCGAGCCGGATCAGGAACCGGACGTTGTGCAGCGACAAGAGCCGCAGCCCCAACAGCTCCTCGGCCACGAACAAGTGGCGCAGGTAGCCGCGCGAGAACGTGGTGCAGGTCTCGCAGTCGCACGTCGCGTCGAGCGGCCGCGCGTCCTCGCGGTGCTCGGCGTTGCGGATGTTCACGGGACCGTCCGGCGTGAAGGCGGAGCCGTTGCGCCCGTTCCGCGTGGGCGCCACGCAGTCGAACAGGTCGATGCCGCGCTCCGTCGCCGCGACGAGGTCCTCGGGGAACCCCACGCCCATAAGATAACGCGGCCCGGCGGGAGGCAGCCGGGGCTCCAGGCTCGCGAGCATCTCGTACATCAGGGGCTTCGGCTCGCCGACGGACAGGCCGCCGATCGCGAGGCCGGTCCAGGAGTCGAGGTCGCAGATCCGGCGCAGGCCCTCCTCCCGCAGCGCCAGGTGGGTGCCGCCCTGGAGAATGGGCCAGAGGGTCTGGGGGACCGATGGAACGTTGGAACGTGGGAACGATCGTTCCATCTTTCCATCCGTCCATCGTTCCTTCAGCTCCGCGTGCCTCTTGGCGCACCGTCCTAACCAGCGCAGCGTCCGCTCCATGGCGTCCCTCGCGGTGGCCTCATCCGCCCCCCCCGGCACCACGTGATCGAACGCCATCGCGATGTCTGCCCCCAGCGTCCACTGGATCTCCGTGGCGCGCTCCGGAGTGAGGTGTCGCCGCCCACCGTCCACGTGGCTTTGGAACTCGACGCCGTCGTCGTCCACGCGCCGGAACCCCTCGAGTGAGAACACCTGGAAGCCCCCAGAGTCGGTGAGCAGCGGTCGGTCCCAGCTCATGAAGCGGTGCAGGCCGCCCAATCGCGCTACCACGCCCTCGCCGGGGCGCACGTGCAAGTGGTACGTGTTCGCGAGCACCAGCTCCGCACCGACGGCATGCAGGTCGGCGGGCGACAGCGTGCGGACCGTCCCCTGTGTCCCAACGGGCATGAAGGCCGGAGTCTCGACCGTGCCGTGGGGGAGGACGAGCGTACCGGCGCGAGCGGGGCCGCAGGTGGCGTCGAGCGTGAATTCGAACATGGGTCAGCCGACGTCAACGCGGAACCCGGAAGTCGGAACGCGGAACAGGTGCTCGCCCTTCCGTTCCGCGTTCCGCGTTCGCACTTCCGCGTTCACGTGACCGCCATCGCATCCCCATATGAATAAAACCGGTACCCCTCGGCGATCGCTTCCCGATACGCCCCCATCACGTGCTCGTAGCCCCCGAACGCGCACACCAACATTAGCAGGGTCGAGCGCGGCAGGTGGAAATTCGTGAGGAGCCGGTCCACTGCGCGGAACGTGTAGGGGGGATAGATGAAGGCCTGCGTCTCGCCGGCCCCTGGGCGGATCGAGCCGTCGGCGGCGGCGCAGCTCTCGAGCGTGCGCACCACGGTCGTCCCCACCGCCCATAGCCGGCCTCCCGCCTGCCGCCTCTCGTTGACGGTCGCCGCCGCGTCCTCGCTCACCGCGTACGCTTCGGCGTGCATCACATGGTCCGCGAGGTCGTCCACCTCGACCGGCTTGAAGGTGCCGGGGCCGACGTGCAGATCGAGCGCCGCGACGGCCGTGCCTCTTGCGCGCACGCGCTCGAGCAGCTCCGACGTGAAATGCAATCCGGCAGTGGGCGCCGCCACGCTGCCGTCGTGTGCCGCATACACCGTCTGGTAGCGGTCGCGATCTTCGGGACGCGGGCGTCGGCGAATGTAGGGCGGCAGCGGCACCTCGCCGTACCGGGCGAGCGTGGCGGGGGCATCGAGCGCACCGACGAATTTTATGCGCCGCAGGCCCCCGCCCAGCACCTCGATGACCTCGACCGCGCTGTCGTTGCCGAATCGTACCGTGCGCCCGGGCTTGAGCTTCCCGCCGGGGTGCCCCAGCGCGAGCCAGGTCCCGTCGGGCAGCTCGCGCACCAGCAGGAGCTCGGCCGCACCACTCGGGCCCCGGGTCCCGGATCCCGGGCCCCGGGTCCCGTGCAGTCTCGCAGGGATCACGCGGGAAACGTTGAGGACCAAGACGTCTTCGGGCGCGACCAGCTCGACGATGTCGCGGAACCGGGCATGGCGGATGACGCCGTTCGAGCGCTCCAGAACGAGCAGGCGACTCGCCGCGCGGTCGGGGAGGGGGTGCTGCGCGATGAGCGCAGGGGGGAGATCGTATTCGAAGTCGGAGGAGTGCATGAGTGAAGCGCGGAAGTCGGAAGGCGGAACGCGGAACAGGCAGGCGCACTTCAGTTCCGCGTTCCGACTTGCGCGTTCCGCGCTCAGCCGTCGAACATCGTCGGCTGCTCGGCGCTCTTAGGGGGGGTGAACCCGAAGTGTCGATACGCGGCGCCCGTGGCGCAGCGGCCGCGCGCCGTGCGGGCCAGAAAGCCGCGTTGCATCAGGAACGGCTCGTACACCTCCTCCACCGTCCCGGGGTCTTCACCCACGGCCGCGGCGATGGTCGTCAGCCCGACCGGCCCGCCGTCGAACTGCTCGATGATCGTCTTCAGGATGCGACCATCCATGTCGTCGAGCCCGAACTCGTCCACGTCGAGCCGCTTGAGCGCCTCGCCGGCGACCTGGGCGGTGATCTTCCCGTTGGCACGAACCTGGGCGAAGTCGCGCACCCGCTTGAGCAACCGATTCGCGACGCGCGGCGTGCCACGGCTGCGACGGGCGATTTCGGCGATGCCCGCCGCGTCGGCGGGCACGGCGAGGATTCCGGCCGAGCGGACGAGGATCTGGGCCAGGTCGTCGGGGGGATAGTACGACAGTCGCTCGACCAGGCCGAAGCGCGCGCGCATCGGTGGTGTGAGCAAGCCGAACCGCGTCGTCGCGCCGATCAGCGTGAAGCGCTCCAGCGCCATCGGGATGGTCTGCGCGTGCGGCCCGTCGGCGATGCGGACATCGACGTGGAATTCCTCCATCGCGGGGTACAGGAATTCCTCCAGCGCGGGGCGGAGCCGGTGGATCTCGTCGATGAACAGGATGTCGCCCGCCTTGAGCGACGTGAGCAGGCCGACCAGATCGCCCGGGCGCTCGAGCACCGGTCCCGAGGTGGTGCGCACGTTCACGCCGAGCTCGCGAGCCATCAACAACGCGAGCGTCGTCTTGCCGAGGCCGGGGGGGCCGAAAAACAGGGTGTGGTCGAGCGGTTCTTTGCGCTGCTTCGCCGCGTCGATGGCGATCTGGAGCGATTCCTTCACCTTGCTCTGGCCGACGAATTCGTCCAGGCGCGAGGGGCGCAGCGCCGCGTCCGTCACGCGCTCGTCGGGGAGCGCCTCGGGGGTGGTGATCTGGGTGCGACCTGCCGGCTTCATGGCAACTGCCCGCGCGTTCCCACCCTGAAGGCAGTCACGCGGCCTTCTTTCCCAGCGGCCGCGCGCGCCAGCGCACCGGCCGGGCGTCGGCTTCGAGCTCGTGGCGCGTGTGGCACGTGAGACACTCGTCCACCGCGCGCCTCGCGCCGTCCGGGACGAGCCGCCGGTTGGTCGAGCCGCAGCGCGTGCAGATCCATTCAGCGGTGGCTGCCATCGTCACCTCTGGGTGAGCAGTTGCAGCGCCCGCCGGACGAGCGCCTCGGTGTCGGCACCGCCGTCGGCGGCCAGCACGTCTCGCAGCGCCCGGTCCGCCTCGGCCGTGCCGTATCCCAGCCGCTCGAGCGCCTTGAGGGCGGCTTCGGCGGTGCCGTCGCTCGGGGCCGCGCCGCCCTCCGGCTCCTCAAACTCGCCGAGCTTGTCGGCGAGTTCAAGCGCCAGGCGCTCGGCGGTCTTCTTGCCGATGCCACTGACCGATGCCAGGAGGCCGATGTTCCGCTCCCGGACCGCCCGCGCGCCGCGCTCCACGCCGAGTGCCGACATCAGCGCGATCGCGATCTTCGGACCGATGCCGGTGACGCCGATGAGCCGCTGGAAAAATCGCCGCCCCGCCGCGTCTCGGAACCCGTACAGCGCCCAGCCGTCCTCCCGCACCACGAGCTCGGTCGCGAGGCTCACGCTCTCGCCCACCGCCGGCAGGTCTTCCATGACGCCGAGCGGGACGGCGATCTCGTAACCGACCCCACCCGCCGTCTGGACCACGACGCGGTCGGCTTGCTTGGCGGCGAGGCGCCCGCTGACCTGGGCGATCATCGCGCGCTCATGAGCGGAGAATGTGCGTGAGTGCGACCGCCACGCCGTCGGCCGCGTCCGGCGGCGTCGGGGCGCGCGTCAGCTTGAGGAGCCGAGCCACCACCGCGCCGACCTGCGCCTTGGGGGCGCCCCCCGCGCCGGCGACGGTCTTCTTCACGGTGGCGGGCGGATATTGCGCGATGGCGAGGCCCGCCTGCGCGGCGGCCAGCAGGATCCGAAGCTGATGACACCACATTCGATCAGCCGGCCCATGGCGGGCGCCCCGTTCCCCGTCTCGATCACGCCGTAGCCGGTGACCGAGGTTCCCGGGTCGACGCCCAGGACTCTCACGTCACGCCGTCGCCGCCGCCAGCGCCTCGGCGTCGATGTCGAAGTTCGAGGACACCTTCGCGACGTCGTCCATCGCCTCCAGCGCATCGATCAGCTCGAGCAGCCTCTTCGCGTCCTTGCCGTCGACCTTTACCGTGCTCTTCGGCATCATGGTGATCTCGGCGGATTGCACCGGGATCCGCTTGGTCTTCAGCTGTTCGGTGATGGCGTGCAGTTGCTGCACCGGGCCGGTGATGACGAACGTGTCCGCGTCGCGGACCACGTCTTCGGCGCCCGCTTCGAGCGCGGCCTCCAGCACGGCGTCCTCATCGAGCTTGGTCGCGTCCAGCGCGATCTGTGCCTTGCGGTCGAACATCCACGCCACGGAGTGCGCGGCGCCGAGGTTGCCGCCGTACCGCTGGAACACATGGCGGATCTCTGCGACCGTCCGGTTGGCGTTGTCGGTCGTCGCCTCGATGAACAGCGCGGCGCCGCCCGGCCCGTAGCCCTCGTAGGACACCTCCTCGTACTGGACGCCTTCCAGCTCGCCGGTGCCCTTCTTGATGGCGCGCTCGATGTTGTCGAGCGGCATGTTCTCAGCCTTGGCCGCATCGATCGCGGTCCGGAGCCGCGCGTTGCCGTCCGGGTCCCCGCCGCCCTGCTTCGCCGCGATGGTGATTTCCCGGATCAGCTTGGTGAAAAGCGCCCCGCGCCGCGCGTCGGTGACGGCCTTCTTGCGCTTGATTTGCTTCCACTTGCTGTGGCCGGCCATGGGAGCACCCGTTGCAGGTTCCACGTTGCACGTTCCACGGCCGGGCGCCCTCGTGCAACGTGCGACGTGGACCGTGCGACGTCGCTCTAACCTACAACTTGACCACACCGCCACGCCACAGGTAGGATACCGGCCCATGAATCGTCCGCGGTGCGCCCTGATCGCGCTGGTCCTGTTCGCGGCGTGCGAGCGTGCCGGCGAGGGCGCGGCCGACCGTGAGCTCGCCGCCGCCGCGTTACAGGACGTCCTGGCCTTCCCGGGATCCGCCGTCGTGAGCGTGTCGGCCGGGCAGGACGCCGCTCAGGCGGCGTTCACGACGCCCGCCGCCCTCCAGAACGTGGCGGCGTGGTACCGCGTCAACCTCAAGTTGAACGATTGGGATATGAAGGGCGATCAGCTGATGGCGGACGGCTCGATCGCGCTGTACGCCGTGCGGCGGGGCAAGCCGCTGTGGATCACCCTGCGGCGCAATAACGGTGGTCCGGGCACGACCTACACGCTGGTGGGCACGCTTCCTTCCGCCGACTCGGCGCGGGCTCAGCGGTCGGGGTCGAGCATGTCCTCGAACCGCATCCAGCGACGGTAGAAGTAGAGGTCCACGAACCCCGTCGGGCCGTTGCGGTTCTTCAGGATCATCAGCTCGGTCGCGCCTTCCACGCCGTAGCCCGGATGGTACATCTCCTCGCGGAACAGCCCCAGCGCCACATCGGCGTGCTGTTTGATCGCGCCCAGGTGGCCGAAGTCGTCGAGGTCGGGACGCACCTGCTCCCGCTTGGCCGCGAAGCGTGAGAGCTGCGACACGACGAATAGCGCGACCTGGCGTTCCAGCGCCAGCGCCTTGAGCCGTTGCAGCACGAGGGCGAGGTCCTCGTCCTGAGTGGAGCGGGTCGTCCCGGCGGGCGTCGGCACGAGCTGCAGGTAGTCGACGACGACCAAGCCGAGCTGGCGCAGGGGGTCGAGCCGCGCCGCCAGCGTCTCGAAGTCTGGAGCGGCGAGCGGCAGAATCGTGAGCGGCAAGCCACGCAGCCGGACTGCTGCCGCACCGACCTCGGCGCGCGTCTGGTCGCTGAGCTGGGCGGCGCGTAGCTCGTCCACTGCGACCCGACCCTCGATCGCGAGCGCCCGTTCCATCAGCCGCTCCTGGTCCATCTCTCCCGAGAAGAACGCCACGCCGACCCCCTGCCGCGCCACCCGCAGCGCCAGCCCCAGGGCGAGCGCTGACTTGCCGGAACCGACGTCTCCGCCCAGCACGACCAGGTCCCGGCGGCGCAGCCCCCCGCCCAGGATCCGGTCCACGGAGGGGAAGCCCGTAGGGACGGTGTCCCCGGGGAGCTCCCCCGGGCGCTGTTGGTCCACGCGCTCGACGAGGGACTCAGGCGAAGGAGCGCGTTCCACGCGACGTGGCGGCATGACCCTCCTGTCCGTCTACCCGTCTATCCGTCTCGCCTTATAGATGTATGCGGGCGGAGCGGGCGGCAACCGCGATGGCGTCTCCGGCCTCCGGCCCCAGCACTTCGCGGGCTGGGGCGACGAGCTGCGACAGGACCAGCGCCGCGGCGGCGGGGCTCGCCGGCTCGAGGTGCTGCAGCGCGGCGGTGAGCGCGCGCTTGAGCGGCGCGGGGAGCGCGAGACTCGCGAGCCTGGACTCGAGGGCCTGCAGGCGGCGCCGGTGGTTCCTGGGCGAGACGGCGCCCGGCGGGAGCAGCCCCTCCGCCGCGCGGAGGATCAGCCAGAGCGCGAACAAGCCGTCGCGCTTCGGGCCGCGCGCCGCCGCACCGACCAGCACGATCAAACGGCCTTCGGCGGGGGTCGTGGCCTGGATCACGCGACGAGGCGCGCCACCGCCGCCGCCACGTCGGCGGGTGCGATGTCGCGGAGACAACGGTGGTGGCCGAGCGGGCAGGTCGCGGTGCCGGAGGCGGAGCAGGGGCGACAGTCGAGATCGCGCTGCAGCACGGCGGCGGGGCCGCGGTACGGGAAGAACCCGAACTGCTCGACGGTCGGCCCGAACAGCGCCACGACGGGCGTGCCTACGCCGGTCGCCATGTGCATCACCCCCGTGTCGCCCGAAACGAGCACGGTCGCGCGTGCCAGCATCGCGCCGGTCTCCTGGAGGGAGAACTCTCCCGCCGCGCTGGCCGCGGCCCCCCCCCCACTCGCGACGAGCTGCTGGGCGAGGCCGCGGTCCTCCGGCCCGCCCACGACAACGGGCCGGTAGCCGCCGTCGCGCAGCTGCTCGATGAGCGCGCTCCAGTGAGCGACCGGCCAGCGCTTGGTCGCGTGAGCCGCGCCGGGAGCCAGGGCCGCGAGCCGGGCGTCCGCGAGCCCACGCTCCATCAGCCACTGCGCCACACGCTCCGTCGCGCCGCGACCGAGGTGGAACTCCGGGGGACCGCCATCGGGGCGCGTGTCGAGCTGAGCCGCCGCCTCGAAGTAACGCTCCGCGACCGGGACGCGGGCGCGGTAGGCATCGAGCTTGGTGGCGATGAGCAGGGTGCGGGGGAGCTTGCGCTTGCGGTACCCCGACCAGCGGCAGCGGACCAACAGGCGCAGCAGGGCGCTGCGCACGCTGCCGTGGAGGTCGAGCCCGTGCGTGGGGGCGAGCGCCGACAGGCGCCGGGCGAGGTGACGGATCGGCTCGTCGGGCTCTAGCGCCACCACCTCCGCGAGGTGCGGGTTGTCGGCGACCAGCGGAGCCATGGCCCGCTTCGTGACATAGACGAGCCGCGCCTCCGGGTGGCGCCGGGACAGCGCGCGCACGAGCGGCGTCGTCAACAGGATGTCGCCGATGGAGCTGAAGCGCACCAGCAGGACGCACAACACGGAGCCGGAAACTACGGTCGCGTTGCCGCCGTTCGCCAGTCGTCATTAGCTTTCGCCTATGGCGCGGCCAAAGCGCATTCTCTGGGTGGACGACGAGGTCGACGGGCTCGCCCCGCACCGCCGCTTCCTCGAGGCGCAGGGATTTACGGTCGCATCGGCGGCCCACGGCGACGACGCGCTCGCGATGTTGCGACGGGAGCCGTACAGCGTGGTCCTGCTGGATGAGCAGATGCCGGGGCGCCGGGGCCTGGAGCTGCTCCCCGAGATCCGCGCCATCGATGCGGGTGTGGCGGTCGTGATGGTGACGCAGAGCGAGGACGAAGGGACGCTGCGTGACGCGATCGGGGTCGAGGTGGACGATTACCTCGTCAAGCCGGTGCAGCCGCGTCAGATCCTGTCCGTGGTGACGCGCCTGCTCGAGGGCGATCGTATCCGGCAGCAGCGCATCGCCCGCGACTTCGTGGCGCGCTTCCGCGAGCTCGAGGGTCGCCGCGGCGCGACGCTGGCATGGCGCGAGTGGATCGAGTTCGTGGTCGAGCTGTCGCGCTGGGAGGTCCGGCTCACCGCCTCCAACGAGCCCGGCCTGTCGGAGGCGCTCCGCGCCCTGCAAGCGAGCTTGCGCAAGGACTTCGCGGGCTACATCGCACGCCAGTATCCGCGCTGGCTCGCCAATCCCGAGGGCGACCGGCCGCCCCTCTCGGTGGACGTGGGCGCCGAGTTCCTGGTGCCAGTCCTCAAGGCGCAGGGTCGGGTGCTGTTCATCGTCATCGACTGCTTGCGGCTGGACCAGTGGGAGCAGCTGCGCGATCTCGTGACGCCGCTGTTCGAGGTCGAGGAGTCGTATTACTACAGCATCCTGCCGACCGCGACGCCGTTCGCGCGCAACGCCATCTTCTCCGGCCTCTTCCCGATGGAGATCGCCGCCCGGCATCCCGACTGGTGGGGCCAGGCCTCGGACGACGAGAGCCTCAACGCCCACGAGGGGGAGCTCCTCACCGAGCAGCTGGCGGAGCTCGTGGGGGCACCGGTGCCGGTGCGCTACGAGAAGCTCTTCAGCTCGGCCGACGGCAGCGACCTGCTGCGCCGGCTCCCGGCGCATCTCGCACAGGACGGCGTGACGGCGCTCGTGTTCAACTTCATCGACCAGCTCACGCACGGGCGCTCGGAGAGCGCGATCCTGTACGAGGTGGCCCGGGACGTCCCAGCGCTGCGGAGCCTCACGCGCACCTGGTTCGAGCGCTCGCCGGTCCGCGCCGCGCTCGAGGAGGCGGAGCGGCGCGGTGTCACGGTGCTGCTCACCACGGATCACGGCTCCATCCACTGCGAGACGCCGGCGACGGTGTATGCGAAGCGGGACGCCACCGCGAACCTGCGCTACAAGTTCGGCGAGGACCTGCGGAGCGAGGACCCGGAGGCCGCGCTCTCCGTCGAGGACTTGAAGTCCTACGGTCTTCCGGGAATGGGTCTCGGCGTGCGGTTGCTGCTCGCTGCCGGCGATCGGTTCTTCGTGTACCCGACCAAGCTGCGCGAGTACCAGGCCCGCTACCGCGGCTCCTTCCTGCACGGCGGCGTAACGCCCGAAGAGATGATCCTCCCGGTGGCGCTGCTCACGCCGCGCGGCCGTGCCAAGGGATCCGGGAGCGGGGGGACGCGCTAGAATGGGGCGCAGCGGCCGCGTGCTCGGCCTGCTCCGCCCCTACAGGCTTCTCTTCGGCGCCAACATCGTCGCCACGATCGTGTCGTCCATCCTGGACGGGGCGACGTTCGTCTTGGTGCTTCCGTTCCTCCGCGCCTTGTTCAAGCTGCAGGCGTTGCCGGCGACAGGCTCCTCCACGGTGGAGAAGGTGCTCGGCCAGATCACCGGGCCGCTGCTCACGGTGGGGGCGCCCGAGGTGGCGCTGCGCAACGTGGTCCTGGTGCTCGTCGTGGCGCTCGTCATCAAGAACGCGGCTGCCTACGCGGCCGCGATGTGCAGCGTGGCGATCGAAGAAGGCGTGGTGCGCGACCTGCGGGTCCGCCTGTTCCGCCACCTCCAGACCTTGCCGCTCGGCTTCTTCCAGCGCACCAAGGGCGGCCAGCTGCTCGCCCGCATCATCAGTGACACGGATCAGGTCAAGACCGCCGTCACCGCGGCCCTCGCCTCGTTCCTCCGCAACGTGTGCTTGATCGTCGTGTACCTCGCGATCCTCATCGGCCTCTCCTGGCGGCTCGCGATCATCACGCTGGCCCTCGCCCCGGCCCTCGTCCTTACCATCCGCCCGCTCGTCGCGCGCGTGCGACGCCGCTCGCGGGAGCAAGCCGACGACCGCGGCGAGCTGACCAGTCTCGTGAGCGAGATGGTGGCGTCGGTGAAGCTGGTGCGAGCCTATGTCGCCGAGGCGTTCGAGGTCGACCGGTTCCAGCGCCTCGCCAACCGGTACCGCAAGCGAGTGCTACGCGCCCAGGCCGCGTCGACCCTGACGAGCCCGGTGAGCGAGATCTTCGCCGGCCTGGTCATCGTGGCGATCTTCCTGGTGGGGACGCGCCTCGCGCTCGGGGCGTCGGCGTCGCTGCGGCCGGAGGTGTTCATCGTGTTCATCGCCGTGGCCCTGCGGCTCATGTCGCCGATCAAGGCGGTGACGCAGTATCCCACGATCATGGCCGGCGCGGTTGCGGCGGCGGACCGCTGTTTCGAGGTGCTCGAAGTCCCGGCGGACGAGGGCGACCGGGCGGGAGAGACCACCGCCCGCTTCGGGGATCGGATCGAGTTCCGCGGCGTGACGTTCTCCTACGACGGCGAAGCTCCCGTGCTGCGGGACGTCGAGCTCGAGGTGCGGCGCGGCCACATCGTTGCCATCGTGGGGCCATCGGGGGCGGGGAAGACTACGCTCGTGGACCTGCTGCCGCGCTTCTACGAGCCGACCGGCGGCCAGATCCTGATGGACGGCGTACCGATCACGCGGTTCACGCGCCGCAGTCTGCGGGCGCTGATGGGCATCGTGTCGCAGGAGACCGTGCTGCTCAACGACACGGTGCACGCGAACATCGCGTACGGGCGCGGCGACTTCACGCTCGAGCAGGTGCGCGCCGCCGCTCGAGCCGCGAACGCGGACGAGTTCATCGCCCAGCTGCCGCAGGGCTACGACACGCTGCTGGGCGAGCGTGGCACCCGGCTCTCGGGCGGGCAGCGCCAGCGGATCGCGATCGCGCGGGCGCTGCTGCGCGACCCGCCGCTCCTGATCCTCGACGAGGCGACCAGCGCCCTCGACACCGAGTCGGAGCGGCTGGTGCAGGAGGCGATCGACCGCCTGATGGCGCACCGCACGGTGCTCGTGATCGCGCACCGCCTCGCTACGGTGCGGCACGCGAACCTGATCGTGGTGCTCGCCGACGGCCGGCTGGTCGAGCGCGGCACGCACGACGCGCTGTTCGCCGCCGGAGGACTGTACCGCCGCCTGTACGACATGCAATTCCGCGCCTGACATGGTCTCGGGCTTCACGCTCGTCCGCAACGCGGTGCGGCTCGATTACCCCATCGTCCCGGCGATCCGCTCGATCCTCGAGATTTGCGACGAGGTCGTCGTGAACGTGGGGAAGTCGGACGACGCGACGCGTGATCTGGTCGCCGGGCTCGGCGACCCGCGCGTGCGCATCCTCGACACCGTCTGGGACTTCTCGCGCGGCTCGAGCGTGCTCGCCCAGGAGACGGAGCGCGCCATGCGGGCGTGCCGCGGCGCCTGGGGGCTCTACATCCAGGCGGACGAGGTGCTGCACGAGACGGGCGCGGCGATCCTGCGTGACAGCGTCGCGGCGTGCCACGCGGACCCGCGGGTGGAGGGGCTGCTGGTGGACTACCGGCACTTCTACGGCGACTTCGACACCGTGGCGACGAACCGGCACTGGTACCGCCGCGAGGTGCGCTGCGTGCGGCTCGGTCGGGACATCCACTCCTACCAGGACGCGCAGGGCTTCCGCGTCGGGCCCGAAATGCGGCGCGTCCGCGCACGCGTGACGGGCGCGCCGATGTTCCACTACGGCTGGGCCGGCGCCCCGCAGTCGCTCAACCACAAGCTGGTGGTGTCCAAGGAGATCTTCACCGAAGCGGTGGCGCAGCTGGAGCGGCGCAGCGCGGCCCGGCGCGGCCTCGAGTGGACCCCCTTGCTGCGACGATTCGACGGCACACACCCGCGGGTGGCCCAGGAGTGGATCGCCGCGCGGCGCCATTCGCCCCCGGGTCACGCCGTGGCCCCGCAGCGACTCCGACTCGGGCATCTGCGGCTGTACGCGTCGGACTGGATCGAGCGCCTCACCGGGGCCCGCGTCTTCGAATACCGCAACTACGTCGAGCTATGACGGCGCGTCCCTTCACGGGATTGCGCGTGACGCTGGTGGCGGCGTTCAATCCGCGCTACCACCGCAGCGGCCTCGCGCTCGCCCGCGCCCTCGCCGAGGTGGGGTGCGAGGTACGGCGGTGCGAGGAGCGGCTGCGCGGCCTGAACGCCGTGTTGCGCCGGCCGCTCGGCGCCCGACTGGGCGGGCTGCTCGAGCGCGCACCGGCGGACGTCGTGCTCGTGTTCAAGGGAACCAAGCTCGAGCCCGGCGAGGTCGCGGAGCTGAAGCGCCGGTTCGGCGGCCGCTGGGTGAACTGGTTCCCCGACGATCCCCATGAACTAGCGGTGTCACTCGCGTTGGGGCCCGCCTACGACGTCCTGTTCACACATGACGGCTCGAGCCTCGAGCGCCATCGCCGCGCCGGCGCGCGGGCCCACTACCTCGCGTTCGGGTGCGACCCCGAGTACCACCGGCCGCTCGACGGCGGGGCCCGCTGGCGGGCGCCGCTCGTGTTCGCGGGGTCGCGCGACCCGGCGCGCGAGCGCGTGGTCCGCGAGCTGGCCGACTTGGGCCTCGTCGCCTGGGGTCCCGGGTGGCCCAACGGCCCGGCGTATGGGGACGATTTCGTGCGCGCCCTCTCGGGCGCCGCCGTCGGCCTCAACGTCCATCAGCACTTCGGGGAGGGGGGGAACCCGGCGCGCTACGGCACCGGCGCCAACATGCGCGTGTTCGAGCTCGCCGCTATCGGGACGCCTCAGCTCTCGGATGCGAAAGGCGACATCGCGCGCCATTTCGAGCCCGATCGCGAGGTCGTGCTGTACCGCGACTTGGGCGACCTGCGGGAGCGGGCTCGGTGGCTGCTGGGGGACGAGCCGGCGCGTCGCTCGCTCGCCGCCGCGGCGCGGGAGCGCGCGCTGCGGGAGCACACCTGGCGGCACCGCATGGAAGAGCTACTCACCGTCGCGCTGCGCTAGGCGGCGTCGAGCGCGGCGCGTCCTCCGCCCGGCGGCAGTTTGCCGGTGTCGCGCAGGGAGTGGTACATCCGGACGTACTCCTCTGCCATCACCAGGTGAGTGAAGCGGCGTTCGGCGAGCGCACGGCAGGCCTCGGGGCTGCGGGTGTGGATCACCTGTGCCGCGGCCATCATCTCTTCCAACGTGTCGCACAGCGCGCCCACCTCCGGCGTGATCAGCTCAGGGAGCGCCCCGCGCCGGGTGCCGAGCACCGGCGTCCCCGAGAGCAACGCCTCGACCGTGACGAGGCCGAACGGCTCGTCCCACTGCGCGGGGTTCCACAGGCAACGCGCCCGGGCGAGCAGCGCCGCCTTCGCGCCGCCATCCACTTCGCCGACGTACTTGATCGCCCCCGTGAAGCTGGGCCTCCAGCCGCCGGCGAGCACCAACCGGTGCCCGGTGTGCTTCGCGGCTTCCACCGCCCAATGGTAGCCCTTGGCGCTGTGCAGCTTGCCGAGGAACAGATCGAACTGCGCGGCGCGCTTGGGGAAGCGGCGGAACAGGTAATCCGCGGGATCGAGTCCGTTGTAGACGAAGACGTCGCTCCCATGGCGCCGGGCGTGGTCGCGCGAGAGGAACACGCTGTTAGGAGCAGGCGGCGCGCCGGGCTTCAGGTTGCGGTGAATCGTCTGGACCAAGGGCGGCGCGCCGGGGCGAGCAGGGCCGGGCTTGAGCGGCAGGTGCGTGTGCAGGATGTCCGCGTCGCGCGGGACGTAGGCTGCGAGGTCCGCCGCAGCGCCGAATTTACGGGCGGGGACTTCCACCAGCGTCGCCTCCGCCACTCGCGAGCCTGGCAGCGCCAGCAAAGTGACGCGGTGCCCGAGCGCCGCCAGCCCGCGCACGAGTGCCACGACCACGCGCTGGGGTCCGCCGTATCCCTTCGCGGGCAGCTGTTGGTTGCAGGCGAGGACGACGTGCATCGACGAGATAAGATAACTAGGTCAGTAACCCTGAGATCGTGGCGAGAGTTCGTGGCTGCGTCTTGCCGGTTCAGCGATCGTCTTTGTGGTAGAAGCGGAAGAGGCGTAGGCGCGCGTCCGTAGGGCCCCGGTCCCCGGATCGCGCCCCGCACTGTAGTAGAAGCACCCACCGCCCTGGTTTCCACTTAGAGGCCCGCCCCGGGCGTCGGGCTCGACTGTTCTAGTGAATCCGTCCGGCGAAGAGCCCCAGGAAGAGCCCCACGATCGTGAAGCCGCTCGCGGCGGTGAGCGCGAGCCCGGGCACCCAACCGAACTCCACCCCGAGCGGTACGCGCCGCCGCCACTGGACTTCGGAGGTGCAAGTATTGGTCGGCCCACCGCAGAGAAACACCGGCCGGTGCACGAGCTCCGGACGAGCCGCAACCGCAAGCCAATGGTTGGGACTCCACCTGACAAGGCCAAACACTGCGCCCCGGATGTCGTTGGTGCGTGTTAGCGGCGTACCCACGGCGACCTCGAACGATCCTGAAGGCGGGAGCCAGCGGCGGTAGCGGACGGCGGGCCCGAGCCCGAACCCAAGCGGGTCCAGACTCGCGAACACCGACGTGCCAATTGCGTCCCGCGTGCTGACGTTGACCATCAAGCCCCAATCCACGACTCCCCCGAGTGGAAAGTCGCCCGTCACCAGGTAGCCGCCGAAATCCGTGAGGATGAATGTGGAGCATGCCGGTTTGGGTCGGGCGCGGTAACAGAGCCGGGTAGGCGTCTGGCCTGCAGCCGAGTCTTGGGCGGCTTGGGCCGGTAGGTTCTCGAACCACGCCAGCAGCGATGGAATGCAGAGTAAGGTAAGATGGCGCACGGGAAACCTCCCGCTGTCGCGCTACTGCGCTAGTGAACGCCCCACCGAAAAAACGGGGCATTCGATAAAACAGCTTTCAGGACGGGTGAGATCGGCAGAGTTAGCGCGAGGGAAGTCGAATCGCAAGGGCGCGGTCGCGGGATCGCGCCCCGCCACGCCAAGTCGGGCGGTGGTGGCTTTGAGGTTAGCTATCTTTCACGGCAGGAGGGAGTGAATGGACCCAAGACACCAAATCCAAGTAGTGCACGCCTGGCATCACGCGCCGCAGGAGGCCTCCCTGCTTCGAGATCGTTCGCCTGCTACACCAAGACCCTAGGCTGATAGACCTATCGTGGCGCCGGCGTGCCAACCCATCCGCCGCCCTAAGTCCTTGATTCCTTGCTATCTCGGACCGGGCCGGGCCGAAGGGGTCCACGTAGCAAGATCAGATAACTAGCTTCGGGCCATGACAGGCGGGCCGCTCACGATTCTTCAGCTCACCCATCAGGGCGGCCCCGCCGGGTCCACACAGTCGATCTTCAACTTGAGCCAACAGCTCGCCCAGCGCGGACACCGTGTGCTGGTGGGCTGCCGCGACGACGTGCTGCTGGCGCGGCTGGCGCGCGCAGCCGGACTGCCCGTCGTCTCGCTCGCGTTCTTGCAGCGAGGTGCACTGGCGCGCGCCCTCGGGGACGTCCTGACTCGCGAGCGAATAGACGTCGTCAACTCCCACGCCACGCTGGACCGTCGCGCGCTCACGTGGCTGCGCTGGCGGGGCCGGCTGCCTCAGGCGTTCGTCGTCACACGCCGCACGATGCCGCTGACGTCGCCGCTCGAGCTGCTGCCGGTCGGGCTCGCGGCGGACCGGACGATCGCGGTGAGCGGCGCGGTGGCCCGCGCGCTGCGGCGGCGACTGCATCCCGGCGCCCGCCTCCGCGTCGTGCCCAACGGCATCGCGCTCGAGCGCGTGGATGCGCCCGTGCCGCTGGCCGAGCTCGCGGCCGCCCGCGACGCGCTCGGCGATCCGGATGGGCGGCCGGTCGTCGCGGTCGTCTCCCGGCGCAAGGATCAGCACGTCTTGCTCCAGGCGCTTCCCCGGATCGAGCGTGGGGTGCTTGTGGTGTGCGTCGGCGTGGAGCCGGACGCCCAGTTGCGCGCCCTGGCGCAGGCTGTTCCGGAACGCCACCGCGTCGTGTTCGTGCCCCTGATCGACCGCGCGCTCGCTTTCTATCAGGGGGCAGCCCTGGCCGCGCTGCCGTCCCGGATGGAAGGGCTGTCGCAGTCTCTGCTCGAGGCGATGGCACTGGGGTTGCCGGTGGTGGCGTCGGACGCCGGCGGTAATCCGGATCTCATCCGCTCGGGCGAAACCGGCCTGCTGGTGGCGCCGCTCGACCCGGCGGCGTGGGCGGAGGCGCTGGGACGGCTGCTCGGGGACGGCGGGTTCTCGGATCGGCTGGCGGCGGCGGGTCGTGCCTACGTGCGGCGCGAGTTCACGCTCGAACGGACCGCGGACCGCACCGAGGCGGTGTATCGCGAGGCGCTCGCGCGCCGGCGACCGAAGTAGTTAGCATTCCCAACATGACCGATCTCCTGCTGGCGCAGGATTTTCCGCCCATGGGCGGCGGGATCGCTCGCCTGCACGGCGAGCTGGCCCGGCGCTACCCGCGGGGAGAGCTGATCGTCTCGACCCCGCAGGATCCCGACGCGGCCGACGTGGACGCGCAGTTCGGCGGCGCAGTCGACCGCTTGCCGGTGGGCCGGCGCCGCACCAAGTCGCTTCCGGGGCTGCTACTGTGGTCGCGCCGCGCCGCCAGCCTCGCGCGCCAGCACCGGGTGCAATTCGTGTATTGCGGCAACGTAAAGCCGGCCGGCTACCCCGCCCGCTGGGTCTACGAGCGGACCAAAGTCCCCTACTGCATCTTCCTCTACGGTGCCGACCTGCTGAGCGAGCAGCACAAGTACCACCACTCGGGGTTGAAGCGCCGCTCGACGCGCGCGATCCTGGGTGGCGCGGCTGCGCTGGTCGCAATCTCCCAGTGGACGCGCGACCTCGCCCTCACCGTGCTGGGTGAGCTGGCCCTCGACGGTCACGGCCAGCGGCTGCGGGTCGTCCACCTCGGCACCGATCCCGCCCGCTTCCACCCTGGCGTCGACTCACCCGAGTTGCTGCGGCGCCTGGAGCTGCCGGCGAATGGCGCCCGCTGGCTGCTCACCGTGGCGCGGCTCGAGCCGCACAAAGGTGTGGACACGGTGCTCCGGGCGCTCCCCGCCATCCTCGAGCGCGAGCCCGACGTGCGCTACGCGGTCGCGGGGGCGGGCAGCGAGCGCGACCAGCTCGAGAAGCTCGCAGCCAAAATGGGCGTCGGTGAGCGGGTGCGCTTTCTGGGAGAGGTGAGCGAGCGCGATCTCCCCGCGCTGTACAGTCTGGCGGCGGTGTACGTCGGCGCCTCGCGCCGAACCGAACGCATCGGGGTCGAGGGGTTCGGTATCTCGCTCGTCGAGGCGTCGGCGTGCGGACTGCCGGTGGTCGCGGGAAACGCGGGCGGGGTTCCCGACGCGGTGCGCGACGGCGAAACCGGGTTTCTGGTGCCCCCGGAAGATCCGGCGGCATTCGCCGACGCCATCTGTCGCCTGCTCGGCGACGCCGCGCTGGCCCAGCGGATGGGGGCCGCGGGACGCCGGGCGGTCGAGACCTACTACAACTGGGATCGCGTGGTGCGCGATCTGCGGGCGATCGAAGCCGAGGTGCTGGCGCGGTAGCTTGGGCACCACACTCCTTCTCGCCTTCAACTTTCCCCCCTTAGGCGGCGGCATCGCCCGTTGGATGGGCGAGCTGGCGCTGCGCTATCCGCCCCACTCGCTGCTCGTCTCGACCGGCCGACACGGGGGGAGCGAGACCAGCGACCCGCGCTTCCCCCAGCCGATCGATCACACCCCCATCCGCGCCACGCGGCTGCGTACCCTCAACGGGCTCGCGCTCTGGACCGCGCGCGCGAGCGCGCTCGTACGACGCACGCGACCCGGCTTTGGTTGGTGCGCCGAGCTCAAGCCCGCGGGGTATCCGGCGCGGTGGCTGCGCGTCCGCTACGGCCTGCCGTACGGGGTGATCGTGCACGGCACGGAGCTGCTGCTGTTGCAAGCGAAGATAGGTCGCTCCCGTTTCAAGCGGTGGACGGCGCGGGCGCTGCTCGGTGGCGCCGCCGTCGTGGTGGCGAACAGCCGCTGGACGGCGGAGCTCGCTCGCTCGGTTCTGGGCGCCCTGGACCTCCCCGCGCTCGCCGCAGACGTGCGCGTCGTCCCACTGGGTACTACACCGTCGCATTTCCGGCCCGGGATCGACCCGCGCCCGGTGCGGGAGCGGTACGGCCTCGACGGCGGCCCCTGGCTCCTCACCGTCTCGCGCCTCGATACGCATAAGGGAATCGACACGGTGATCCGGGCGCTCCCCGCCGTGCGGGCCGCTTTTCCGGCGGCACGCTACGCCGTGGCGGGCGTGGGCGCGCGCCGGCCGGAGTTCGAGCGACTGGTGCGCGGTCTCGGGTTGGGCGACGCGGTCAAGTTCCTCGGGTTCGTCGGCGACGATCAGCTCCCCGCGCTGTACAACGCGGCGGACCTCTACGTCGGCGCGTCGCGCCGCTACGATCTGCTTGCCGAGGGCTTCGGCATCGCGCTGGTCGAGGCGTCCGCGTGCGGGCTCGCGGTCGTGGGCGGGCGCTCGGGCGGCGTCCCGGACGCGGTGCGCGACGGCGAGACGGGAATCCTGGTCGATCCGGACGACCCCGCGGCGGTCGCGGCGGGGATCAGCGGCTTGCTCGCGGACGCCGCGGCGCGCCGCCGGATGGGCGACGCGGGCCGCCGCGCGGTCGAGACCTACTACAACTGGGACCGCGTGGCCGCGGACCTCATCCGGATCGACGGCGAGTTTCGGCGGGGGCCGCCACCGGGCGCGCGCTGATGGCGTAGGTGGGACAGTGGCGGATGAACTCCCCGTCGATGGGGGACCACTCCTGCTCGGGCCGCGTGACGACCGCTTTCCCCTGGGCGTCGAGCACGAACATCCCCGGGGGCGCCTGGAGCAAGCAGGCGCCGCACCCGATGCACCGCTCCCGCTGGACCCGCACCACGACACCCCGCTTCGGGTAGACCCCGACATCCCCCGGTTGGGGCCACTCCTGGGGAGTGTCGAGCGCGGCGCTAGTCGAGCGGTAGCCTTCCTCGACCACTTCGCGCAGATGGTCGAACGAGAACATCGAGATGTGCTCGACGCGGGGATGCACGTAGTAGATGGGTGGCGTGGTCCACGAGTGCAGCCGCAGCTCGAGCAGTGACTGCATGGCGATCTCGGTGGCGCGCGCGAACACCGAGGCGAACCCCTCCTCCTGCACGTCCGCGCGGAACGCGTTCGACGCCGAGACGTCGACCGCGAACACGACCTCGGTGCCGAGCACGAGCGCCGTCCCGACGGGGAGGTTGTCCACCGTGGCACCGTCCATGTAGACGCGGCCGCGGATCTCGCGCGGCGGCAGGAACCCGGGCAGCGCGCAAGAAGCAAACACGGCGTCCTTCACCGGCACGTCGTCCAGGCCCTCGAGGCCCCAGAACATCTGGCTCCCCGAATTGACGTCCACCGTGTTGACCACCAAGGGGTAGTCCAGCTGCTGGAAGGTGAGATCGCCGACCAGCCGCTCGATCAGGGTGTCGAGCGGCTCGCGGCGGAACAGGGCGGGAGAGCGCATCCGCCTGAACGCCATGTCGGCGTGGGCGACGGCGAAGACGTCCTTGCGGCGCAGGTTGATCGCGATCTCGCGCAGCTCGGCGATGCTGTGGCCCGCCGACCACGCCGCGCCGACCAGCGCGCCCACGCTCGAGCCGACGATCTGGGTCGGCAACAGGCCGCGCTCGGTGAGAGCCTGGAGCACGCCGATGTGCGCGAGGCCCTTCATGCCGCCGCCGCCGAGGACGAGACTGAAGCGTGTGCCGCTGTTCACGAGACCGCCGCTTGCCCCGAAGGTGAGCGTTCGAGTAACGTAGTCGTGGCCCCTATGCCCGCGCTACTCATTCGCCGTCGCGTCGTGCGCAGTCGCTGGACGATGGCCGGCCTCGCCGTGGTGGTGACGCTCGGCCTCGTCGCGCTCGCCGCGCCGTGGCTCGCGCCCGGCGATGCTTACCGCGGTGCGTTGTCCGTCGGGCTCCGGCCGCCGTCGTCGAGCTACCTCTTTGGAACGGATGCCCAAGGCCGCGACGTCCTGAGCCGGGTGTTGTTCGGCGCGCGCTTGTCGCTCGCCGTGGGCTTCGGCAGTCAGGTGATCTCGCTCGCGGTGGGCATCGCGCTCGGACTCGTGGCGGGGTACTACGGACGCTGGACCGACGCGCTGCTGATGCGCGTCGCCGACATCACACTCGCCTTCCCGTCGCTCCTGCTCCTCATCGCCATCGCCGCCGCCGTCAAGCCGTCGCTCCCGGTCGTGTGCGTTGTGATCGGGCTCGTCGGCTGGGCCGGGATGGCGCGCCTGGTACGCGGTCAAGTGCTCGTGGTGCGCGCGCTCGATTACGTGCAGGCAGCGCGCGCGCTCGGCGCCTCGGACGCGCGCCTCGTGTCGCGTCACATCCTCCCGAACGTGGTCGCCCCCGTCATCATCGCCGCGACGCTCGGCGTCGGCGGCGCCATCATGGCGGAGGCAGCCCTGTCGTTCGTCGGGCTGGGCGCGCAACCGCCCACTCCGTCGTGGGGGGCGATGGTCGCGGAGGGGCGCGACCTGCTGCGGGTGGCGCCCTGGGTGTCGCTGTTCCCGGGGCTCGCGATCGGCGTCGCCGTGCTGGGCTTGAACCTGGTGGGCGACGGGCTGCGGGATGCGCTCGACGTGCGTACATGACCGACATCGCGTATCACCCCACCCGACTCCGGGCGCTGCGCGACACCTTCCGGGCGCTGCGCGCTACCGAGTTCCCCTGGACCGCGGACACCGTGTACCTGAACAACGCGTCCATCGGGCCGATCCCGGAGCGCACCCGCCGCGCGCTCGATGAGTTCACCGCCAAGCGCACCGCGCCGCACCTCCTTCCCGACCGGGAGCTCCAGGCCGGGCTCCAGGCGGCGCGCGAGGCGGTCGCCGGGCTGATCAACGCGGAGCCGTGCGAGATCGCCCTCGCCACCAACACCAGCCACGGGCTGAACCTCGCGGCGCGCGCGCTGCCGCTCAAGCCGGGCGACGTGGTGCTGGTCTCGGATCGCGAGTTCCCGGCCAACGTGTATCCCTGGCTCCGCCTGAAGAAGCAGGGGATCGACGTCGAGCTGGCCCCCTGCGGGCCGGAAGGCTGGCCCGACGAGGACTATCTGGTGGAGCGGCTGCACGATCCGCGGGTGCGGGTCCTCGCCGTGTCGTTCGTGCAGTTCTCGAACGGGTACCGCGCCGACCTCGATCGCCTGGGCGCGGCGTGCCGCGCCAACGGCACGTTCCTCGTGGTGGACGGGATCCAGGGCGTGGCCAACTCGATGCTGGACGTGCGCGAGACCGCGGTTGACATCCTGGCGTGCGGCGGCCAGAAGTGGCTGCTGTCCCCGTGGGGCTCGGGCTTCGTCTACGTGCGCAGGGAGCTGGTCCCGGCGCTCGAGCCCGCGGTGGCGGGCTGGATGGCGTTCGAAGGCACCGACGACTTCTCCCGCCTCACCGACTACAACCCCACGTTCCGCCCCGACGCCCGCCGCTTCGAGATGGTGACGCTCCCCTATCAGGACTTCTACGGAATGACCGAGTCGGTGCGCCTGCTCGGCGAGATCGGCGTGGCGGACATCGCGCAGCACACCCGCGCGCTGCACGAGCCCGTATTCAAGTGGGCCGAGCAGAACGGCGTGCGCATTGTGTCGCCGCGCGACGACGCCCACCGCTCCGCCATCGTCTGCATCGCGCCGCCGCACCCCGCCGAGGCGTACCACGCCGTCAAGCGCGCCCACGTGGTGTGCTCGCTGCGCGAGGGCGCGATCCGGCTCTCACCGCACTGCTACAACACGGTGGAGGAGATGGAGCGGGTGCTGGATGTGTTGGATCAGCTGGAGTAAAAACCGCTACACGTCACACGTCGCACGTTCCACGACGTCGTGCGACGTGTGACGTGCAACGTGTGACGGTCTATCCGCCCTAGTTGCCGAGCCGCAGCAGGCCGTACTCCTTCTTGCCCTTGCGAAGTAGCAAATTCCTCCCAGCGAGCCAGTCGGCGCTCTCAATGCGCCGGGCGACGTCCTTCACCCGTTGCTGGTTGACGTAGATGCCGCCCTGCTCGATCGACCGGCGAGCTTCACTCTTGGACTTCGCGAGCTGCGCGAGCACAATGGCGTCCACGAGGGTGAGATTGTCGCGACTCGGGACCCGCGTACTCGGGATCTCCTGGGCCAGCGCGTCGAACACGCCACCGCCCGCGTTCCGCGGATCGAAGTCCCCGAACAGGATCTCGGACGCCACCATCGCGCTCCGAGCCGCCTCACCATGCACGCGCTCCGTCACCTCAGCGGCGAGCGCGCGCTGGGCTTCGCGCAGGGCGGGATCCCGCTTCGCCCGCTGTAGTAGCGCCTTCACCTCGTCGCGGGGCTTGAGCGAGAAGAGCTTGAGGTATGCCTCCACGTCGCGGTCGTCCGTATTGACCCAGAATTGGTGGAATTTGTAGGGGGACGTCATTGCGGGGTCGAGCCAGATCGCGCCGGCCTCGGTCTTGCCAAACTTCGATCCCGTCGCCGTGGTGACGAGCGGCGCCACCAGGCCGTGCGCCTCGCCCTCCTCCACGCGGCGGATCAAGTCGATCCCCGCGGTGATGTTCCCCCACTGGTCGCTGCCGCCGACCTGGATGGTGCACTGCTCCTTGCGGAACAGGTGCAGAAAATCGTAGGCCTGCAGCAACATGTAGCTGAATTCGGTGTAGGAGATGCCCGTGTTGCGCCGCGCCTGCACCGACTCCTTCTGCAGCATGACGTTCACGCTGAAGTGCTTGCCGACGTCGCGCAGGAAGTCCACCAGCCGTTGGTCGACCAGCCAGTCGGCGTTGTTCAGCACCAGGGCCCGCGTCTCTTTGGTGTCGAAGTCGAGGAGCCGCTGCATCTGATCGCGCTGCCGCTGCAGGTTCTCGCGGATCTGCTCGCGCGAGAGCAGCGGGCGCTCGCCCGGCTTGCCGCTCGGGTCGCCAATCAGTCCGGTGCCGCCGCCCATCAGCACGATGGGTTTGTGGCCGTGGAGCTGGAAGTGGCGCAGCAGCATCAGCGGCATGAGATTGCCGAGCTGCAAGCTGGGCGCGGTCGGGTCGAAGCCGCAGTACACCGTGCGCCGTCCCCCGGCGAGGTGCTGCGACAGCTGCTGCGTGGCGTGGTACACGAACCCGCGCCACTCGAGCTCCGCAAAGAGGTCCGACATGGCGCGGAATCGTACGAGAAGCCCGTACCGCTGGCAAGCGCTTGTGGCCCCCGCTAGGTTGTAACGCGATGGCTTCGATCCCCGCGCCTGTTTCCCTGCCGAGCCCCGCCGCCTGGTGGCACGACCCCAAGATCCGCGCTCGTCTGATCGCGGTCGCGGCCCTGGCGGTGGCGTACCTCGTGGGGCTCGCCTACGGCTCGTGGACCCGCGTCTGCGCGGGCGAGCACTGCCCCAGCATCTCGCGCCTGCTCTCGGCCGGCGACAACGTGCAGATGCAGACCTCCAAGTTGTTCGCTGCCGACGGCCGGCTCATCAGCGAGCTCGGGCTGGAGCGCCGCACCGTGCTTCCGCTCTCCGCCATTCCGGTGGCGCTGCGGCAAGCGTTCATCGCCACCGAGGACAAGCGGTTTTACTCCCATCACGGCATCGACTACCGGCGCATCCTCGGCGCGCTCAAGGCGAATCTGTTGTCGTTCGGCTATTCGCAGGGCTTCTCGACGATCAGTATGCAGCTGGCCCGCAACATCTTTCCCGATGAGATCAGCCGGCAAAAGCAGCTCACGCGCAAGCTCAAGGAAGCCCGCGTCGCGGTGGAGATCGAGCGCAATTTCCCCAAGGACACGATCCTCCAGCTCTACCTGAACCAGATCGACCTGGGCGCGGGCGCGCACGGGGTCGAGGCCGCGGCCCAGATCTACTTCGGGAAGTCGGCGCGGCAGCTGAACGTCGCGGAAGCCGCGACCCTGGCCGCGCTCCCCAAGGCGCCCGCGTTCTACAACCCGCGCACGCACCCCGAGCGCGCGGTGCGGCGCCGCAACGTCGTGCTGAGCCTGATGCGGGATCAGGGGTTCCTCACGGAAGACGAGGTCGAGCTCTGGAAGGCGTACCCGCTCGTCCTGACCACGCATCGCACCAACTACGGCGACGTGGCGCCCTATTTCGTCGAGTGGCTGCGGGTCCAGCTGGACGCGCGCTTCGGGCGCGATCTGTACGAGAGCGGCCTGCGCATCTACACGACGCTCGACCTCGATATGCAAGAAGCGGCCGAGCGGGCGCTCCAGTCGCAGCTCGACGCCATCGAGGCTGGAGCGTACTCGAACGGCAAGTTCCCCGGCCGGACCACCTACCGGGAGTACATCGAGTCCTCCAAGGCGGCGGGCGAGGACCATGGATCGGGGTTCACCCCGTACCTGCAGGGCGCCCTGGTCGCGCTCGAAGCGAACACCGGGTACATCCGCGCCATGATCGGCGGGCGCGACTTCGACGACTCCAAGTACAATCGCGCCACTCAGGCGATCCGCCAGCCGGGCTCGACCTTCAAGCCGTTCGTGTACTCCGCCGCGGTCCGTGCCGGCCACCCGGTCACCGAGATCCTCGACGACTCGCCGCTCAGCACGCCGGTCGTCCAGCTCGACAGCTCGCTGTGGCAGCCGAAAGACGACGACGACACCACGCTCGGAATGATTCCCATGCGGGAGGGGTTGTACTTGTCCCGCAACCTGGCGACGATCAAGCTCGGGATGGCGCTGGGCGAGCAGACCGTGATCGGCGAAGCGCGCCGCTACGGCATCACCACCACGCTGCCGCCGTTCCCGGCGATCCACATCGGCGCGCAGGGCGTGAAGCCGATCGAGATGATCGCCGCCTACACCGCGTTCGCCACGCTCGGCACCCGCGCGGAGCCGATCGGCATCCTGCGCGTGGAGGACCGCCAGGGCAATATCCTCTGGAAGACCGACACCCGGCGTGAGGACGTGATGGACCGCGAGCACACCTGGCTGATGGTGGACATGATGAAGGACGTGATCCGCCGCGGCACCGCCTTCACCGCCGTGTGGAAAGCCGGGTTTACATACCCGGCCGCCGGCAAGACGGGCACCACCGACGACTATACCGACGCCTGGTTCATCGGATACACGCCGGAGCTCGTCGCCGGCATCTGGGTGGGATACGACATCCAGCAGCGTATCCTGGAGCACAACGCCGGCGGTGGCCGGATCGTGGCGCCGGCCTGGACCGCGTTCATGCGGGACGTCTACGACCGGCGGCCGGCGCCGCCCGACTGGGAGCGCCCCGATTCCCTGATCACCCGCGAGGTGGACTGGTCCAACGGATACTTGGCCACGCCGTTCTGTCCGCAGGACGTGAGACACTGGGACTGGTTCTATCCGGGCACCGAGCCGACGCAGTCCTGCCCGGTGCATACGCCGTTCGGCGGCATCGGGGTGTCGCCTTGAGAGAAGGGGCTAGGGGCTGGGGGTTAGGGGCTAGGGAGTGCGCCCCGCGGGCCCCGATCCCCGATCCCCGACCCCCGAGCCCCTAGTGCTGCGTCTCCGCGCTCGCTCCGTGCATCCCGTCACGGCGCCGCCGATCCACGACGGCGCCGTTCTCGTTGACGTGGGCGGCCGCATCGCCGCCATCGGCCCGAATTCCCAGGTGCCTACGCCTCCCGAAGTGGAGGCCCTCGAGTTTCCCGCCGCCGTCCTCGTCCCCGGACTGGTGAACTGCCACACCCATCTCGAGCTGACGCACCTCGCCGGGCGGAACGCCGAGCGCGACTTCGTCCAGTGGATCCGGGCGATCCGCACTCTCAAAGACGCCACCCCGCCGGCTGAATTCTCGCGTGCCGCGGAACAGGGGGTGCGGGACTGCTGGGCGGCGGGCGTCACATGCGTGGCGGATACGGGCAGCTCCGGGTCCCCGCTCGAGGCACTCGCCCGGCTGGGTGCGCGGGGCATCTACTATCAGGAGGTCTTCGGGCCGGACCCGGCGCAGTGCGCCGCGAGCGTCGCGGAGCTCACCGCCGCGGTCGAGCGGCTCCGTCCACTCGTCTCCCGCCGCGCCCGCTTGGGTGTCTCGCCGCACGCGCCGTATACCGTGAGCGAGCCGCTGTATCGGGCAGTTGCCGAGTTCGCCCGCGGCGCAGGCCTGCCGCTCGCCGTGCACCTCGCCGAGTCGCGAGAGGAGACCCAGCTGGTCGCGGACGGAGCTGGCCCATTCGCCGAGGCGTTGCGTGCCCGCGGCATTCGGGTCGCGGCTCGAGGCCGGTCACCTGTCGAGCATCTCGTGCAACTGGGCGTCGTGCAACCTGGAACGGCGTGTCTCTGCATCCACTGCGTGCAAGTGGACCAGCGGGACGTCGAGCTCTTGCGGGACGCGGGCGCCGCCATCGCCCACTGTCCTCGCTCGAACCGCGCTCACGGGCACGGCACCGCTCCGCTGGGAGCGTTTCGCCGCGCCGGGGTCAAGGTCGGCTTCGGGACGGATTCGGTGGTCAGCACGGGGGACGTCGATCTCTGGTCCGAGGCCACAGCCGCAGGGCTGGGGGGCGAAGAGGCGCTCCGCATGCTCACGCTGGAAGGTGCCCGAGCCCTCGGCCACGACGCCGAGATCGGCTCGCTCGAGGTGGGGAAGCAGGCGGACCTCGCCGTCTTCCCTTCTACCGCCCTCTCCCGCCTTCTGCCGCCCTCTGCCGCCCTCTTGACCGTCGTCGCCGGACGCGTAGTCCACCGCTACATTCAGGCGCCATGAAAACCCAGCGGCACGCCGCGATTCTGAAGATTGTGCGTTCCGACAAGGTCGCGAGCCAGGAACAGCTGCGCGAGCGGCTCAAGGCCGAGGGCTTCGACGTGACCCAGGCGACCCTGTCGCGCGACATCCGCGATCTCGGCCTCGCGAAGGTCGCCGCCCCGGACGGGGGCTCGCACTACGCACCGCCGCTCGAGAGCGGCCCCGGGATTCGTCCCCACCTGGAACAGGTCCTCCCCGCGATGCTGGTGTCCCTGGACGGCGTCGGACCGCTGCTCGTCGTCAAGACACCCGCGGGGGGCGCGCAGGCGCTGGCCCTGGCGATCGACGGCGCCGGGTGGGAGGAGATCATCGGCACCATTGCGGGCGACGATGCGATTCTCGTCATTCACCGAAGCGAGCGCGCCCGGCGAGCGGTCCAGACGCGCCTGAAGGAGTTGGCCGGCCTCCCGGACTGATCTTCCGGGCACGGCCTTTGCGCCCGAACTTACCTGACACGCGGAGCCGGCGTAGCGTTGGAGCCCGATTTCCCCCAAAGCGAGAGGAGGACGACGTGAAGCACCTGACGGCGATGAGTCTGCTGTGGGCGTGCCTTGCAGGGGCGTGCTTGGTCGCGCCGGGCGCCGTGGCGCAGCAGGCCGGCGCGACGAGCGCACGCGCGCCGCTCAACACGTTGACCCCGGAGGAGCGCGCTGCGGGCTGGAAGCTGCTGTTCGACGGTCATTCCACCCTCGGCTGGCGGGGGTGGAAGATGGACACGATCCCGTCGGGGTGGGGGGTCAGAGAGGGTGCGCTCACCCGGGTGCGGCCCGCGGCAGACATCATCACAACGGAGAAGTTCAAGAACTTCGAGCTGTCGCTCGAATGGAACGTGGCGCCCGGCGGCAACAGCGGGATCTTCTACCGCGCGAGCGAGGATCCGGACGACAACGCCATCTATTGGAGCGGGCCCGAGATGCAGGTGTTGGATGACTCGGGGCATGCAGACGGGCAGTCCCGCCTCACGGCGGCCGGGTCCGCCTACGGCATCTATCCCTCGCCTGCCGGGGTCGTGAAGCCCGCGGGTCAGTGGAACCAGGTACGCCTCGTGGTGAATGGGAAACACGTCGAGCATTGGCTCAACGGGGTGAAGATCGTCGAGTACGAGTTCGGGAGCCCGGATTGGGAGGCCAAGGTGAAAGCGAGCAAGTTCGCCTCTCACCCGCGCTACGGACGTAACGCCGAGGGGTACATCGGCTTGCAGGAGCATGAGTTCCGCGTGGCCTTCCGCAGCATCAAGATCCGGGTGCTGCCGTGACCGTCCGAGCTAGACTGTCGACGATGATGTTCCTGCAGTTCTTCATCTGGGGCGCGTGGTACACGACGATCGCGGTGTACATGACCCACCACGGCATGGAGACCCTGACGCACTGGCCCTACACGGTGAACCCGATCGCGGCCATCGTGGCGCCGTTCTTCCTGGGACTCGTCGCCGACCGCTACTTCGCGACCGAGAAGGTGCTGGGCATGCTCCACCTGCTGGGCGGCGTGGTGATGTTCGCCGTGCCGCGGGCCACGGGCGCGCCCGTGGTGTTCATCCTGCTTCTGCTGTTCTACAACCTGTGCTACATGCCGACCCTCGGCCTCGCCAACAGCCTGGCGTTCCACCACATCCAGTCACAGGAGAAACAGTTTCCCCTGATCCGAGTCTTCGGCACCATCGGCTGGATCGTGGCCGGGCTGTTCATCAGCCTCGTGCTGGGCGGCCTCATGGCGGCCGTCCCGGAACAGACCGCGCTGCCGATCTACACCGCCGCCGGAGCCAGCGTGCTGCTCGGCCTCTACAGCTTCACCCTGCCGCACACGCCGCCGCCGGGTGCGGGGCAGCGGGTCTCGCTGCGCAGTATCGTCGGGCTCGACGCGCTGACACAGCTCGGCGACCGCGCCTTCTACGTCTTCATTGCCGCCTCGCTCTTGTTGTGCATCCCGCTGGCGGCCTACTACAACTTCACCCAGATCTTCCTGGGCGACGCCGGCGTCAAAAAGATCGCGGCGACGCAGTCGCTCGGTCAGATGTCCGAAGTCATCTTTATGCTGCTGATGCCGGTCTTTTTTGTGCGGCTCGGGGTGAAGTGGATGCTGATGGTGGGCATGGCCGCCTGGGTCCTGCGGTATGCTCTCTTTGCGATCGCGGCGCCGGCTGCGGTGTTCTCGCTCATCATCATCGGTATCCTGCTCCACGGCGTCTGCTACGACTTCTTTTTCGTGACCGGTCAGATCTACGTCGACAAGAAGTCCACGCCCGCGGTTCGCGGCCAGGCGCAGGGATTCCTCGTGCTGGTCACCTACGGCATCGGCATGCTCATCGGCGCACAGGTGGCCGGCAACGTGTACAACCGGCTGCTCGGCGGCGCCGCTGGGCTGACCCTCGAGCGTTGGCCCAGCTTCTGGGTGCTGCCCGCCGGGTTCGCCGCGGTCGTCCTGCTTCTATTCGCAGCGCTGTTTCGCCCGGGGGGCGCGCGTGCGCCCCACCCCGTGGCGGCCGACTGAGGAGGGTCCATCATGGCACGCAAACGCATCTCGAGACGGAAATTCATCGGCGGGGTAGGCAGCGGCCTGGCGTTCACCATCGTGCCACGGCACGTCCTGGGGCGGGGCTATCGGGCGCCGAGCGACAAGCTCAACGTCGCGTGCATCGGCGTGGGCGGCATGGGCCGCAGCGACGTGCGGGGCATGGAAGGCGAGAACCTCTACGCGCTGTGCGACGTGGATTGGAAGAGCGCTGAAGACGCGTTCCAGACCTATCCCAAGGCGAAACGCTACAAGGACTATCGCGAGATGTTCGACCGCGAGGCGAAGAGCATCGACGCGGTGACCGTGACCACGCCCGACCATTCGCACGCCGCGGCCGGAATGCTTGCGATGAAGGCGGGGAAGCACACCTACATTCAGAAGCCGCTGGCGCGGACCATGGGCGAGGTGCGAGTGTTGGCGGACTACGCGCGTAGTCACCCCAAGATCATGACCCAGATGGGGAACCAGGGCCACGCGCGCGATGGCACGCGCCAGATCCGCGAGTTGGTCGAGGCCGGCGCGATCGGGACGGTGCGCGAGGTGCATTTCTGGACCAATCGGCCGATCTGGCCGCAGGCGATCGACCGGCCGCTGGAAGAGTACTACGCGCCTGCCACGCTCGACTGGAACCTCTGGCTCGGGCCCGCGCCGGAGCGGCCGTATCACCCGGCGTACGCGCCGTTCAAGTGGCGCGGCTTCTGGGATTTCGGCACCGGCGCGCTGGGCGACATGGCCTGCCACATCATGGACGCCGCCTACTGGACGCTCGATCTCGGCTACCCCACGCGCATCGAGGCCGAGTCCACGCCGCTCTTCAAGGAGACGGCGCCGGCCGGTTCGCGCATCAGCTACAGCTTCGCGGCGAAAGGAAAGCGCCCCGAAGTGAAGGTGGTGTGGCGCGACGGCAGCCTCTACCCACCGCGACCGGTCGAGGTCGCGGACGACGCGGGTTGGCCGTTCGACAGGGGCGGTGGGCAACTATGGATCGGGAGCGACGGCAAGCTCACCGCGGGCACGTACGGAGACGACCCCAAGCTGCTCACGGCCGCGAAGCAGGGCGTCGCGAGCGGTGATCCCCCCCCGCCGGCGCAACAGCCGAAGTACCCGCGCTCACAGGGCGTGTACGCCGAGTGGATCGCGGCGTGCAAGGGCGGAGCGCCGGCCGGCTCGACATTCGACGGTCATGCCGGCGGGCTAACGTCCATGGTACTGCTCGGCTGCCTGGCCGTGCGGCTGGGCCGGGCGCTGGAGATTAATCCTGAGAACGGGCAGGTGACGAATGTGAGCGTCCCCGAGGAATACATCCACCCGCATTATCGGTCGGGGTGGAGCTTGTAGCGGACGTTGACCCTCGGCCTGTTGCTCGTCGTTGTGGACCTGGGCGGGGCGCTGGCGCACAACCCGCTCCTCGCCCTCGTCACGTTGTTCGGCGCGGGGCTCGTCACCAGCCTCACGCCGTGCATCTACCCAATGATCCCGATCACCGCGGGTATCCTCGCGGGTACCGGCGCGGGACAGACCTCGCGCGCGCGCGCGGCGAAGCTCACGCTGGCGTACGTCTCGGGTCTGGCGCTGTTCTACGCCATTCTCGGTCTGGTCGCAGGCCTCAGCGGCTCGCTGTTCGGCACGGTGAGCGCGAGCCCGTGGGCCCGATTCGTGATCGGGAACCTGCTGCTCGTGTTCGGCCTTGCCATGCTGGACGTGTTTCCCGTGTCCGCGCCGCAACGTCTGCTGCAGTGGGCCGGACGCCTCACAGGGGGGTCGTACTCGGGTGTGTTCCTGCTGGGCGCTACCTCGGGTATCGTCGCGGCGCCGTGCGGCGCGCCGGCATTCGCGGCGGTGCTCACGTGGGTGGCAACGACGCGGAGTGCGACGCTGGGCTTCATTTATCTGTTCGTGTTCTCGCTCGGCATGACGGCGCTGCTGGTCGTCGTCGGACTGTTCTCAGGCACGCTGGCGGCGCTCCCCCAGGCCGGGTCCTGGACGCTGTGGATCAAGAAGGTCGCGGGCGTGGCACTCCTCGCGATGGCGGAGTACTACTTCGTACAGATGGGACAAGTCCTGTGACGACACGATTGCTGGTCCTGGCGACGGCTTGCGCGCTCGCCGTCCCGGGCGCCCTGGTGGGGCAGGACGTCGGCCTGCCCATCGGAACGCGGGCCCCCGCCGCGCAGCTGCAGGATCTTGACGGGAAATCGGTGGACCTGGGGCAGTACGTTGGGAAACGACCGGTGCTGCTGGAGTTCTGGGCCACCTGGTGCCCGCTGTGCAAGGCGCTCGAGCCATCGCTCAAGGCGGCGCACGTCAAGTACGGCGACAAGGTTACGTTCGTCGCCGTCGCCGTCGCCGTGAACGAAACGCCGGCGTCGATCAAACGCCACCTCGCGGCGGACCCCCTGCCATTCCCGGTGCTGTACGACGCGGACGGAGCGGCGGTGCGGGCGTACCAAGCGCCGACCACGTCGTACATCGTGGTGCTGGATCGCGCCGGCAAGGTCGTGTATACCGGCGCCGGCGCCGAGCAGGACGTCGCGGCAGTGCTGCAGCGGCTGCTCGGCGACTAGCTACTCCCCCGGTTTGGGCGCCACCCGGTCTATCGCCGCGCCCAGCTCCTTGTACGCCGTCGGGTCGATCTCCCGGAACGGGACCGCCCGGTACGAGATCTTCCCGTCCGGGCCCACCACGAAGAGGTTGCGGTTGTCGAGCCCATACTTGGTGTTACGGGCGCCGTACGTCTTGCCGACCACGCCCCCGGTGTCGCTCGCAAACAGGTACTGGAACTCGTCGTCCCGGGCCCACGCCGCGAGGGTGTCCGCCGGATCGACGCTGATGGCGATGAGGACGACGTTGCGGCCGTCGCGGAACAACTGTGCGTACTGATCACGGTACGCATGCATTTGCACCGTTCAGCCCTTGGTTCGCGCCTTATAGAAGAAAGCGAGGACGACCGTTTTTCCCTTGAAATCGCTCAGGTGGATCGGATTCCTGAGCGTCCCGTAGCGCGTGGCGCCCGTCAGCATGAAGTCGGGCGCTGGTGCGCCGACCTGCAGCGGTTCCGGCTCCTTGGGCGCTTCCTGCGCCCGCGCCGCGGGCGCGGCGATGCCGGCGAACAGCGGTACGGCGAGCGCGACAGCAAGACGTCTCATCTCGTGCCTCCTGGGAATGGCCTCTGCTTCAAGGTACGCGCGGCGCCCATGTGGCGTCAGGGCGTCGACGACGGGGCGCGCCGCGCGCGGCGCGCGAGCAGCAGCATCCACAGCCCGAACGCGACGAGGACCACGCCCCAGATCAGGTTGATCGGCACCCCCGTCGGCTCGGTGCCCGGTTGGCCGCGCGTTGCGGCGCCGTACACGGTGAGCAGCAGGCCGAGCAACGCGAACAACGTCCCTACCGGCAATCGCAGATCGATTCCCACGCCGCCTCCTGGGCTAGAAGAAGATCAGGTTCAAGGCGAGCGTCAGCGTCAGCACGATCACCGCCAGCGTGCCGGGTCGCTCGTACCACTGCTTCACGTCGTCGGTGGGCTTGGGCGTCAGCCCGTACACGAGACCGCGCAGTGCTTCCGCGGGACGGGGCTGAGTGAACGAGCTCACGACGATCGTGACCACAAAGCAGGTGACCCACGCCGCGATCGCCGTCCAGAACGTCTGCGCCAGCTCGCTCGGATAGGTGGTCAGGACGCCGAGGTAGCCGCCCTTCACGCCGACGTGCGCACCCGCGGGGAGTGAGATCCCGTGATGCACCGCCGCGGCGAGGGTGCCGGACAGGAGTCCGGTGAACGCCCCGTGTCCGGTGGCGCGCGGCCAGAACATCCCGAGCGCGAAGGTCGCGAACAGCGGCGCGTTCACGAACGCGAACACGAGCTGCAGGAAGTCCATGATGTTGTTGAACGAGGCCGCGACGTAGGCTGCCGCGATCGAGATCGCGACGCCGAACACCGTGGCGAAGCGGCCCATCGCGAGGTAATGCGAGTCCGCCGCGCCGGGCCGCACGTAGCTCTGGTACAGGTCGTAGGTCCACACGGTGTTGAAGGCGGTCACGTTCCCGGCCATCCCCGACATGAACGAGGCGAGCAGCGCCGTGAGCCCGAGCCCGAGCAGCCCCGCGGGGAAGAAGTGCACCAGCATCATCGGCGTGGCGAGGTCGTAGTCGAGAACCACGCGGCCACGCGCGTCGAGCACCGGCTGGCCGGTGCGCGCATCGATCTTCGGCGGGACGATGCCTCGCGCCGGGGGGAGGGAAGCCGGCGCGGGATCGCCGGGGGCCGGGGCGGCCGGGGCGGCGGCCGCGGTCGCCGACACGGCGGGCGCGCCCTCGAGCGGGGGGCGGGGCCGCACCCCGCTCGACGCGCTCACCACCAGGGCGAGCATGCCGGGGAGGATCACGAGGAACGGAAAGCACATCTTGGGCAGCGCGGCGATGAGCGGCGTGCGGCGGGCGGCGGTCATCGAGTTCGCCGCCATGGCGCGTTGCACCACCAGGAAGTCGGTGCACCAGTACCCGAACGACAGCACGAAGCCCAGGCCCATGACCAGCCCGAACCACTCCACGCCCACGGGGTTTGCGGACGCGTTCCCCATGAAGGCCCAGCTCCGGGTGTAAGCGCCGGCCGCGAAGCCGGTCGCCGTCGCGTGCTCGGCCAGCCGCGCCGAGAGGCCGGTCCAGCCGCCCACGTCGCGCAGTCCCAGGAACACCAGCGGGGCGAAGCCGAACACGATGAGGAAGAACTGCAACACCTCGTTGTAGATGGCGCTGGTGAGGCCGCCCAAGAAGATGTACCCGAGCACGATACCGCCGGCGACGAGGATGCTGGCGTCGAAGCTCCACCCCAGCAGCAGATTGAGCAGCTTCCCCATCGCGTACAGCGAAATGCCGGACGAGAACACCGTCATGACGGCGAACGATATGGCGTTCACGGCCCGGGTCTTCTCGTCGAACCGCAGCTTCAGGTACTCGGGGACGGAGCGGGCACGTGAGCCGTAGTAGAACGGCATCATGAACAGGCCGACGAACACCATGGCGGGAATGGCGCCCACCCAGTAGAAGTGGCTCGTCGCGATGCCGTACTTGGCGCCCGACGCGCCCATGCCGATGACCTCCTGCGCACCGAGGTTCGCCGAGATGAACGCGAGCCCGGTCACCCAGGCGGGGATCGAACGACCCGAAAGAAAGAAGTCCTCGCTGGTGTGCACGTAGCGTCGCAACATCGCGCCGATGCCGAGCACGAACGCGAAGTACAGCAGCATGATGGCGTAGTCGACCCAGTGGAGTGTCATGCCAGGGTGTCTCCCGGTCTCGTGGGACGGGTTCTAAACTGGCTCACGCTGCCGGAAGGGCAAGAGGTGAGCCGGGGTCTACGGTGTTCGGATCGGCGCGATCCGCAGCAGCACGACGCCGTGCGACGGCACGGTCGCGCCGTACTCGCGCTTGAACGCTCCGCGATCGGCGCGGGTCCACAGATCGCGCACCGCCGCCGAATCGGTGCGGATGCCGAGTCGGTCAAAGCGCGCGGTGACCGTGGCCGACGTGTCGCCCCGGTTGAGCAACGCCACGGCGCGCGCACCGTCCTTGAGCGGCTTCGCCCAGACCTGGAGCGCGGGCGGGCCCTCCCGCACGAGCATCCCCTGCACTCCGAGCGAGTCCTGATCCACGGCGATCACCTCGGGGTTGGTCAGGATGTCACGCGTCGCGGTGGACATGGCACGGACATCGTTGCCGGCCATGAGCGGCGCCGCCATAATGGCCCAGAGGCTGAAGTGGGCGCGGTACTCGTCGTCCGTCATGCCACCGTTCCCCACCTCCAGCATATCGGGGTCGTTCCATGCGCCGGGATGGGCGACGCTGGCGTGCTGCGACGAGACATCCAGCAGAGACAGCATGGACGACCACTTGTCTTGGATGTCGCCGGTCGTGCGCCACAGGTTACCGATCTGCGGCGCCCACTCCCACGGCTGGTTCGACCCCCATTCGCAGATGCTGAAGACGATCGGCCGGCCCGCCTTGGCGAGCGCGTCGCGGAATTTGGCGTACTGGGTCGGCGCGTCGAGGTGCTCCGCGTGACACCAGTCTTCCTTCACGTAGTCCACGCCCCAGGCGGCGAAGCTGCGGGCATCCTGGTCCTCGTGACCGTAGGTCCCCGGCCGGCGCTGACACGTGTTGGTCCCCGCGTCGGTGTAGATCCCGAATCCCAAGCCCTTGGCGTGGACGTAGTCCGCCAGCGTCTTGATGCCGTGCGGAAAGCGGGTGGAGTCGGCGACTAGGGCGCCGGCGGCGTCGCGCATTCCGCTGGCCACGATCGCGTCCGCCGTTTCCTTGATGAGCTGCTCGCTCACGTTGCAGCCGAAATGGTTCCAGCTGTTCCACCCCATGGGAGGAGTGCGCGCCAGGCCGTTGTCGAGGGTGGCGCGGGCGGCGGGGGAGGCGCGGCCCGGGTCCGACGCGGCGAGCGGGGCGATGAGCAGCGCGGCCAGGACCGGCTTGGCGAGACGGGAGTGCATCGATCGATTCCCCTGATGCCGAGTGCCTTAGTTCTTGAGCGGCCGGTAGTTCACGTCCAGCACGGCGAGCCGGGCGAGATGCACGGCGAGCCGGACCAGGAAATCCGGATAGTTCTTTTCCTGCTGCGGCGTCCACAGCACCTCGGCGAGCGCGCACGCCCTCGGGAACGCCATGTACTCGGCCCGTTTCGCGTCGGGGATGTATTCGGTCCACAGCTGGCCCTGCGCGCCGAGCACGTGGCGCGCCTCGTCCGGCGTGAGGGCCGCCGGGACGGGCTCGTAGGCGTACACCGTGTCGAGCGGGAGGAACCCCCCGATCGCCAGCGGCTCGGTCGTGTCGGCGGCCTGGTAGTGGTCGAAGTAGGTGTGCGATCCGGGCGCCATCACGACGTCGTGCCCGGCGCGCGCGGCCGCGATGCCGCCGTCTATCCCGCGCCATGACATGACGACCGCGTTGGGTGCGAGACCGCCTTCGAGGATCTCGTCCCAGCCCACGAGCGAGCGACCGTGCGCCGTGAGGAACTCGTCCATGCGGCGCGTGAAGTAGCTCTGCAGCTCGTCCTCATCCTTGAGGCTGAGCTCGCGGATCCGCGCCTGCGCGAGCGGGCTCGCCTTCCACTGGGTCTTCGGCGCCTCGTCGCCGCCGACATGGATCCAGCGTCCGGGGAACAGCGCCATCACCTCGGTGAGGACGTTCTGCTCGAACCGGATCGTCGCGTCTCCGGGGTTGAGGATGTTCTCGTCCACTCCCCAAGCCGTCCATACCGGAAGTGTGTCGGGCTTGTTGCCCAGCTCGGGATACGCCGCGATCGCGGCCTGGGAGTGGCCCGGCATCTCGATCTCCGGCACGATCGTGACGAACCGCGCCTGCGCGTACGCGACCAGCTCCGTGATGTCGTCCTGAGTATAGAAGCCGCCGTGCGGCTGGCCGTCGAAGCGCCACTTGGTCGAATCGGGGTCCGGCCGCCCGATGATCGTCTGGCGCCGCCACGCGCCTACTTGGGTGAGCCGTGGGTACTGGCGGATCTCGATACGCCACCCCTGGTCGTCGGTCAGGTGGAGGTGCAGCCGGTTGAGCTTATGCAGCGCAGCGAGATCGACGAGCTTCTTCACGAACTCCTTCGGCATGAAGTGGCGCGCCACGTCCAGGTGGATGCCCCGCCAGCGGAACCGCGGGGAGTCTTCGATCGACACGGCGGGAATCGTCCAGACGGCGGTCGGCACGCGCGCCTGGCGGAAGATGGCCGCCGGCAGCAGCTGGCGTAGCGTCTGGATCGCGTAGAACGCGCCTGCGGGCCGGGCCGCGCGAATCGTGAGGCGCGCGGGGCTTACCTCCAGCCGGTATCCCTCCTCGCCGAGCGCGGTCAGGGTCGCGTCGAGGCCGACCGAGATCACGCGGGCGCCCCCGGGGGCCGCCGACCGCACGGCGAGCCGGAACCCCGTCGCAGGGAAGAAATAGTCGGCGAGCATCTCGCCCAGCGCGCGGCTCGCGCGGTCCGTCGTGATCACGGTGGCGCCGCTGAGCGTAAAGCTGCCAGGCTTGACCGTCACGCGAACGGGGCGCGGGATCAGGGCAGGGGCGGTCGAGGCCCCCGCCAGTTGGGCCGACGCGCCGGCCGGCACAGCGAGCAGCACGGCAAGGCACGCGCTGGCGGGCAATCGGATCATGCGGGCCTCAGTGGTCGGGGAGCTCGCGCACCCAGATGTCCCGGTAGCGGACCGGATTGCCGTGGTCCTGGAGCACGAGCGGCAGCTTGTCCGGGTGCGGCTGGTAATGTGCCCGGCTCCCGTGCACCGTCCAACCGGTGATGAACGTGTTGTCCTGCACCAGCACGCCGTTGTGGAACACGGTCACTCGGGCGGAATCCCGCACCGAGCCGTCGGCCGCGAAGTGCGGGCGGTGAAACACGATGTCGTACGTCTGCCACTGGCCGGGCGGGCGGCTCGCATTCACGAGCGGGGGCGACTGCCCGTAGACGGCGGCCGCCTGGCCGTCGGCATACGTGTCGCTGTGGTAGGAATCGAGCACCTGGATTTCGTAGTGGCTCATCAGGAACACGCCGCTGTTGCCGCGCTCCTGGCCTTCGCCCCGCGGCGGGGTCGGCGTCGCCCACTCGATGTGAAGTTGAACGTTGCCGAAGCCGCGCTTCGTCATGATCACTCCCGTGCCGGCGGCGACCTCGACGTATCCCTCCCGCACCACCCACTTCGCAGGCGTGCTGTCGTGCGACTGCCACTGCGAAAGGTCCTTGCCGTCGAACAGCACGACCGCGTCCGAGGGCGGCGGCACGGGTGGGCGGTCGGGCCCGGGATCCACGACGGGAGGACGCGGGCGGTCGAGAGAATGAACGGGCCACTGCTGCGCCGCCGAGCGCTCGGGGCTGCAAACCAGCGCCAGGAGCGCCAGCGAGCCGATTGCGGATCGTGGATTGCGGATTGCGGATTGGAAGAGCGACCGTCGAATCCGCAATCCGAAATCCGCAATCCGCAATTTGTTCATGGCTTCCATGTTCCCTTGGCGACGGCAGGCACGAATGTCTCCAGCCCTTTGGGGGGGAACCCCAGCGTCTTCCCCTGCTCGGCGCTCATGTAGGCGGTCATCAAGACTTTCACGACCTCCACGCCATCGTCGAACGTGAGCTGCGGCGGTTCGCGTCCCAAAAACGCCCGCACGAAATGCCGGTCCTCGGCTTCGTAGCCGTACACCGCCGGCTCGCCTGGCACCACGGGCATCAACCCCATCTCGGCGTTCTGCTTCTCGACCAGGTCCTCACCCGTTTTTCCCTTCACTGCGCGGCTGAAGAACAGCTTGAGCGGGCTGTCCAGCGAGTTCCACGACATCGAGTACTCGGGGCCGAGCAGCTCGGCCGAGAGGCGCAGGCCCGCGCCCACGAAACTCCAGGAAGTGGTCGCCTCACCGAGCACGGTGGCGCCGTCGTTCGCCTGGAACTCGATCATGACACTGGCAAAGTCTTCCGACGGATGCTTCGCGTAGTCCACCTCTTTGCCCATGGTCTGCTGCAACCGCTTGGCGTACTCCGGCCGCGTCCACTTGAGGCTTGCGATGTGCCCCGTCACCCGGACGGGCCGCACGGTCGAGAGCGGCGCATCGGGCTGCGTCAGCAGGTGTCGCACCACGAGCGCCGAGTGACACATCATGTCGTTCAACACGCCGCCGCCCTGCAGCGGCCCTTGCCAGAACCATGGCCTGTGTGGCCCGCTGTGCTCCTCGGTCGCTCGCGCGAGGTAGGGGCGGCCGGTCAAGGCCGCGCCCCGCGCCCAGATGATGGCCCGACCCTGCGCCACGGCCGGCGCGAACACCTGGTCCTCCAGGTAGCCGTCGGTGATACCGGCCGTTTTCACCAGCTCGGCGACCCGCTTCGCCTCGGCGAGATTGCGCGCGAGGGGCTTCTCGCAGGCCACTCCTGTGAGTTGCCCTTTGCCGCGCGTCACCGCCTCGACGATCTCCTCCACGTTCTCGATGCGCGCGTCGTTGCGGCCGCACAGCCACAGCGCGTCGATCGCCGGATCGGCCACCATCTCAGCGATGGACCGGTACGCCTTCGTCTGGCCGAGGTCGAGCCGGCGCGCCAGCGCGGCCGTCTCCTCGGCGCGCTTCCTGGTGGGACTCCACACGCCGAGCACGTCGGCGTCGCGTACCGCCTGGAACGCCTGGAGGTGGAACCGCGCGTTGAAGCCGCTTCCGATGAACCCGACGCCGAGTCGCTTGTCAGGCATCGCCCTTCCGGCGTCCCGATTCCCCGGCGTCACTCTCCGTACGTCACTCCGAGCTTGGCGAGCGCCTCCGGCGGGCACCCCTTCCACTCGGAGACGAAGGTGTTGCCGATGTAGCGCAAATCCTGCACGCCCAGCTTGCTCGAGAAGAAGCCCGAGGCGGTGAGATCGCGGAAGCTGTTGAAAAACGCGACGCCGGCCGAGTGCTCCCGCTTCGCCTTCTTCGGCCATGCGATGTCGTCCAGCAACGCAGTGCGGTCGGTGTCGCTGCTCGCCACGAGCGTCTTGCCGTAGCGGTTATCGCACTCGTGGTCGAGCCAGGCCAGCCCGCCGCGAATCGGCGTCTCCAGGTCCGCGTCGTCGCCCACCATGAAGTCTATGAACTCGGGCACGCCCGCGTCGGTGGCGCTCCCCGAGCGCTCGTCTTTGGGGATGATCAGGTCCACCAGCAAGCGGACGGTCTCCCACTCGTGCGCGGTGAAGTGCTTCGGCTCGTACGGCGCGCCACGCGCCACCGCCGTCCGCGCCAGGGCCGAGGCTTCGCGCACCGACTCGGGAGCCCAACGGAATGCCGCGGCCAGCGGCGCCACGGCCAACACCTGCACGGCGTCGCGACGTTGCATCAGAGCGCTCCCTTCTTCATTTGGTCCGCGATGTATTCGCTCGTCCGCAGCGACAGCGCCAGGATAGTCCAGGTGGGGTTCTTGTCCGCCTGCGACACGAACGGCCCGCCGTCGGTCACGAACAGGTTCTTGCAGTCGTGCGCCTGGCACCAGCGGTTGAGCACCGAGGTCTTGGCGTCGTCCCCCATGCGTGTCCCGCCGAGCTCGTGGATGATGGTCCCGCCCGCCGCGATGCCGTAGCCGCGCTCGGCGCCTGGCATGGGCGAGGACGCCTGTCCCCCCATTTCGGCAATGAGTGCCCGGAACGTCTCCTGCATGTGCTTCACCTGCTTGTACTCGTGGTCCGACCACTTCCAATGGAAGCGCAGCACGGGAATGCCCCAACGGTCCACGGTGCGGGGGTCGATTTCGCAGTAGCTGTCGTCGTTCGGGATCATCTCGCCGCGACCGGAGAATCCGATCGTGGCGCCGTAGTAGCGCCGGTAGTCTTCCTTGAGCTGCTTCCCGTAACCGCCGCCCGGCGGGTAGCGATGAATACCGCCCATGAACCCGTAGGACGGCGTGTGGGCGCCGCCCCAGACCTCGACGTGGTAACCGCGCGGGAAGTCGAGCTGCTTGTTGTCCAGCCACCACGGCATGTAGAGGTGCATGCCTCCCACGCCGTCGTGGTTGTGCGGCACGCGGTCCACCATCTTCGGGATGAACCCTCCCACGTCCGTGCCGGTCGTGTCGGTGATGTACTTGCCCACCGTGCCGCTCGCGTTGGCCAGGCCGTTCGGGAACCCCGCCGACTTGGAGTTGAGCAGTAGTCGGGCGGACTCGAGCGCGCTCGCCGCGACCACCACCACCTTCGCCCGGACATGCTGATCGGTGCCGGTCGTCTTGTCCACGTAGGCGACGCCGGTGGCGCGACCGCTCTTGTCCACTGTCACCTCGCGCGCCATCGCGTTGGTCAGGAGCGTGAGCTTGCCGGTGGCGAGCGCCGGGGCGATCAACACGTTGGTGGAGGTGAAATTCGCGTTGACCTTGCAGCCGCGGTTACACTGGCCGCAGTAATGACACGCGGCCCGGCCGTTCAGCGGGCGCGTCAGGATCGAGAGCCGCGAGGGAATGCACGTGATGCGCAGCTTGTCCGCGGCCTGCTTGACCAGCAGCTCGTGACAGCGCGGTTTGGGCGGCGGCAGGAACACGCCGTTCGGCTCGTTGGGGAGGTTCTCCTTGCTGCCGAAGATCCCGATCAGCCGATCGATCTTGTCGTAGTACGGCGCGACATCCTCGTAGGAGATCGGCCAGTCGTCGCCCAGGCCGTCGCGACTCTTGCGCTTGAAGTCGTAGGGGCCGAACCGCAGCGAGATGCGGCCCCAGTGGTTGGTGCGCCCCCCCACCATGCGGGCCCGCCACCAGCTGAACTCGGTGCCGGGCGCCCGCGTGAAGGGCTCGCCCTCGATCTCCCAGCCGCCGATACACGCGTCGAACTCGCCGAACGGTCGCTCCTTGGTGGACTTGCCGCGTCGGGGGGACTCGTAGGGCCAGGTCAGCATCGCCGAGTCCTTGGAGTTGTCCCACGGCGCGCCCGCTTCCAGCACCATCACGTCGGCTCCCGCCTGGGTGAGCGCGTAGGCGGCCATGCCGCCGCCCGCCCCCGAGCCGACGACACAGACGTCGTAGACCTTCGCTTGCGGGAAGAACGTCATGCTCTCGAGCGTCCTTTGCCTAGACGTTGCACACCGCCGCGGCCTCGCGCAGCGATGTGAGCGGATCGCGCGTGGGCACGAACTCGTGCGCCACGAACCCCGGGAACCCGGTGTCGGCGATGGCCGCCGCGACGGCGTGCCAGTTCAGCTCCTGCGTGGTGTCCAGCTCGTGACGACCGGGCACGCCGCCGGTGTGGAAGTGGGCGATCCAATCCCGGTTGTCGCGGATGGTGCGGATGATGTCGCCTTCCATGATCTGCATGTGATAGATGTCGTACAGCAGCCGGACGCGCGGCGAGCCCACCGCCTTCACGACCGCGACCCCGAACGCCGTCCGGTCGCCCTGGTAATCGGCGTGATCCACCTTGCTGTTCAAGAGCTCGAGGCACACCGTCACGCCCTGTGCTTCAGCGACCCCCTTGATCTGGTTCAGTCCGGCGACGCAGTTGTCGATCGCCTCCGCGTCGCTCTTACCACGCCGGTTGCCGAACATGGCGATGATGTTCGGGACGCCGTGCCGCGCGGCGAGGGGAAGGGCCTCCTCCAGCTCCCGCAGCAGCATCGCGTGGTTCGCCCGATCGTTGAAGCCCGTCGCGATGAAATCCCGGCGGTTCACGGCATACGCCATGGAGCACACCAGGCCGCACTGGCGTACCTGATCCCACTCGTCCCGGGTGAGCAAGTCGATCCCGCCAAGCCCGATGTCGAGCGCGGCCCGGCAGAGCTCCGGGAGGGGAATCTGGCGATACGGCCAGCGGCAGACGGACTGCTTCAGGCGGCCCGCGCCGCGGGGTGCGCGCGGCGATGCACTGCCCTTCAGGGCAGTGTCGTGCCGAGCCCAGGCTTCCGCCTGGGGACTAAGCGCGGCCGCTCCGAGCAGTCGCACCGCGTCCCGGCGCTTCATTAGAACTCAAGCCGCTTCAGGTAATCGCAGCTCGCCCGGATGGACGCGAACGGGTCCGCCGGCTGGTCGTGCTCGACGAAGAAGTGCCGGATCCCCGCTTGATCGCGCTGCGCGAAGATCTTCTTGAAGTCGATCTTCCCGGCACCCACGTCCACCATGCGGTGGGCGGGCGGGCCGGCCGAATCCTTCACGTGCACCATCGGGACGCGACCCGGCAAACGGGCGAAGTACGCCAGCGGATCCTGACCGCCCTTGACCATCCAGTACAAGTCGATCTCGAACTGCACGAGCTTGGGGTCGGTCTCCGCGATCAGCACGTCGTAGGGGAGGCGGCCCTCCGTCCGCGCGAACTCGAAGTCGTGGTTGTGGTAGGCGAACTGCAGGCCGGCGTCGTGGGCTTGGGCCGCCGCGCGGTTGAAGTCCTGGGCGACCCGCTTAAAGCCGTCCAAGGTTTTGCGCGCCTCCGCGGGAATCCACGGGACGACGATGTATTCGTGGCCGATCGCCTTCGCGACGTCGAGCGACGCGGTCCACTCGTCGGGCGCGAGCGATGCCATGTGCGCCGAAGGGGCCGCGAGCCCGTGATGCTCGAGCATCGCCCGGACCTCTTTCGGTGTGTGGCCGAAGTAGCCGGCGAACTCCACTTCGCCGTAGCCGGCCTCGGCGACCTTGGCGAGCGTCCCTTCCATGTCGTGTTCCATCGCCTGCCGCACGGTGTAGAGCTGGAGGCCGACGCGGTCGAGCTTGCGGCTAGGGGCTCGGTGATAGGGGCTCGGGGCTAGGGGCCACAAGGTCGGCCCAACCGCCGCAGCGCCGAGAGCCTTGATGAAGTCGCGTCGATCAGTCATGGTCGTTCTCTCCCTTGGTCCCGAGTCCCGAGCCCCGATCCCCTAGAGCTCGTGTCGTTTCATGGCTTCCACCGCGTACGCCGCCGCCCGCGCCGTGAGCGCCATGTACGTGATGGATGGATTCTGACACGCCGTGGACGCCATGCAGGCGCCGTCGGTGACGAACAGGTTTTTCACGTCGTGGCACTGGTTATGGGCGTTCAAGACCGACGTCTTCGGGTCGCGGCCCATGCGGGCGGTCCCCATTTCGTGGATGGTCAGGCCCGGCGGGTTGTCGTCCACGAACGGTTGGATGTCGCGCGCGCCCGCCGCCTCGAGCATCTCGGCCGCGGAGACCGACATGTCGTGCAGCAGCTTGCGCTCGTTGTCGCTCCACTGGCAGTGGATCCGCAGCGCCGGGACTCCCCAGGCGTCGACCTTTTCCGGATCGAGCTCCACGTAGTTGGTGGGGCGCGGCAGGCACTCGCCGAAGCCGTAAAATGAAAAGCCCCACGGTCCCGGCTTGAGCAGGGCTCGCTTGAGCTCCGCGCCGAATCCCGGCTGCGAGGCCGCCCGTCCCCAACCACCGCGTCCGCCGCCCCCCTGAAATCCGTAGCCGCGCAGGAAGTCAGGGCTCGGCGTCTTCACGTTGCGGAACCGGGGGACGTAGATGCCGTTGGGGCGGTTGCCGTGGACGGTGCGGTCTTCCATGCCCGGGATGGCGCCGTTCGCCCCGCCGCCCATCGCGTGGTCCATCAGGTTCCTGCCCAGCTCGCCGCTCGAGTTGGCGAGACCGGTGGGGAAGCGCGGCCCCTTGGAGTTGAGCAGGATGCGCGTCGATTCGAGTGTCGAGGCACACAGAAACACGATGCGCGCGCGGAACTCGAGCGGCTCGTGGGTTTGCCCGTCGATGACGCGCACGCCCGCCGCCCGGTCACGCTGCTCATCGTAGATCACGCTGTGAACGACACTGTAGGGCCGGAGCGTGAGCCGCCCCGTGGCGCGCGCCACCGGCAGCGTCACGCCGATGCTGTTGAAGTAGGAGTGGGTGATGCAGCCGCGCTCGCACGGGCCGCAGTAGTGACACGCCGCGCGTCCCCGGTGCGGTGCCGTGAGGATCGCCACCCGGCCGATGGTGACGACGCGCTCGGGGGCGAAGCGCTTCGCGACCCCGTCCCGGACGACCTGCTCGGCGCAGTTGAGCGCCATCGGCGGGAGGAATTTCCCGTCGGGCAGCTGCGGCAGGCCGAGCGCCTCGCCGCTGATCCCGATGAACTCCTCGACGTAATCGTACCACGGCGCGATGTCGGCATAGCGGATCGGCCAATCCACCCCGAAGCCGTCGCGCGCGTTGGCTTCGAAGTCGAGGTCGCTCCAGCGGTACACCTGTCGGCCCCACATGATGGACTTGCCACCCACCTGGCGGCCGCGGATCCAGTGGAACGGCTTGTCGGCGTCGAAGGTGTACGGGTTCTCGCGGTCGTTGACGAAGAACTTGCCGCTGTACTCGTTGCACGCGTAGCAGTGGCGCTGGATGAACTGGTCGCGCTCGAGCGCCTTGCGGTCCCCGAAGCCCCGGAACTTCATCTCCCAAGGGGGTACGTGCTCGACGTAATCCCGCGCGGGGTCGATCGGCCGACCGGCCTCGAGCACGAGCGTCTTGAGCCCGCGCTCGCACAGCTCCTTCGCCGCCCACCCGCCCGTGATGCCGGAGCCGACGACGATGGCGTCGAAGCTAGGCGCCGCCATCAGTAGTCCCCCGGGCCCGCACGCCAGCGGCCGAGCTCGCTGCACGCGTCATACGAGCCCGGAATCGTCTGGTAGTGCAGCTCCGCCGTGGCGCCGACCTCCGACGTGCAGTAGCCGTACACCGTGAGGAATTTCATGCGCTGGAAAAACGGGGGCTGCGCGTCGGCCTTCCCGGTGCGCCGCTCCTGTGCTTCGGTGTCGAGCTGGGTGAGGAGCGTGGCGCGCTGCGCCTCCGTGGCCGTCAAGAAGTCGGTGCCGAAGGCGGTGTGTGCCCGGGCGTCGACGTCGGCGAGCCCCGCGAGAAAGCTGGCACGGTCGTCGTCCGTGGCCCACTCCGCCAGCAGCAGATCGATGAACCGATCGACCTGCGCCGCGCGCGCGCCGGGGGTGTCGGTGGCCGGAATGATCAGCTCCGCCATCGTGGCGACGGTCTCGCTCTGGTGCGGATCGAGCACCTGGAGGTCGCGGCTCCGCGCCCGGCGGTGCGCCCGGCGCCCTGTGGCGGCGAGGCGCCCGGGGGAAAGCCCGGACAACGGCGGCAGCAGGGCGGCGGTGCCGAGAGCGCGGACCAGGTCTCGCCGGTTCATCGGGAACGCAAAGATCGGCGCGGTGCGGCGCCGCCGCTAGGTCTCCGGGGACGTTGACAGGTGCACCGGCGTATGTATGTTTATGCATCCTACTGCATAAACCACAAAGGAGCGCGACATGGGGCCGTTGGTGGTGCTGGCGTATTCGGGCGGACTGGACACATCGGCGATCGTGCCCTGGCTGCGCGAGCGATACGGCGCCCGGGTCGTGTGCTTCGCGGCCGACGTGGGGCAGGGAGGCGGCGAGCTCGCGGGCCTGGCGGAGAAAGCCAAACGCTCCGGCGCGGCGGATTGCGTCATCGAGGACCTGCGCGAGGAGTTCGTCCGCGACTTCGTGTTCCCCACGCTCCGTGCCGGGGCCGTATACGCCAGAACCTATCTGCTCGGCACCTCGATGGCGCGACCGGCGATCGCGGCCCACCAGGTCGCCCTCGCCCAGCGCATCGGCGCGCAGGCAGTGGCCCACGGCTGCACCGGGAAGGGAAACGACCAGGTCCGCTTCGAGCTCACCTACACCGCCCTCGCACCCGAGCTGCAGGTGATCGCCCCGTGGCGGGAGTGGGCGTTCAAGGGCCGCGAGGACCTGATCGCTTACGTCAGGGCGAAAGGCATTCCCGTCCAGGCGACCGTGGAGAAGCCGTACTCGACCGACCGGAACCTGTGGCACTGCTCCCACGAAGGCGGCATCCTCGAAGACCCCTCCCAAGAAGCTCCCGAACACATTTTCGTGATGACCAAGAACCCGGTCGATGCGCCCGCCGAGCCGGTGGTGGTGCACGTCGGTTTCGAGGAGGGGACCCCTGTCGCGGTGGACCACGTGCCGCTCGGACCCGTCGAGCTGCTCGAGGCCTTGAACGACGTCGCGGGCGAGCACGGCGTCGGCCGCGCGGACGTGGTGGAAGATCGCTTGGTCGGTATGAAGTCGCGCGGCGTTTACGAGACGCCGGGTGGCACGCTGCTCTACGCCGCGCACCGCGAGCTCGAGCAGCTGGTGCTCGACCGGCGTACGCTGCGCCTCAAGGACGAGGTGGCCCTGCGCTACGCCGACCTGGTGTACGACGGGCGCTGGTGGACGCCCGAGCGGGAAGCGCTCGACGCGCTCGTCTCGAGCACCCAGAAACGCGTCACCGGGTCCGTGCGGCTCAAGCTGTACAAGGGGAGCATCACCGTCGCCGGTCGGGAAAGCCCGTACGCGCTGTATCTGCCGTCCTATGCGACGTTCGGCAAGGACAACGTGTACAACCAGAAGGACGCCGAGGGCTTCATCCACCTCTACGGCCTCGCGATGAAGATCGAGGCCGGCCTCGAAGCAGTGCGCCGAGAGCAGGGCGTCGGCGCGGCTGCAGACTGATGACCCGGCACCCCACCGAGACGCCTCCCCCTTCCCCCGCTTCGCCCCCGTCCCCGCCGCACCAGATGTGGGGCGGCCGGTTCACCCTGGGGCCCAGTCAGGCGCTCGACGCCTTGAACCGCAGCCTGCCGGTGGACCACCGGTTGTGGCCTCAGGACGTGATCGCCAGCAAGGCGTGGGTACAGGCGCTCGGTCGCGTCGGCGTCCTCACGCCGGTGGAGGAGTCCCAGCTGCTGGACGGGCTGGACCGGGTGGCCGAGCGGCTCGCGGACGGCGCCGCAGTGGGTGCGCCGGACGAGGACGTGCACACGCTGGTCGAGCGGCTCCTGTACGAGGAAGTCGGCCCCGGGGCCGGGAAGCTGCACACCGGTCGCTCGCGCAACGACCAAGTCGCGACCGACCTGCGCCTCTGGACGCTGGACGCGATCGATCAACTCGACGCCGAGCTGGCGGCGCTCGGCGCAACGCTCGTCACCCGCGCTCGGGAGGGGACCGACGCGATCCTCCCCGGCTACACCCACGGCCAGCGAGCGCAGCCGGTGCGCTGGGCCTACGTGCTGCTCGCCCACGCCTGGCCGCTCGTACGGGATCGCCAGCGGCTCGCCGATGCCCGCCGGCGGGTAGCGGAATTGCCGCTCGGCTCCGGAGCGCTCGCCGGATCGGGGTTCGCCGTCGACCGCGTGCTGCTGAAGGAAGCGCTCGGCTTCCGCTCGGTGTCCGCCAACGCCCTGGATGTCACCGGCGATCGCGACTTCGTGGCTGAGGTGCTGTTCGCCATCGCCCTCGTGGGCACGCACCTCTCGCGGCTCGGCGCCGAGCTGATCCAGTACGCCAGCTCGGAGTACGGCTTCGTGCGGCTCGCCGACGACTTCAGCACGGGGTCGAGCCTGATGCCGCAGAAGCGCAATCCCGACGTGTTCGAGCTCGCCCGCGCGAAGTCGGCGCGGCTGCTCGGTGACCTGGTGGCACTGCTCACGACCCTCAAGGGGATTCCGGCGGGCTACTCGAAGGATCTGCAAGAGGACAAGGCGTTGTTGTTCGACGCCTGCGACACGCTCGCTGTCGTGCTGCCGGCAGTGACGGGTGCCATCGCCTCACTCGCGGTCGACCGCCAGCGGATGCATGCCGCGCTGGACGCTTGCCTCCGCGCTACCGATCTGGCCGACCTTCTGGTCGAAGCCGGTGTGCCGTTTCGGGAGAGCCATGGCCTCGTGGGGAAGCTGGTGCGCGAGGCAGAGCGCGCAGGGGTGCCGCTCGACCGCGTACCCGAGGCCGTGGCCGCCGGAATCCACCCCGCTTTGGGGGCGGCCTTGACGCAGCTTGGAACCTGGGAGGACAGCGTGGAAGGCCGGGCCACCCCGGGGGGAGCGTCGCGTAAGTCCGTGGAGGATCAGCTAGAGGAGCTTCGCAAGCTGTTCGCCGCGGCGGGGGGCACTTAACCATCGCTCTTGCCGCGCGTTAGGCGGTTGTGTAGCATACTGAGCCGTCCGCTCGTCACCCGGGCGCGACGGCTGCTTTTTTCACCGGGAGATTGCGGTGCGCTGCCTCGCGCTGAACGCCTCATTCGAGCCTCTGACGATGGTGCCCGTACGCCGGGCGCTCCGCCTCGTCATTGACCGCAAGGCGGAGATCGTCGAGGCGGACGGTTCCGTAGTGCGCAGCGAGCGCCTCCAGATCCCCCGGCCTGCCGTTATCCGTCTCGTCAAGTTCGTCCACGTGCCGCGTCGCTTCCGCCGTCAGGTCACCAACACCTTCCTCTTCGCTCGTGACAACTACCGCTGCCAGTTCTGCGGGCGCAGCCAGCACGAGCTGCGGCACCGAGAGTGCCTGACACGAGATCACCTGGTACCGCTGTCGCGCGGCGGCACCAACGGATGGACCAACGTGTTGACGGCGTGCAGTAGCTGTAACACGCGGAAGGGCAATCTGCTGCCGGAGGAAGCCGGGATGCATCCCTTGCGGCCGCCGTTTGAGCCGCACTTCGTGCATCTCGCCTGGGCGGTGCGCCGCCTGACGTCGATCCAGTCCAAGTACATCCGGTTGTTCTACGGCGGCGACGTGCTCGCGACCCTCGAGGCGATGTGAGGGCCGCGGTCCTCTAGTTCCCCTCTCGGCTGAACGTCTCCGACCGCGCCTCCAGGGTGAGGCGCGGCAGGCCGGCGATGCGCACGAGAATCCGCTGCGCCCCCCGGGCCAGCGCGCCGCCCACGCTGCCCCCGCCGGAGACGGCGGGGCTCACGTCGCCCTTGAGCCAGCGCGTCAGCTCTTCCAGGTCCGTGTCGTTGAGCGTCGTCACGTCGAGGCGGCAGAGGAAGTAGAACTTCCCCGACCCTTTGGGCGTGAGCCGGACGCGGTAGGGGATCTCGAGCGCCCGCTCCAGGCTGTCGGCGGTGGCGGAGCGCGTCACCGGCCCGCCGGTTCGGATCAGCACGAAGTCGTCGGCGAGCGGGTCGTGGTGCGCCACGGCGTCCCAGGACCACTCGCTCACGAACTGGTCGAACCACCCCGAGCGCGCGCGCCACAGCTCGAGCCGGTAGTGCAGTCGTAGGGGGAAGCCCGAGCGCATCAAGCCGAGGAACTTGCCGTCGGCGAGCAGGGCCGTGGCTTGGACCCGGGGCACTTCGTTCTGGAGGATCACGGTCAACGACGGCTCTTGCGCTTCGGCCGGTGAGGCGGCCGCCGCGCAGGCCAGCAGGGCCAGGAGACCGAGCCCCCCGCCCGCCCTCACCTCAGAAGCGATGGTCGAGTCGTACCGTGAATCGCAAGGGCTCGCCCGCGGTCACCGCCTTCGACATGTAGAGGCCGAACCCACCCCAGTCGACGCCCAGTCCGAGGTCCGCCAGCCAACTCCCCGGCGTCGGCAGCCGGTTGCTCGGCAGTCGGCCGGGCCCGCTGCCGACCAGCCACGCCTGGCCGGCGTCGCCCAACACCACGAGGTCGAGCCCGCGCAGCTCGAGCAGCGATTTCGACTCCTCGTCCTCCGGTTGCGACGAGTTGTACGCCCAATGCAGCGAGATGTGGCCCCGGTACTCCGCCTGGGCGAGGATCACGCGGTCGCACGCGGCGACGAGCGTTCTCGCGAATGCCGGGTCGGTGACGTCGCGGTCGCAGGCGCTGTGGCGGAAGCGGTATCCGGACAGCGGGTCGGCGCCGCCGATCGACAGCCGGTGCTGCAGGGGCAGCGGGTCACCACCCACCCAGCCGCCGGCGAGAACCCGCAGATTCACGCGACCCGACGGGCTGATCCGGGTATAGCGGCGGAGATCGAGGAATAGACGCGAAAACTGGTACGATCCGTCCGTGGGAATCGGACCCCGCACGGTCGTCGGTACGCCCGTCTGGGGGTTCACGTCCTTGCTGCGCGAGTTGTCGAGCTCCGCTCGCAACAGCCAGCCCGCTGTGGGATCGGTGTGATCGTTGCGGGTGTCGATCGTGACCGCGCCGCTGAGCGTGGTGTAGTGTCCCTCGTCGATCGGTGGGTTGGGGCGCCACGGTTGATCGTTGCGGAACACGGTCCACGGGTCGCGTGCCGCCACGCTCGTTTGCCAATCGTGCCGTAGCTCCAAGGTGAGGTTGAGCGGTCGGGTGGGCTGGAAGAAGGCGCGGCCCGCGATCCCCTTGTTCAGGTAGTAGTCGCGGTAATCGCGCTGGAACAGGAAGGCGGCCCAGCCGACCTCGGAGTTGTGGAGCCCCCAGTCCTCGACGGGGGCCACCACATCGTAGACGCGGAACTCGGCGCCGTACGCGGGGACTTCGCCCGACCGCAGCTCGGTGCGCAGCATGTAACCCAAGTCGCTGCGGCGGTCGGTCAAGTCGCCCGCAGTGCGGAATACGCCCAGGGCGTCGAGCCGGAACCGCACGTTCTGCTGGAGCTTCCAGTCGAACACCGGGCCGAACACCACCGGCAGCCCCTCCACCCGATTGAAGGTCCCGCCGGTGGCGAGGGTGAGGGCGGAGCGCGAGTCGGCCGTGCCCCACGACTTTTCGACGCCGAGGTTGCGGAGCCAGCGGCGCGGGTTCACCCGCGCGAGGGCGATTTCGTCGCCCTGGGTGCGGTAGCCCAGCGGCGCGCGGTACAAGCGCACCTCGCCGGCGATGGCCGCGCCGGGCGCCCGGGTCACCGTGCCGCCGATCACGATCAGCTCGCCGGAGATCACGCCGCCCGAATCGACCGTGGCGTCCCCATTGATCACGAGCAGGCTGCCCTGAATGCGGCCGGCGACCCGAACGGCCCCGTTCCGCACCGCCACGTCGCCGCGCCACTCGTTGCCCGCCGGCAGACGCGAGCGGCCCACCAGCCGGGTGGTAGTGGCGGCGTTGTAGAACCGGATCGCTTCTTCGGCGACCAGCCGCGGCAGCTCCCCCGGCGGCAGCGCGACACTCGCGCTCTCGGGGTTGATGACGATCGTCGTGTCTTGGGCTTGGGCGACCGCCGGGCCGAGCAGGCACAGCAGGGTCGCGACGCGCGCGCGCATGGAGCAAGCCTTGATTGGGGGCGCCGGCAGCTCGTGCATGGGCCGTGCCGCCTCCGGCGCGGCGGCGGCGTGCTTGGCGGCGGGCGGTGGCAGCGGGAAGCGTGTCATCCCGTCACGTTGCGGGGAGGCTCGAGGCCGAGCCGCCGCATCCGGCGATACAGGTTGGCGCGATCGGTCGCCAGCCGGCGGGCGGCCTCCGCCACGTTGCCGCGGGCGGCGGACAGCGCGCGCGCGATCAGGGTGCGCTCGAAGTGGTCGAGCGCCTCCGCCAGCGCCACGTCCGCCCATTCGCCCGCCGGGGCAGCCGGCGCGCCGTCCTGGGGCACGACACGCGCCACGTCGTCCGCGCTGATCGTCGCTCCCGTTGCGAGAATCGCGAGCCGCTCCACCAGGTTCGCGAGCTCGCGCACGTTCCCCGGCCAGCCGTACGCGGCGAGCAGCTGCACGGCGCCGGTGTCGAACCGCACCGGTCGCCCCAGGCGCCCGGCTTGCCGCGCCGCGAAATGTTGCACCAGCGGCGCAACGTCCTCGGGCCGCTCGCGCAGCGGCGGGATGTGCACCGGCAGCACGTTCAGCCGGAACAGCAGGTCCTCGCGGAACTGTCCCTGCTGCGCGGCCTTGCCCAAGTCCTTGTTGGTCGCCGCGATCACGCGCACCTCCACGGTGAGCGGCCGCTCGCCACCGAGTCGCTCGATCACGCCGGTCTCGAGCACGCGCAGCAGCTTCGCCTGGGCCTCGAGGCTCAGGTCGCCGACCTCGTCCAGGAACAGCGTGCCGCCGTCGGCGAGCTCGAAGCGACCCACCCGCCGCTCGGTAGCGCCCGTGAACGCACCTCGCTCGTGGCCGAACATCTCCGACTCGACCAGGTCCTTCGGAATGGCCGCGCTGTTGACGCACACGAAGCGCTGCGCCGCGCGTGCGCTCTGGCGGTGGATCGCGGAGGCGACGAGCTCCTTGCCCGTTCCCGACTCGCCGGTGATCAACACCCGCGCCTCGGTGGGCGCGACGCGCGTTATCAAGGCGCGCAGCTGCTCCATCGCCGAGCTCACGCCCACCAGCGGGTCGGCGTGGCCCAGCGCTTCGTGAAGCCGGCGATTCTCGGCCAGCGTGCGCGACAACTCGAGCGCGGCGCGCAGCGTGGTGAGCACCCCTTCGGGCGTGAGCGGCTTCTCGAGGAACTGAAACGCGCCGAGCTTGGTGGCGCGCACCGCATCGGCGAGGTTCGCCTTGCCGCTCATCATCACCACGGGAACGTCGGGCGCGGTGCGCTTGAGCTGCTCCAAGGTCGCCAGTCCGTCCGGCCCGCCCGGCATCATCAGGTCGAGCAACACGGCGTCGGGCCGCTCCCGCTCGACGGCCGCCAACCCCGCGGTCCCGTTGGCCGCTTCGGCGGTCTCGAACCCCTCCGATTGCAGCAACGCCGCCACCATCTTGCGGATGTTGGGCTCGTCATCCACCAGCAGGATGCGCGGGCTCATGACGTCGAAAGCACGATAGAAAACGTGGCGCCGCCGCCCGGCGTCTCCGAGACCGTGATCGTGCCGTGATGCGTCTCGACCGTCTGCCGCACTAGCGCGAGGCCAAGGCCGGTCCCGTCCCGTTTGGTCGTGAAGTAGGGTTCGAACACCCGCTGCCGTAGGTCCTCCGGGATGCCCGGGCCGTGGTCCGCGATCGTGACGACCACGCCCTCCCCGTCTCGGTCCACTCCGACATCGATCGGCCCGCGGCCCCCCATCGCCTCGGCGGCGTTGCGCAGCAGGTTCGCGAAGGCCCGCCGCAGTGGATCGTATTGACCCAGGATCGTGCACCGCTCCCCGTTCGCGCGCACCGACACCTCGACCCCCGGCGGCACCGCACTCTTCCCCAGGTCCACCAGGAGGTCGACCAGATCGACTTCACTCTTCGGGCCCTCCGGCAGCCGCCCGAACTCGGCGAACTCCTTGGCGAGCCGCTCCAGCCGCTCGGTCTCGGCCCCCAGCACTTCCACTGCCATCGCCATTGGGCCGTCCGCCTGACCGGCTGACCGCCGCAGTTGATCCACCCCGATCCGCATCGCCGTGAGCGGGTTCTTGATTTCGTGGGCCACGCGGCGTGCCACTTCTCGGAAGGCCCGCAGTCGCTCGGCCTCGAGCTCCTTCTCGCGTGCCGCGTCGAGCGCCGTCGCAAGCTCCCGCAACGCCTGACGCAGCGCCTCGAACTCGGGGGCCCCGCGCGTAGGCGGCCCCGCTGGGAGCGGCATGCGGCGCCGGATGAGCCGGGTCCAGCCCACCAGCTCGTCGATCGGCCGCGACAGTTGGCGCGACAGGTGTCCCGCCATCCGAACGCCTGCGAACACCGCGAACGCCCCCAGCACGACGACCACGCCCGCGAACCCGCCCGCGTAATAGCGCAGATAGGTTTCGGCCCGACGCGCCAAGGTCACGGAATTCGAGAGTTGCTCGAGGTGCTGCCGGAACGCCACCCGCTCGCGCGCCGTGAGGCGCGTCGTGTCCATCTGTTCGATCAACTGGCGCGCGGACGCCGCAACCTCTTCGAGCGCCACCCGCGCCCCCGCCGACGGCGCGACGGTGCGCACCGCCAGCGCCCACCCCACGACGGCCAGGGCGGTCGGCGCCGCGGTGAGTGCGACCAGGATGAAGAAGATCCGCTGGCGGAATGCGAGCGCCATATTTGACGGGGCAATCTAGGTGTTCGGCACCCGTGTGACAATTCGACACGCACTCAAACGCGGAATGCGGAAGTCGGAACGCGGAACAGGTGATCCCCGCGCCGGCCCGTCGGTTCCGCGTTCCGCGTTCCCACTTCCGCGTTCTGGAGATCCCATGAAGTCCCACACCCACTACCTCTGGTTCAACACGAAGCGCCGCCAGGAGATCATCGACATCACCGATGCGGTGGCCGAACAGGTGCGGGAGAGCGGCATCCAGGAGGGGTTCGCCCTGGTCAGCGCCATGCACATCACGGCCTCGGTGTTCGTGAATGACCACGAATCGGGCCTTTGGGCCGACATCCTCAAGTGGCTCGAGGAGACGGTGGCGCCCTGGGACCCGGGGCGTTACCGGCATAACGAGACGGGAGAAGACAACGCCGCCGCGCACTTGCGCAGCCTCACGATCGGTCACGAGGTGATCGTGCCGGTCACCGACGGGAAGCTCGACTTCGGGCCCTGGCAGCGGGTGTTCTACGGTGAGTGGGACGGGCAGCGCAAGAAGCGGGTGATCGTCAAGGTGGTGGGAGAGTGATCAGGGCGATGCCGAAGCGGCATGGATTCATGCGACAACGCTCCATCACGACCTTCACGCGGTACGACGCCGTCTGGGGAGGCGTGAGCCGCACCACCGGTGCGTTTTCGCTCGCGCGGTCGGCTGCCAGGTCGTGGCTCGCAAGGTCGGACAGTACGAGACCGAGGCGCTCGCAATCCTCGTCGCAAGTGCCCACCACGAAGTAGGAGACCCCCGCATTGAGTGTTAATGTCAGCGACGCCGACTCGTCGGTATCGAGCGCGCCGACGCGTGCCACGGCGGACCGCACGGCTCCCTTCGCACCGAGTGACGCCATGGCCCGCTCGAGCTGGCCGCGCACCTGGCGCTCCCACCGATCGCCCTGCGCGAGCGCTACCGGCGTCGCGAACACCGATGCTAAAGCGAGGGCGACGGTCACGCGCACGTTCATCTGACCTGTCGCCGGACGGCGCCGAGAGCGACGGCGACCACGGCGAGTCCTGCGAGCAGAATGCCAAGCGCCGCGCTGCTGGTGGGCGGGGCCGCCCCGAGCGGGAGCCGCGGCACGAAGCGGCGCTGCCAGCGCTCGGTCCACTCGCCCACCGGCATCTTGAGCGCGATTGCGAGGGCGGTGTCGACCGGTTCCGTCGAACTCCAGAACCGCAGGAACCGATCGTGACCCACCTCCCGCGCCACCTCTGCCAGATAGCGATCGCTGTAGAGGACGCGTTGGCTCCGCCACCACCCCCGGGTATCGCTCTCGAGGAATTGAGGTGGGGAATCGTCGGTTGTCTCCTCGGCACCCCAGAGAACGGCGGCCTCGCAGCTCATGGTTCGGCCGCCCAGGCAGGCGATCGCGGTGACCGGGAAGCGGTAGACACTCCACCACGACCACCTCCAGCGTGTCCCGTCCTGGTACATCACAAAGGACTCACGTCGCTCCGGCGGTGCTCCGTCCCAGGCGGGGGAGCCGGCCAGGTCATAGCCCCGCTTGGTCAACCAGCGTCGTACTCCCTTGCCTGGGGCACCGTAGGCAGCATAGAAGGCACACGGCCCGAGGCCGCTCCGGAGCCAGTCTTCGACTCGCGGGTTTCTCGCCGGCGGCTTGACCGCGAGCAGAGTGCCTGTCCAAAGCCAGGCGGGGATCAGCGCCACGCAGGTGGTCCGATCGCTCGAATCGGGAAACAGGTAGGCGGGCCCAGCAAAGTCCTGAGTGGGTGTTTCGGCGGGGTTGGCCGAAACGGTGCGCCGTAGATCGACGACCAGGCCCACCGAGACCTTGGTCACGCCGAGCCTCAAGTGGCGCGCGACAGTATCCAGTGCGGGGCTCAGCACTTCGTGGGCGAACGCTGCGAGCGAGTCGGGTGCCTCGACGAGCAGCGTCGGCCCCGGCGCGTCTCGCTCGCGCCGTCGCAGCAATTCCGGCTGCAGCCGCCTGCGATACTCCGGGAGCCGCAGCGCCAGGTTCGCCGCACGCCACTGAGCGGCGAGCGCTTGCGCACGTAGCCGCGCCGGAGTCTGTCGGAACGGCTCGTCGCGCACCCCGGCCTCCCGCGCCGCGCCGCGCGGCGGCAGGTACGCCATCGCGACGGCGCCGCATGCGAGCAGCGCCGCCGCCAGCCACCACCTCAGCTCACGCGCCATCGCGAGCTCCGTAGGGCGCACACCGCGAAGACGGCCGTCCATCCGAGCGCAACCCACGGACCCCAAGGGGGAACGGTGACGGGCGCCGGTCGCGCGGCGAGGATCTCCGCTCGCCACAGCGAGACGAGGCTATCGACGCTCACACCGGCGGCGCCGGCGAGGCGCTGGGGGATCGGCAGCGCCGGCGTCGCGATCAATCGGTGATACGCCTCCCGGCCACCGAGCCGCAACGCGATGTGCACCAGTGCCGCGCGGGCGTCGTAGGTCAGCGGTCGTGGTAGCACTCCCGGGGGCAGCGACCGCAGCAGCTCGGTGCACGCCGCATCACTGCCCGCTCCGCACGACTGCAGCGTCGGCTTGCGCGCGCCATGATCGAGGTAGCCGAAGTATTCCGCGAACGACCGCACGACCAAGGCGCGTCGCTCGCCGACGCTCGGGTACCACTGCCGCAGCGGGTCGGGCGACTCGGCGAGGCCGAGCGCGTTGCGGCAGTCGTTCATCACCCCAAGGAAACAGCTCCGCGCCGCCTGCGAGGGAGCCGTCACGAGCTGCACATACACCGCCGCGCGGGCCTGCTCGGGGCGAACGATCGGAACCACCAGCCCTCCCAGCCAGTTGTGCAACGCCGCGTCGGGCTGGCCGATCGGCACGTTCGTCACCAGGATCATGGCGAGCGACGTGACGTCCTGGTCCCAGGGGACTTGGATCGCGCCACGCAGCGTCGGTTTCGGACTGGTGGTGTCGGGGTCGTACGGCGCGATGAGGTAGGGGCGCTGCGCGAGCTGCCGGGCCTCGGTGCCGTACAGGCTGTCGATGACCGGCCAGGCGCGGGACGCGGCTTCCCGCAGGCGCGCCGGGGACGGGTTTGTGACGATCCGCAGCGCGCCGACGCTGATCGTGTCCGTACCGCCGGCCGCCCGCGCGTGGTCGAGGCTGTCTACCATGTCCGCCAGGGCGCTTGCCCGGCGCCACTCGCGAACCAGGCTGTCCGCGCGGGCTTGCAATCGGGGAACGTCTTGCCCCGAGAGCGACTGGACCGCGACGGCGAAGAGCGGGAGCAGCAAGCGTTTCGTAGCACGCCCCTGAAACGGTCGGATCAACGCCGCGCATTCCGCGGCCGGGGGCTGCCATCCTTCTTGCAGCGCCGGGCTACACATCGATCAGCATCCAGCGTCCGGTGAAGATGGCGAGCGGCCCCGGCCAGTTGAGAACCGCCACCTGCAGCTCCCCGAACACGTCGAGGTCGACGTTCGCCACGCTCGCCACGATCTGTAGCAGAATCACGCTCCCGATCACCGCGAGGATGATCCCCGCGGTCCGTGCCGTCCCCGCGGACACGGCAAAGAATACGGCATACGCCACGAGCACTGCGAGCGCGAATCGCGCGGCCAGCGCGAGAGCGTATCCCCGCAGTCCGACGGGAATGGTTGCGCTCCACGTCGCGAGTATGGCACCAGCCAGCACCGCCAGGATCGGTAGCGCGAGCAGTGTGGCGCCGCTCGCGAACCGCAGCAGGACGTAACGCCAACGTGCGACCGGGAGCGACAGGGCGTGGACGTGGCGCCCGCGATGATCGGGGGCCCAGGTGGCGATCGCGACCAGCAGCCCGAGTGCGGCGGCGAGTACCGGGTACAACACTCCCCAGGACTGCACTGTCTGAAGCAGCGCACCGGCGGCGAGCGCGCCCCGGTCCCCGCTCGCCGCGCCCTGCACCGATACGATCGGCAGCGCGAATCCCGCCAGGCTTCCGAGCACAATGATCAGGCGGGACCATTTCCACTGGGTGTAGAGGATCACGTCGAACATGTTGACCTCCTAGCCGCGCGGAGCTCGAAACGTGCGAAGCAGCTCCACGAACCCCTCCTCGAGATCGAGGTCGATCACGTCGTTGAGGGCGGCCCCGACGGTCTCGAAATACGCCGCCATTGCGGGCTCCCAATCGCGAACCACCCACGTCTCGACGCGCCCGTTGGCGCGCTCGCGCGCCAGGATCACGAACGGCGCGTCGGCGACAGTCGGCGGGGCATCCGCGACACGCAGTCGCTTTATCCCGTTCTTGAAACGGTCCATCGGCACCTCGGTGATGAGCCGACCGTTGTCCATGACGCCGATCCAGTCGCAGATGCGCTCCAGCTCGTGGACGAGGTGACTGGAGATGAAGACGGTGGCCTGGTGTTGCGACACGTAGTCGAGCAGCGCCGACAACACGTCCCGACGCACCACGGGGTCGAGCCCGTCGGTCGGCTCGTCGAGCACGAGCAGCTCCGGTCGCTGCGCCAAGGCGAGCAGCGTCATCAGCTTGCCTTTCTGCCCCTTCGACAGGCGGCCGAAGGTGTTCCGCTCTTCGAGATCGAACTGGCGCAGCAGCTGCTCCGCTCGCGGCCAGTCCCAGGTCGCATAGAACGCCGCCTGGAAGCGCAGCGACTCGCGCACCGTGAGCGTGGGGTCCAAGTGCGGCTGCTCTGGGACGTACCCGACGCGGGCGAGGACGCGCGGCGCATTGGCGGGGATCTCGTCGCCCAGCACGGTGATGCGACCGGACAGGGGGCGCAGCAACCCCAGCGCCAAGCGCATCGTGGTGGTCTTGCCGGAGCCGTTCGGACCGAGGAAACCGTAGATGGAGCCGGACCGAACGTTCAAGTCCAGATTGCCGATCTCGAACGTCCTGCTGGCGCGATACCGCACCTGGTGGAGCTCGACGGCGTTGGTCATGGTGTTCCCACTCCGATTTCCTCCGCGATGGCCGCCTGCAGCTCTTGCCGCGACACGCCGAGGCGTCCCGCTTGAGCGAGCATCTCGTGCACCAGCGCCGCGGCTTGCCGTGCGCGCTCGCGCGCCCGCCCTGCGGGAGCGACTTCCCGCACGAACGTGCCCGCACCCTGTCGCATCTCCACGAATCCGTCGGTCTCGAGGTCGCGATAGGCCTGGACGACCGTCGCGGGGTTCACTCGCAGCTGCGCCGCGAGCTGTCGCACCGAGGGGAGCGCCGTGGCAGGGTGTAGCTCACCCGCCGCGATCGCGACTCTGACGCGATTCGCGATTTGCGCGTACAGCGGCGTGGGGCTGCGTGGGTCGAGATGCTCGAACACACTCAGTCGCTGTGTATCATTGTAACGATACAGTGATACAAAGGAGGAGTGCTGTCAATGCCAGTCTGGTGGCGCGCAGTAGCCATTGGGACGCAAGTTGTTTATTTTCAAAGACTCCGAACGTTGTGAGGGACGTGGTAGACGTGGCGACACATCATCTGGCGGCGCTCTTCGCCGAGCGGGCGAAAGCGCATCCCGAGCGGGAGTTCCTGGTATTCGGGTCACGTCGGATGAGCTATGCGCAGGCCGAACGGGAAGCCCTGGCGCTCGCCGATGCGTTCGCCGGGCTGGGTGTGCAGCCGGGCGACCGGCTGGCCGTTGACCTGCCGAACTGGCCGGAGTGGGTGGTGACCTTCCTGGCGGCGGCCTATCGCGGCGCCGTGCTCGTCCCGCTCGATCCCTCGCTCAGCCTGCACGAGCTCAAGTACCAGTTGCGCCAGGCGGAAGTGCGCGCGGTGCACGGCGTCCCCACGATGTTCGAGCTCCTCATGCGCGATCCCTCGTTCGAGGAGCAGCGACCCACTACGTGCCGCTCTGGGCTGGTGGCGGGGAGCCCGGTCTCCCCGGAGCTGGCCGGCCGGATCCGGCAGTGGTGCGACGTCCAGATCGCCTACGGGCTCACGGAAACGGGGCCCACGGTGACGATCACCCGTTTCGGGGATGCGCCCGAGCGGCGGACGCACACGGTCGGCCGAGCGGTCCCGGGAGTGGAGGTGCGCGTGGTGGATTTGCAGAGCGGCGCACTGCACGGGCCCGAGGCGGTCGGCGAGGTGGCGGTGAAGGGACCGAACGTCATGCTGGGCTACTACCGGATGCCCGGCGAGACGGCGCGGTCCCTCACCCCGGAGGGATTTTTCCTGACGGGCGACCTCGCCATCGTGGACGACGAAGGCTACGTCAGGATCGTCGGCCGCCGCAACGAGGTGATCATCCGCGGCGGCTACAAGATCTATCCCCGCGAGCTGGAGGACCTCCTCCGGACGCACCCTGCCGTGGGCGACGCGTGCGTCGTCGGCATCCCCAACGAGACGTTGGGTGAGCTGATCTGCGCCTGCGTCGTGGCCACGGAGGGATCCATCGTGACGGGCGACGAGCTCAAGGAGTTCTGCCGTGAGTCCGTCGCCGACAACAAAGTGCCCGACCTGGTGCGCTTCTTCGACGCCTTCCCGCTGACCGGGAGCGGGAAGGTGAAGCGACGGGAGCTCACGCAGGTCGTCGGCCTGGAACTGAGCGCAACCACATGACCCAGCCGCATGCACACTTGACACGGCCGCACAAAGAACCCCCCGCCCACGCGCCCAACGCGGCGCTGCTGATCGACTTCGACAACGTGACGATGGGGATCCGGTCGGACCTCCAGTCGGAGCTGCGGCGCCTGCTGCAGTCGGACATCATCAAGGGCAAGGTCGCGGTGCAGCGCGCCTACGCCGACTGGCGCCGCTACCCTCAGTACATCGTCCCGCTGGCCGAGTCCTCGATCGACATGATCTGGGCGCCCGCCTACGGATCGAACAAAAAGAACGCGACCGACATTCGCTTGGCGGTGGACGCGCTCGAGCTCGTCTTCACGCGGCCCGAGATCGGCACGTTCATCCTGCTGTCGGGGGATTCGGACTTCTCCTCCCTCGTGCTGAAGCTCAAGGAGTACGGCAAGTACGTGATCGGCGTGGGGATCCGCGAGTCGTCGAGCGACCTGTTGATCCAGAACTGCGACGAGTACTACTCCTACAACGAGCTCGCGGGGCTCACCAAGGAGTCCGATGTCACCCACGTGCGCCACGACCCGTGGGAGCTCGTGATCGAGGCCGTGAAGCAGATGACGGCGCACAACGACGTCATGCGCTCCGACCGGCTCAAGCAGGTGATGCAGGAGATCGACCCGACCTTCAACGAGAAGGATCTCGGGTTTTCGCGCTTCTCGAAGTTCGTGGTCGAGGCGGCGCACAAGGGACTCATCAACCTCACCAAGCTCGACAACGGGCAATACGAGATCGGGCTCGGGCCCGGTGTGCCCGGCGCCGCGGCGCAACCCACCGGGCTCCGTACCGAAGCGCCCCGCGAGGAGCGGTCCCGTGGACCGCGCCGTCGGCCCGAAGACGGCCGCGCCCGGCGCGCAGCGGGCGGGACTGGGGGCGGGGGCGGGGGGTTCTCGCTCGGCGAGGCGTACGGTCTCCTCAAGCAGGCCCTCTCGCGGCTGGGCGGCGGCGAGAAGCCGGTCAGCGCTGACCAGCTGCGGGACACCATGATCGAGCTCAAGGGCGCCGCGGCGGAGCCACTCGACCCGGAGCGCTTCCCCAAGCTGCTGCGACAGGCGCACGACGCCGAGATCATC
>MNIR01000035.1:4668-11410 GCA_001919865.1 Gemmatimonadetes bacterium 13_1_20CM_4_69_16 | reverse complement strand
CAGGAAATCCGGTCCACTGGTGCCGAGGTTCGGCTCGCGGTTGTCGGCCCGCGTCTGATCGGAGGCGAGCTCGGGCGTGGTCCACTGGGCCTGCCCTTGTAGCCCTCGCAGCGAGTTGTAGATCGCGATGGTGGCGCTGTTCAGGTCCGCCCCGGTCTTGTAGAAGGTGTCCGTGGTCGTGAACCCCTTGGGATCCTCCGTGAGCAGATCGGTGCAGGCGCACACGACCAGCGCCGCGGCCAGCGCGAGAGCGGACGAGCCGATCGATACGGTGCGTCTCATGGTAGTCTCCTCCTCGCTCAGAAGGTCACGCTGACGCCGAAGTTCCATATCCGGGCATGCGGGTAGGCGCCGATGTCGATCCCGCCGAACCGCGGGTCGCCGCCCATACTGTTGACGTCCGGGTCGAACCCGCTGTAGTCGGTTGCGGTCACCAGGTTCTGGCCGGTGAGAAACAGCCGCGCCGCCTCGGCGCCGGGGATCAGCCGCGAGGGCAGCTCGTAGCCGAGTGTGAGCGTCTGCAGCCGCACGTACGAGCCGTCCTCCACCAGTGGGCTGTAGAGGCGCCGCGGGCGCGCGGCATTGGCGCGTGGGACGTCGGTGTCGGTGTGCGTCGGCGTCCAGCGGTCGACCACGATGGCCCGTTCGTTCGCCTGCCCGATGGCGAGGCCGCCGTAGGCATTGCCGGCGTTGATGATCTTGTTGCCGTAGTTGAAGCTGAAGAACACGTCCAGCGAGAACCGCCCGTACGTCAGCGTGTTGCTCAAGCCGCCGTAGAACTTGGGATCGCCGGACCCGAGGATGACGCGGTCCGCCGCGGTGATCGCGCTGTCTCCGTTCGTGTCGGCGATCTTGTACTCGCCCGGCGTGCAGTCCTTCGGGTTCTTGAGGTAGCACCGGTCGCCCTGCTGCCACAGCCCGTTCACTTGGTAGCCGTAGATCGAGCCGAGTGGCTCGCCCACCCGGACGATGTAGGTCTCGGCGGGGCTGAAGAAGTTGCCGGTGCGCGGCGCCAAGAGGATCTCGGTCTGGCCGCCCAGGTCGAGCACCTTGTTGCGGTTGGCGGCAACGTTCAGCGTGCTGCGCCAGGTCAGGTCCTCCCGTTGCACGTTGACGGTGCTGAGTGACAGCTCCACACCGCGGTTCTGCAGCGAGCCGATGTTGCGCAGCTGGCTCGAAAAGCCGGTGGTGGACGGGACCGGAACCGACAGCAGCAGGTCGGTCGTCTTGGCACGGTACGCGTCGAGCGACAGCGTGACCCGGTTGTTCAAGAGGCTCGCGTCGACCCCGACGTTGAGCTCGGTCTTCTCCTCCCATTTGAGGTCGGGATTGGGCATGCCACCGCCCGGAGCCAGCGCCGGGATCTCGGTCGTACCGGACGAGTACCAGGCAACGCCCAGCCGCGACAGCGACTGGTATGGCGCGACCGCCTGGTTGCCCACCTTGCCGTAGCTCACGCGCAGCTTCAGGTCGCTGAACAGCGACTGGCCTTGCATGAAGCCCTCGTTGCCGATGCGCCACGCGAAGGCGCCCGAGGGAAAGAAGGCCCACTTGTGGTTCGCGCCGAACACGCTCGAGCCGTCGCGCCGCCCCGTGAGCGTGAAGATGTACTTGTCGGCGATGATGTAATTGGCGCGGCCCAAGTACGACAGGATCGCGGACTCGATGACGCCGCTGCCCGCGGGCGAGAGTTGCGAGCCAGAGCCGAGATTGTAGACGGTGGTGACGTCGGTCGGGAAGTTCGCCGCGTTGCCCTGCACGGCCTCGCTGTCGGTGGTCTGGACCGAGAAACCGGCGAGCGCGTCCAGGCTGCCCGGACCGATGGCGCCGTGGAAGCTCACGTTGTTCTCGTTGGTGAGCACCCGACCTTGGCTCGAATAGATCCACCCGCTGCCGCCCGCCCCGCCGTCGAGGATGGTGCGGGGAGCGAAGAAGTGGATGCCGTTGAACTGGAAGCTCCCGCCGAACGTGCTCTTCACCCGCAGCGCCGGCGTGATGTCGAATTCTCCAAAGAGGCTGCCGAGCATCCGTGAGGTCGTGTTGAGGTCGGTCTCCTCGGTAGCTCGCGCGATCGGGTTCGGGACCGGCTCCGTGGACGGCGATGTCTTGATCCAGTTGCCGGCCGTGTCGCGGGGAGCCGCGAACGGGGCGAACTGCATAGCGGCCTGAATGCCATTCGCGCTGTTGCCGACCGCGGCGTTCTCCACGCCGGCGGCGTTGCGAGCGACGCGCGTCATGCTCAGGCTCGTGCCCCACCGAAACCGCGTGCTGACGTCGCCATCGAGGTTGAGCCGGAGGCCGTAGCGGTTGAAGTCGGAGCCGAGCTCGATCCCCTCCTGCCGCGTGAAGTTGCCGCTGAGCAGGTAGCGCAGGCGTTGCTCGCCGCCCGAGAGACTGATGGTCTGGTTGGCCTGCAGCCCCGAGCGCAGCAGCATCGCCGGGTAGTCGTAGGTCGGCGCCGCGGCGATCTGGGCATCACTGTACAGCTTGGACAGGTTCGCGTTGGCTCTCGCGTCGTTCGACAAGAGCATGAACTGCTGCGCGTTCAGGACCGGGATCGTCCGCGCGATGGTCTGACTGCCGGCGCTCGATTCCAGCGTCACCCGGTTCTTGCCGGTCTGGCCCCGCCGGGTCGTGATCAACACCACGCCGTTGGCGCCGCGCGCCCCGTAGATCGCCGTCGCGGACGCGTCCTTGAGCACGTCGATCGACTGGATCTCGCCGGGGTCGACGGACATCAGCGGGTTGCTCTTCGGATCGGTCGAGTTGGAACCCTGCTCGGCTGGGAGGCCATCGATGACGTAGAGCGGCTCGCTGTTTGCGTTGATGGAGCCGTTGCCGCGGATCCGCACCCGCGCGCCGACGCCCGGCATGCCCGAGTTGTCGATCACGTGCACGCCCGCCGCCTTCCCCTGGAGGCCGCTCGAGAGCGTCACCGTCGGGGCCGCCTTGGTCGCAAACTGCTCCGCCGACACCGTCGACACGGCGCCCGTCAGATCACTCTTGCGAACGTTGGCGTAGCCGACGGCCACCACCGGGTTGAGCTCGATGGCGCTGCCGCGGAGCCCGAAGTCCGCGACGGTTTCCTGGCCATCCTGCACGACGACGCTCGTGTCCCCCGGGGCGTAGCCCAGCAGCCGGGCACGCAACCGGTAGGTCCCCGGCGGCACGCCGCTAATGACATAGCGGCCGTCGGCTTGGGTCCCGCCGCTGAACCGCGTGCCGACCACGCTGACGGTGACCGACGCGAGCGCGGCGCCACTGCCCGCGTCTCTGACCGTTCCGGTCACGGAGCCGGTGAGGCGCGCACTCCGGCTGATCCCGTCCGAGTCCGTGACGAGCAAGATCTGACCGGTGCGGTCCAGCGTCGGCGCCACCCCGGTGCCCTGCAGCAGCGTGTCCAGCGCCGCTCCCACGCTCACCGCTGCGAGCTGGAGCGAGACCCGCCGGTTGAGCGGCACGACCCGCCGCGAATAGGCGATGCGCACGCCGGTCTGCCGCGCGACGGCGTCGAGCGCGGCTTTCAGGGACACGCGATCGAGCGCCAGGCTCACCGTGCGGTCCAGCGGCGAGAGCGGATCGGCCTCCTGCAGGGCGACCGGCCGCACGCTGGCTTGGGCGGCGTACAGCCGCACCGGCGTGCCCGCCACGACGAGTACGCCCGCAACCGTGATGAGAAATCGCATACCGAGCCTCCCTCCTCTACTGCCGCGAATGAACGGGAACGAGCCGGACGACGCGGTCGACCCGCGTGGATCGCACGCCCAGCACGTTCGCCAACGCTGTCACCGCCTCATCCGCCGATTCCGTCGTGAACGAGATCGTCAGCCGCTCCTGCTGCAACGACGGATCAGCGATCCGGATGTCGAGATCGTACCAACGCTCCAGCTGCGCCAGGACGCTCGAGAGCGGCGCATCGTCGAACCGGAGGGTGCCGCGCGTCCAGGCGAGGTAGTGCTTCAGCGAAACGCGGCCGGTGATCGTCACGCTGCCGCCGGAATCGATCACGCCGCGCTCACGCGGCCACAGCAGCAGCACCGAATCGGCCGCCGCGCTGCTCCGCAGCGCCACCCGGCCGGTGGCCACGACGACCTGCAGGGACTGCTCCTCACGGTAGGCACGAACGTCGAACTCGGTGCCAAGATCCTCGGTCGTACCATGGGTGGTGCGAACGAGGAAGGGACGCGCCGGATCGTGCCGTACGACGAAGTACGCTTCGCCTTCGAGCTCCACGGCGCGCACCACGACGCCATAGTCGCGCGGCACCAGGAGTCGCGTGCCGACGCTGAGCAACACGCGGGAGCCGTCGGGCAACGTGAGCGCCGCCCGGTGCCCGGGCGCCGTAGCGTACTCACGCGGCGGTGCAGACGGCGAACGGTGCGACCAGAGGGCGGCGCCGGCGACCACCAGCACGGCCGCCGCCGCGATCCGTGCGGGCCACACCGTCGCCGTCCCCCAGCGACGGGGCTGGGGCGGGGGCGGGGGCGGGGGCGGAGCCGTCGCGCGTGAGTGCAGCTGAAGCAGCGTAGGGGCCCCAGGTGGCGGGGCGGCGCGGCGTGCCCTGAGCAGTCGCCCGCGGGCGGCCCCGACGTCCCACGGCCGGGCGAGGTCACCCGTGAGCCGCCAGACGGCTCGGAGCTCATCCAACAGCTCCCCCCGGGCCGGATCGGCCGCGATCCACGCCTGGATTGCCGCGGCCTCCGTAGGGGAACAGTCGCCCTCGACGAGTCGCAGCAGGTCGGATTCCTCGATCATGACATTAGGCCCCACTCAGAGAACCCCCGACTGGGCCACGAGTATGAAGCGCCGCTGAGGGGGGGCGGCTAGGGCAGGCGGTAGGTGTGGCGGCTTGCGGGAGTGACGCTCGGGGCGAGGTGCGGCGCCAACTGTTCTTTCAGCCGCACCGTCGCCCGCCACATCTGGGACTTCACGGTCCCGAGCGACACGCCGAGGCGCAACGCGATCTCTCGGTAACCAAGCTGGTCGCGACGACGCAGCACGAAGATCTCGCGGCAGCGGTGCGGCAGGCCGGCGATGGCGCGCCGGACGGCATCGTCCAGCTCACGGCGTAGGCACAGATCCTCGGGGGTGTCCGAGAGCGGCGCCTCCTCGTGGCTGACACGATCGATCCAGGCTTGGGCCACCCGCCGGTGTCGCAGATACTTGAGCGCCCCGTTTCGTGCGGCCACGTACAGGTAGGGTCGGCTGAGGCGGACCGAGTCGCGCGAGCCTCGCGCATCCCACAGTCGCAGAAACAGGTCGTGCACGATGTCCTGCGCGGCCTCCCCTGACCCGACGAGGCGGAGCACATACTCGCACAGGTCGACGTAGTGCGTCTCGAACGCCGCCTGCCACGCGTGGTCGGCTCTCGCCACACGCGACCGGGGTGCGGGATCCGACACTGGGGGACGGAAACTGGGCTCCGACATGTGCCGTGACATGCCTCAAGTTCGAGGCCACGCTCATCATCGACAGAGGGCCAAACTCCACTCCTCTCAGTGACACAATGAATTAGCGCGTCGCGCCGGGGCGAGTGGCTTGAGCGACGTCAGGAGCGCTGTTGCGTGGACGCCACGGCGCCAACCGGGCGGGACGGACGACGGGCGGAGAAAAACGTGAAAAACGTGGAGGAAAAGCGTGAGGGACGAAGTAGCGGGAGGCGTTGAGGGGCAACGTCACCCCTCCACGCACCTCCTGCACGTCGTCCCTCTACGTTGTCCCTCTACGTCACAACCGGTTTGGTCAGCGCCCGCGTTTGGTGGTGATGATGATCACGCCGTTGGCGCCGCGCGCACCGTACACCGCGGCCGAGCTGGCATCTTTCAGGACGTCGATCCGCGCGATGTCGCGCGGCGCGAGACCGGCGAGCGTCGCGCCGATCGACCCAGCCCCCATCGGCACGTCGTCGATCACGAGCAGCGGCTCGTCCTCCGGAGCACCCGTCCGGAAACTGCTGGGGCCCCGGATCCTGAGGGTGTAGCCCGCGCCCTGGCGCAGCACTTCCAGGCCCGCCACACGCCCGATCAGCATCTCTTCCACTCGCCCGACATGCGCGTCCGTCTCGGTCGGATAGAAAGAGCTCACCGCGCCCATCGTGTTTCGCTTGAGCTGAATTCCGTAGCCCACCGAGACTTCGTCGTGGGGATGTCTCGGTGCTGGGGTGGCGGTCTCGAGTTGCGATTCGGGTCCCGCGCAGGCCGCGAGGAGCGTGATGACAACGCTGGGGAGTAGCGGTGAGCGGTTCATCCGGGCCTCCTTCTATGTGGACAGCGCGCCAACCTGAAACTCCCCCCCTTTGTCGCCGAAATGCAATAGGGCAGCGAACCGCCTTGGTTGCTTGAAGTTAGATCGAAAAAGCTAGACGAAGCTGTAACAGTGCGGTCACAAACCTGCGCTACAAGGTGATCTGCAAATTGGCTTGGTCGGAGAACCCTCCTGTGGTGACCTTGATGATGGCGAGGCCGACCGCAAGCGCGGTCGCGAGCCCGTTCCCATCCACCCGCGCGATGAGCGGCGCCAGTGAGGTCCAGGTGAACGTCTGTCCGGCCACCGCACGCTGGTTCCCGTCCAGGGCGACGGCGCTGAACTGCTTGGTGAGAATGAGACTGCTCAGACTCAGCGTCCAGGATGCGGGGCTCACCACGACCGACCGCACCACCTGAGCCACCGACAGCTGGGACGTCCCCGACACGCCAGCCGTCGTCGCAGTGATCGTGGTGAGACCGTTCGCGACCGTGGTGGC
>MNIR01000035.1:0-4654 GCA_001919865.1 Gemmatimonadetes bacterium 13_1_20CM_4_69_16 | reverse complement strand
AGCGTTGTGCTCACCGGGCTGACCACGACCGATGTGACGATCTGCGCGACCGACAGCGCGGCCGTCCCCGCTACCCCGCCCGTCGTCGCAGTGATCGTGGTGAGACCGTTCCCGACCGCTGTGACGACGCCGCTCGGGTCCACCGAAGCGACGAGGGGGTTATCGGATTTCCAAGTGAACGACCGGCCGGGGATGACATTGCCGCTCGCGTCTTTCGCGGTCGCGGTCAACTGCTGTGTAACCCCCAGGGCGTCCAGCGCCGCCGTGGCCGGGCTCACTACGACTGACCCTACCGTCTGCGCGATCGACAGTGTGGCGCTTCCCGTGACTCCAGCGGTGGCCGCCGTGATGAGCGCGGACCCGATCGCCAGCCCCGTCGCGAGGCCGTTCTGGTCCACGCTCGCGATGGCCGGCAGCGAGGAGCTCCAGGTGAAGACCTGCCCCGCGACCGGTTTTCCGTTCGCATCCTGCGCGACCGCGGTGAACTGCTGCTTGAGACCGAGCGCGCTCAGCGTGGCGGAGGCGGGATTCACCACGACCGCCGTGACGATCTGAGCCACCGACAGCTGGGACATCCCCGACACGCCGCCCGTCGTCGCCGCGATCGTCGCGACGCCGTTCGCGAGCGCCGTGGCGATGCCCGTCACCGGGTCGATCGTGGCCACCCCCGCGGGCGACGCCGACCATGCGAAGGTGCGGCCCAGAATCACATTGCCGCCCGCGTCCCGCGCGACGGCGCTGAAGGATTGCGTGAGGCCGAGGGCGTTGAGCGTCGCCGTCGCCGGCGAGACGACCACCGACGTGAGCACCTGCTGCACCGAGAGCGTCGCCGTACCGGACGCGCCGGCCGTCGTTGCCGTGATCGTGACGGAGCCCGGTGCGAGACCAGTCGCGAGCCCGGTGCCGTCCACGGTCGCGATCACCGGGTCGGACGAGCTCCACGCGAACGTCTGGCCGGCGACCGTGCGCCCGTTGCCATCCAGCGCGACCGCGCTGAACTGCTGCGGCAGACCCACGGCGGCGAGCGCCGCGCTCGCCGGGCTCAACACCACCGACCGGACGACCTGCGCAACCGAGCAAGTCGCGCTGCCCGAAATCCCGTTCGTCGTGGCGGTGATCGTGGCGCCGCCGTTCGCGAGCGCCGTGACGATGCCGCTCACGTCTACCGGAGCGACGAGGGGGTTGTCGGACGTCCACGTGAACGCCGGCCCGGGGATGACGTTGCCGCTCGCATCCAGCGCGCTGGCGCTGAAGCGCTGGGTGCGGCCGAGCGCGTCGAGCGTCGCCGTTACAGGGGCGACCACGACCTGCGCGACCGCTCCCGGCAGCACCGCGAGCGTCGGTAGCGGCGACGACGTGACCGGGCTGCCATTGATTGTCGCGCCGATCGTCAGCGCGCTCCCCGCCAGCAGGCCCGTGAACGGCGCCGTGTACGTGCCGTCGCCGTGGTCCGTCGTCGCACCGATCGCGCCGGTGCTGGTCCCGCCCGTTGCCGTGAATGCGACCGTGAGGCCGCCCGTGGTGAGGTTGTTCCCGAAGGCGTCCTTGGCCCGCAGTGTGAGCGTGGTGATGGCTCCCGAAAGGATACTGGTGACCGACGCCGTCACGAGCGACGCCGCGGTCGAGACGGCCCCGGCAAGGGCGGTGGCGCCAAACGTCACGGCCGGCAGCGCGCCGGCGCGTGCCTCGAAGCTCTGCGGACCCGCGATGCTGCCGAGCGTGACTCGCGTCTGTGCGTAGCCGCTTGTATCGGACATCACCACGGAATCCGCCACTCCACCCCCTGCGGCCCCCGACGCACGGAACCGCACCGGGACACCCTTTACGCCGAGCCCGTCCGCCGCCGTCAGGCGCACCCGCAACGGCTGGGTCAGCAGCGTCCCCACGATGGCACTCTGCGCCAGCCCGCTCACCAAGCTCAGCAGCGTGGGAACGGGCACGACCGTCACCGGGGTCGAGTCGCCAACGCCGGTCGGCGTCCGGGCTCGGACCCAGAGCGTCGCGCGCGCTCCCGGCGCGCGGGCCAGGCCGGTCGGAGTCATCCGCAGGGCGGTTGAGTCGCTGGCGCCCCATAGGACGTAGAAGAGCGAGACGGGCGCGCCGGCGAGGTCGCGCGCGGTCACGTGGAAGCGGAGCGAGTCCCCGAAGGTCAGCACCGTGTCGCGCGGCGCGATCGTCACGCTGGCGACGTTGCTGCCGGGCCCGGTGTAGGCAAGCAGAATCTCGTGCGGTGTCCCCGGTTGCCCGGCCCGTACCTCCACCGGCGCCGTGCCCGAGAACAAGGCAAAGCCGCCACCGCGCAGCTCCAGGTGTACCGCGAGCGTTTCGACCGGCACCCGCAGCGGCACGTTCGCGCCCAACCGGATTTGCGAGGAGTCCGGATCGAAGAACACGGTGAGCGTGCGCAGGGTATCGGCCGGCGGACGCACCACGTCGAGCCGGACCGTGTCGGCAATCAGCCCGAAGGAGGCGAGCTCGACGGCGGAGCCGAACACCGGCTGGACGGCGAGGTACGCCGGCCCGCCGCGGCGCGGTCCGGCCGGATCGTCATGGCAGGCGGCCAGCACGAGGAGGAGAGCGAGCCCAGGCGAGGGCAGAGACCGACGCATGTGTGCGAATGTGCTCCGGGCGGCCTAGCCTGCAAGAGGCGTTCCGCCAGCTAAGCTTTCGTCGAGTTCTAGAAGAACTTGTCCTGAAGCACGATCCGGGCCTGCAGCCGGGTGAGCTTGAGCGTGGTCTTCAGGCCCGTCGCTCCCGTATTCGAAATCGTGCCGCGGATGCCGATGTAAAGCGCGGAGCCCTTGAAGAGGTCTCGCACCGGGGCGGCGAGGTTTGGCGCGCTGATGGGAACGCTCGTCGTCGTCGCCGCCGGAAACGAGGCCGGGCCGACAGTGAGAGCCGGCGCGCCGCCGTACACCGCGGCCGGGCTGGGATTGCTCGCGAAAAAGATCTGGTAAGACAGGCTACCCGAGCTCGTCGGATTCGTCACGTCTAGGCTGCCGCTCAAGCTCACCGTGTCAACGATCGAGGAGCCGGCCCCGGGGAGGTTGACAGCGATGGGCGTCACCGAGTCCGTGACCGTGGTCGCCGGAAGCAACGGCGGCAGCGGGTCCGGTGGCAGCCGCAGGGTATCCCGGCCCGTTCCCTGGAGGAAGCTGTACACGTCCACGTTGAAGATGGCGCGTCCTTCCCCGCATCCCGCGGCCACCGCCGCGCTCGCGAGCGCCAGCCCGAGCCACTTGGCTTTCATCCTGCCTCCCTAGTAGATCGAGAGCGACGTCGCCATCGTGATGCCGCGCTGGTTCGACAGCGAATTCGTGTGGGTCCAGAATCCCACGTCCAAGCCCAGCCCGCCGAACCGCAGTCCACCGCCCCAACCAAGCTCCAGCCGCTTGCGTTGGTCGCGCGCCACGCCACCGCGCAGCACGATCACCCCAACGCGCTGCTCGCCTCCAACGTGCACCGTGGTCCCGCGACCGTTGTTGAGCACGTCGGCGCCGAGCGTCGTCTTGCCCACGGTGTACGCCAGGTTGACCAGGTACGAGACGGGAAGCTTGGTCTTCGTCTCGATGTGGTTCGGCAGCACAGGTGTTGAATAGCGCACAGGAGGACCGTTATGCGCAGCGGTGGAATCCCGGTAGAAGGCACTATCCCGACGCGTGTCGGGCCACGTGATGGTGGCGCCGATGTCGTTCACGCCGATGCCGAGCTCGATCGGTCCCGTCACCAGCGCGAGCCCGACATCTCCCCCGAAGCCGTGACCAACGCTGTTCCCGAACTTGGAGTAGCTGGTCAGCGCCCGGGCATCGGGCTTTACGGGAGTCGGGCCGGTGAAAATCGAATCGCCCGTCGTAAAGCCGCCATCACCGGTCACGTGGCCGTACGCGAGGCCCACGTAATAGTGGAGCGCGCCTCCGAGATACAGCGCGGTCGCGCTGTCGCCCACGATCCGTCCCGCGTACCCAACGGACGGCGCGAATCCAGCCTCGATCGTTCCGTCGCCGAGGATGTTGTATCGGGTGCGGGGCCGCGCGGGCTGCGAGTCGCGCAGGAACCCCAGCAGCGTGTCCCCGAGCGTGAACCCGATGTCGTCGTGCAGCCAGCCCATCACGCCGACGCGCACACCCTTGATCGAGAAGTTTGGATCGAGCGGGCGGCTCGAGCCGCCGATCCCGAACTGATCCTCGGGAACGAGCTTGGCCGTCTGGCCCAGGTTGACGCGCAGCGAGTCCTTCCCGATGCCGAACACGACGTCGTTGGTCGGGGTCGGCGCCTTCTTCACTTCCAGGAACAACGGCGGATTGAGGAAGGTGTTGAGGAGCTCGACGGGATTGAACCCCGCGGAATCGTGGTTGAATGCCGGGTCGTTCGAGATGTTCGAGAGCGGATGGTCGTGGAAGAACTGGATGAGGCCGAGCGGGATCGGGATGGTGAGCTTCGGCTGGCCGTGTTGCCCGGATCGAGCCGGGACGGCGCGGTAGGCCGCGTTGTAGCGCCGCAGGCTCGATTGGTCGAGACCCAGGCCTCCCATGCCGATCCGGCGAGCATCGGTGACCCATCCCTGCGCGTCCGCCGCAGCGGCACCGCCGACGATGAGTGCCGCCAGTCCCACGCCCACGAAGGGTGTCCGCACGGTTCTCCCCGGGAAGATTGC
>MNIR01000018.1 GCA_001919865.1 Gemmatimonadetes bacterium 13_1_20CM_4_69_16 | reverse complement strand
CACCGCGGGCCTCGACGCCCTGGTGCTGCCACGGGAGAACATCGCCGAAGCGGGCGTGGTGGCGGGGATCCGAGTGCTCGGCGCGGGAACCCTGGCCGAGATCGCGGACTACTTGGACGCCAGGGGTGAGCTGGCGGAGGCTCACGTCGATCTGACCGCGCTGTTCGCCGATCGCGCCCGAGACGACGTGGACTTCGCGGACGTGAAAGGGCAGGCGCACGCCAAGCGGGCGCTGGAGGTCGCGGCGGCAGGGGGACACAACATCCTGATGATCGGCCCGCCGGGCTCGGGGAAGACGATGCTGGCGCGCCGCCTCCCGACGATCCTTCCCAAGATCGGCCTCGACGAGGCGCTCGAAACGACCAAGATCCACTCCGTCGCCGGCGTGCTCCCGCTGGGCGAGTCGCTGGTCGCGCGCCGCCCGTTCCGCGCGCCGCACCACACGATCTCCGATGCGGGGTTGATCGGCGGCGGGTCGTACCCGCGGCCGGGGGAGGTCAGCCTGGCGCACGGCGGCGTGCTGTTCCTGGACGAGCTGCCCGAGTTCCGCAAGAACGTGCTCGAGGTGCTGCGCCAGCCGATGGAAGATGGGGTGGTCACGATCGCGCGGGCGGCGATGAGCCTCACCTATCCCGCGCGCTTCATGCTCGCCGCCGCGATGAACCCCTGTCCCTGCGGCTACTTCGGAGATCCGCAGCATAACTGCGTGTGCGGCCCGCTCGGCGTGGAGCGCTATCTCGCGCGCGTGTCCGGCCCGTTGCTCGACCGCATCGACATCCACCTGGAAGTGCCCGCCGTGAAGTACCGGGCGCTCGCCGATCAGGGCGCCGCCGAGGCGAGTGAGGCGATCCGAGAGCGGGTGGATCGGGCCCGAGCGCTGCAGCGTGATCGCTTTGCGAAGCGACCGGGCGTGTATGCCAACGCCCACATGGCGGCGCGCGACATCCGCACGTTCTGCCGCGTGTCGGACGGTGCCGACGCGCTACTGCGGACCGCGATCACCCGGCTTGCCCTGTCCGCCCGGGCGTATCACCGCATCCTCAAGATCGCGCGCACCATCGCCGACCTGAGCGGCGGAGCGGACCTGGCGCCGGCGCACGTGAGCGAGGCGATTCAATACCGCAGCCTCGACCGGCGCGGGCTGGGGTAGGGGCGCCCCTCATCGCTCCTCCACGGGGCGCCCGACCATGCCGAGCGGCTCCCCCTCGGAGATGGCCGGAGTCGCGACGACGTAGAGCATGACACCGGCGAACGGGGCCGTGATCGCTGCCGTCGTATCGCCGAAGAAGTCGGTCACCACGCCGATCACCGTCCCCTTCTGCACGGTGTGCCCGCGCTCGACCTGCGGGTACCAGATCCCGGTGCCCGGGCTGCGCAGCACTTCGGTGCGATCGAACCACAGCGGGTGACGCACCAGCTCGACATCTCCCGGAATCATCTTGAGGTAGCGGAGCAGCCGGAATGCACCTTGCTCGTTGCGGGCGATCATGTCTTCGGCGGGAAGGCCGAGGTACCCCGCCTCGGTCGTGAGCGCCGGTTTGCCGCGCAGGTGCGCCGTATTCTGGGTGTACACCGAGGCCTGGGGGTCGTGCGGTCGGGCTGAGTCGATCACGATGTAGTCGCTGCCCCACGCGAGCGCCATCTCGCGCGCGATCGAGTCGGCGCGCGGATTGAGGCCGAGCGGGCTCCAGTAGGTGTAGGGGCGCAGCGACTCGTTGCCATCCCCCGCGTGGATGTCCACCAGGTAATCCGCCCGTTCGATGATCTCGTGCGTGATCGCGTAGGCGATCCGCTCCGAGACCGTGCCATCGCGCTTCCCCGGATAGACGCGGTTCAGGTTCTTGCCGTCGATCGGGCTGTAGTAGACGGTGCGGCGCAGGAACGAGGGCAGGTTCGCCACCTGCACGAGCAGCACGGTGCCGGCGAGGCGCGCTGGATCGAGCTCGCGTCGTACGCGCTGCAGTGCGATGACGGGAGCGACTTCGTCGCCGTGCGTCCCAGCGATGAGCGCGAGCGTCGGCCCGGGATCCTTACCCCGCACGATCGTGAGCGGGATGCGCGTGCCGGAATCGATGCCGGCCGGGACTACGATGAAGCCCGATCCCTTCTCGCCGGCACGCGCGGCGGCGGATCCGATGCGCAGCGCGCCCGACTGCTGGGCGGACGTGAGGGTGGGGCCGGAAGCGACGACGACGAGAACCGTGACGAGCGTGGCGAAGGATCGCATGGGCGCCCCGTGGGCGAAGGGGTTGGCGGACCCTAATCTACGACGCCTGCGTCTGGCGCGCCGCAGCTCTCGTCCCTAGCTTGGCCCTCCATGACCGATTGGCTGCAGACCCGGCTCGGCATCAGTCCCGAGCTTCAGATGCGGCTGCTCGCGACCGTGGCGACGATCGTCGGGCTCTGGCTGGTGCACCGCATCGTGCTGGGGCTGGTGTACCGCCGCGTGCGCGACCCATGGGGCCGCTACCGCTGGCGCAAGGGTCTGACGTACGTCTTGGTGGCGGCGGGCTTCGTGATCGTCGGCCGGATGTGGTTCGCGGGCGTGCAGGCGCTGGCCACGTTCCTCGGGCTGCTGTCGGCAGGGCTCGCCATCGCCCTGAAGGACCCCGTGGCGAACTTCGCCGGGTGGGCGTTCATCATCTGGCGCCGCCCCTTCGAGGTGGGGGATCGGGTCCAGATCGGCTCGCACGCCGGCGACGTGATCGATCTCGGCCTGTTCCAATTCACACTCAACGAGATCGGCGGCTGGGTGCAGGCGGACCAGTCGAGCGGGCGGATCGTGCACGTCCCCAACGGCAGGATTTTCACCGACCCCATCGCCAACTACAACAAAGGATTCCGGTACATCTGGAACGAGGTGCCGGTGCTGGTGAGCTTCGAGAGCGATTGGCGCAAGGCGAAGCAGATCCTCACCAAGATCGCGATCAAACACGCCGAGCATCTCACCGCGCAGGCGGAGCAAGAGCTGCTCGCCGCCTCCCAACAATATCTCATCAACTACCGGAAGCTGACGCCTATCGTGTACACCAAGGTGGTGGACAGCGGGGTGCAGCTGACGATCCGCTACTTGATCGAGCCCCGCAAACGGCGCGGCACCGAGCATGCGATTTGGGAGGACATTCTCACCGAGTTCGCCACCTGTCCCGACATCGACCTGGCCTACCACACCGTGCGTGGCTTCAAGAACACGGACGAGGGGAAGCCGGCGTTGCGGGCCCCGTTGGGGGCGCCGCGCACGAGCGCCCTCGAGCGCGTCGACGAGTGACCCGCAGGCTGCGGCTCGAGGCGCCTACCGCTCCAGCACCTCGTAGTGCGAGACGGTCGGCTCGAGTTCCAGCAGGTACGTGGCGTCTTCCGGATAGTAGTGCGCCCGCTCGACGTCGGCGCCCGCGAAGCCGCGGATCGAGTCCATCGAGTCCCAGAACGAAATGAAGAGGAAATGCGCCTGGTCCCCGACCGTGCGCCGCAGCACCTGGACGCCGCGGTTCCCGGGGGTCGCGCGGCAGTCCTTCACCCCGGTCTGCTCGAGGTACGCGGCATAGCGGTCGCCGTGCGAGGCCGGCGTGGCGCCGTGCCACAGCCGGGCGATCAGCCGGCGGTCAGATTCGGTCGAGCTGGGCGACGGTGCGCTCATTGCGGACGTTGCCGGTGTTGAGGGTCGACTTGGGTTCGATCAGCACGACGTGGACTTCCTCGCGGGCGATCGGCAGATGCTCCACCCCCTTCGGGACGATGGCGAACTCGCCTTCGTTCACCCAGACCTCCCGGTCCCGCAGCCGAAGCAGCAACCGGCCCTTCACCACGAGGAACAGCTCGTCCTCGGCTTCGTGGAGATGCCACACGAACTCGCCTTTCAGCTTCACGAGCTTCACGTACGAATCGTTCAGCTCGCCCGCAATCTTGGGGCTGTAGTAGTCGTCGAACAGACGGAACTTCTCTGCAAGGTTGACGCTGTGCATCTGGTTGCTCCAAGTCAGAGAGACCAGTCTCGCGAATTCCCACGCTTTAGGATGGGAATACACGCGCCTGTCCGTCAGACCGTGGTCTCGCCGACCGGGAGACGGTTAGGCGACCAGGGAGTCCTTTAGGGACCGGCAGCTTGTGCGAGAACTGAATCCATACCACGGCTCCGACGATCAGGGCCATGGCGAGAAACGTGCGCGCGGTCACGGGTTCGCCCAGGATGAGCCAACCGAGCAGCACGGCGATCACCGGGTTCACGTAGGCGTACGTCCCGACGATCGTGGGCGAGGCGTGACGCAGCGCGTAGGTGTAGGCACTGTAGCCCAGGATCGAGCCGAATACGACGAGGTAGGCGACGGCACCAGCGCCTTTGGCCGTCAAGTGCCAACGGCTCCATTCGCCCAGCGCTGTCCCGAGCAGCGCGACCGCGCCGCCGCCGGCGAGCATTTGCAACGCCGCGCCGATGTAGGGGCTGGTGTTCGTCTTGTGCCGCTTGCTGTACACCGAGCCGAGCGACCATGACGCGCTCGCGCACGTCAGGGCGAGCGGGCCGCGCAGATCGGCATGCAGGATCTCCGCCGGGTTCGCGCCGACCAGCAGCCCCGTGCCGAGAAAGCCGAGGATCAACCCGGCGATGACCCGCCAACCGAGCTCCCCCGATCCGCCCGGGATGATCGCGTCGAGGAACGCCATCCACAGGGCGACGGTCACCACGAAAATGCTCGCCGTACCGGAGCCCGTGTATTGCTCGGCCCACACTACCAACGCGTTGCCTCCGCCCAGCAACAGCAGGCCGACGATACCCTGGGTGCGCCAGTCGGAGAGTTGGCGCGGGAGCTGGTCGCCGAGCGCGAGCGCCACCCCGAGCAGCAGCACACCGGCCATGAGGAAGCGCAGGCCGCCGAACAGGAACGGGGGCAGCTCGCCCACCCCGACCTTGATGGCGAGGTAAGTCGATCCCCAGACGATGCAGACCACCAGATACGCAACGAGCGCCTTGCCGCGCAGGGCCGCCATATCAGTCGGGCTCCACCGGAACGAACCCCGGCTTTTCGAATACGGTACTGAGCACGATCGTGGTGCGCGTGCTCATCTGCGTCTTGGCGGAGGGCCCGCGCAGGTCCCTCAGCACGCCCTGCAGGCTCTCGAGATCCGGCGCCGCCACCTTGAGGATGTAGCAATCCTCGCCGGCGACGTGGTGGCACTCCAGCACTCCCGGATGCTTTTCCAGCTCGCGCATCCGGGGCTCATCCCCGACGTAGTCGGAATTCGCGTAGCGCACCGCCACAAACGCCGTGACCGGGAAACCGGCGCGCGCGCGATCCACCCGCGCGTAGTAGCCCGCGATGTGGCCCGATTCCTCGAGCCGCTTCACCCGCTCCATGATCGCCGGGCGCGACAACCCGACTTCGTCGGCGATGGCCTGATAGCTGGCGCGTCCGTCGCCCCCGAGGATCCGCAGGATCTTGCGGTCCATGGCGTCCAGCTCGCTTCGGCTTGTCATTTCGCAGTTCTCCTGATACGCTTTCCTACTATCCGTAGTACATCACGCTGTTCCGTGAACGTATCATAACTATAAACGGTTCCTGACCTACGATCTATCCGTTTCTTGCTCGGAAATTGTCCTTTGATTGGGACACCGTAGGTCGGTACTATTCCGCCATGTCCACCGCTGTCCCCGCCCTGCGTGAGCTCGTCCGCACTTTCCCGTCGGCTCTCTTGGGGTACTCCGGTGGCGTGGATTCCGCCCTCTTGGCGGTGGTGCTGCGCCAGGAGCTCGGCCGGGATCGGATGCTCGCGGCCGTCGGCCGGAGCGCCTCCTATCCGCGGGCCCAGTGGGAAGCGGCGCGTACCCTGGCCCAGCAGTTCGATGTCCCGCTGCTCGAGCTCGACACCTACGAGCTCGAGGACCCGAACTACCTCGCCAATCCCACCAACCGCTGTTTTTTCTGCAAGACCGAGCTCTGGAACCGGCTAGTGCCGGAAGCACGAGCGCGCGGCCTCGACGTGGTATGCGATGGAACGAACGCCGACGATCTGCGCGAGCATCGGCCTGGGTACGCCGCGGGCCTGGGAGCGCGCATCCGGTCGCCCCTCGCCGAGGTGGGGATGACGAAGAGCGACGTCCGCGCGGCGTCACGCGAGCTCGGGCTGCCGACGTGGGATGCGCCGGCGGCCCCGTGCCTCTCGAGCCGGGTCGTGTACGGTCTCGAGATCACCTCGGGCCGGCTCGCGCAGGTGGAGCAAGCCGAGGCGTACCTGCGGGAGCTCGGCGTGACGGGCGACCTGCGAGTCCGCCACCACGGTGAGCGCGCCCGCATCGAGGTCGAGCCACGCTGGGTCCCGTGGCTCGGGCAGCGCCTCGATGCCGTCACGCAGCGGCTGCGCGACCTCGGTTTCACCATCGTGGAGATCGACCCGCGCGGTTACCGCCGCGGCAGCTTGCTGCAGGCGCACAGGCCGCGCGCTTGAGGCTCTTCGTCGCGCTGAACGTCCCATCGCAGCTCCGGCAGGCAGTGTGGCAAGCGACGGCGCCGTTGCGCGACCGGGGGCTGCCTGTGAAGTGGGTGCATCCCGAGGGGATCCACCTGTCGCTCAAGTTTCTCGGAGACGTGGCTGACGCGCGGGAATCGGAGCTCGCCACCGCCCTGGGGCGCGCTGCCGCGGGCACGCGCGCTCTCTCGCTCGCCCTGGGCGGGTTCGGCGTCTTCCCCGACTTCCAGCGGCCGCGAGTCGTCTGGGTGGGCGTCGCCGGCGAGCCGGCGCTCGAGATCCTGCAGCACCGCGTCGAGCAGGAATTCGCGCCGCTCGGGTTCCCCACCGAGGCCCGGCCGTTTCGGCCCCACATCACGCTGGGTCGCGCAGGGCGGGAGGCTCGGCCGCGCGATTTCGCCGGGCTCGAGACCGCGCTCGGCGGCCTCCAGTTCGAGCAAACGGTGGTCGTCGAGGCGGTGGACCTGATGCACAGCACGCTCCAACCAGGCGGTGCGGTGTATCACGTGAGGCACAGTGAACGGCTGTCTTAAGGGTCTCATGCGGCTGGGGTGCCTCGCCATCGTGCTGGTGGCGGCGCTCGCGGCCTGGTGGTTTCGCGAGCCGATTCTGCACAGCGCGGCGCGCTGGTTCGGGCCGCACTCCACCAAACTCCCGCCGGTGACCGACACGGCCGTGGGCGCGCCGACACCGAAGGCCCTCTCCAGCACCCAGAAGAAGATGGACCGGCTGAAGCAACCCAGCCCGCCGGACTCGGTCGTCCTGTCCGCCAACGAAGTAGCCGCCATGATCGGCAGCGGCATCGACTGGTCGGTGCGGAAGAGCTTCGACTCGCTGCGCGTAGAGCTGTTGGAGGGCTCGGTGGCGGTCCACTGCCGCCTCGACACGCGCGTGATCCCGCCGGGAGTGCTCGGTCCGTTCGCGGCGTTCCTCAATCCCATGGAGCCGTTGCGGTTCGCGGGGCCGCTCGCGATCGAACGCCCCGGGATCGCCCGCTTCAAGGTCCAGGAGCTCAGCTTGCGCGGCATGCAGTTCCCCGGTGCGATGGTGATCCAGCTCGCCCAGCGCGTGGCGGGCGCAGACTCGACCGGTGCCGTCCCGCTGCGCGTCTCGCCGTCGTTCAAAGACGTGGCGATTCATCCCACCGGGATCGTGCTGTACCGCACCGCGCGGCGGAAGCCGTGAGCCGCCGCGTGCTGGTGGTCGACGACGAAAAGGGCATCCGCGAAGCGCTGCAACAGGTGCTCGAGTTCGAAGAGATCGAAGTGCAGACCTGCCCGTCGGGGGGGGAGGCGCTGCGGCTCTACGCCGAGTTCCGGCCGCACCTCGTCTTCCTGGATGTGAAGATGCAGGGGATGGACGGCCTCGAGACGCTGCGCAAGCTGCGCGAGCTCGATGCCCACGCCCAGGTGGTGATGATCTCCGGACACGGCACGATCCAGACCGCCGTCGAAGCCACGCAGCTCGGCGCGTACGACTTCCTCGAAAAGCCGCTTGATACCGACCGCATCCTGCTGACGCTCCGCAACGCGCTGCAGCACCTCGACCTGGAGAGCGAGAACGTGCGCCTCAAGGCGGAGGTGCACGCCCACTACGAGATCGTGGGCTCGAGCAAGGCAGTCAAGCAGGTGATCGAGCGGATCGAAAAAGTCGCGCCGACGGCGGCGCGGGTGCTGATCACCGGGGAGAACGGCACCGGCAAGGAGCTCGTGGCGCGGGCGATTCACGCTTTGAGCCCGCGCGGTCAGGGGCCGTTCGTCGAGGTGAACTGCGCGGCCATCCCCTCCGAGCTGATCGAGAGCGAGCTGTTCGGTCACATGAAAGGGAGCTTCACGGGGGCGTTCGCGGACCGGGCCGGCAAGTTCGAGTTGGCGGACGGCGGCACGCTGTTCCTGGACGAAGTGGGCGACATGAGCCTGTCGGCACAGGCCAAGGTATTGCGTGCCCTCGAGGAGGGCGTCATCTCGCGGGTGGGATCGGGGAAGACGCTCGAGGTGGACGTGCGCGTCATCGCGGCCACGAACAAGGACCTGAAGGCCGAGATCGCGGCGGGGCGGTTCCGCGACGACCTGTTGTACCGCTTGAACGTGGTGCCGATCGAGGTCCCACCACTCCGCAGCCGGCGCGGCGACATCCCGCAGCTGATCGAGCACTTCGTGGAGCAGCTGACGCGACGCGGTGGCCTGCCGGCCAAACCGTTCGACCGGGAGGCGGTGCAGCGACTCGCGGCGCACGATTGGCCGGGCAATATCCGCGAGCTGCGCAACGCGGTCGAGCGCCTCCTCATCCTGGCGCCCGGCCCCGTCGCCACGGTGGCGGACGTCGAGCGCTTAGCCGGGATGACACCGGGGGAGGGAGGGCGAGGGACGGGGACCGCCGATCTCGCCGGAGCCCCGTGGGCCCGGGCCGCCACGTTCGAACAGTTCAAGCAGGCGGCGGAGCAGGCATACCTGCTCGCGAAGCTCAAGGAGAACGACTGGAATGTCTCCGAGACCGCGCGCACATTGGAGATGCCCCGCAGCAATCTGTACAAGAAAATCGAGCGCTACGGGCTGGCCCGGGAGGGGTAGTGGCAGAGATCGAGAAGGACAAGAATTGGGACAAGGAGATGGCCGAGGTCGATCGGCTGCTCAAGCGGCTGCCGAACGCCGATCCCACACTGGGCCGCGGCAGCGAGCCGACCGTGAGACGCCCGGCGGTGGCCGGCGGCCCCGTCTCCGGGGAACGGGCCGCGGCGGCGGTGCGGCCGAGCGGCGCTGGCTGGCTCGCGACGTGGGCGAAGGTGGCACTGGGCGTTCTGATCGCCGTCGGGGTCACCCCGGGGGTGTGGCCGTACTCCCACGGGTGTGGCCTGCGGCTGATCTTCTATCTGGTCGGCGTCGCCACGGTCATCGCCACCGGCCTGTGGGCGAGCATCGCCTCGTGGAGGCGCCGCATGGGCGTCGCGCACGTCGTCTCACAGATCCTGATCGTCTGGGGCGTGTTACTCATGACGCGCGAGGTTCTGCCTCGCGTGGGCGACGCCAAAGTCGCGTCGCTGTGGCTGTGCCCGGACGTGCAGCCCCACTGACGGCGGACAACGGACGACGGATGACGGAGACCTTCAAGAACTTCATCGCCGGCGATTGGGTCGCCCCGACCACCGGTGCGTACTTCGAGAACCGCAACCCCGCCGATTGGGACGACGTGATCGGGTGCTTCCCACGCTCCGGTCCCGAGGACGTGGCCCTGGCCGTCGCGTCGGCCCAGCGCGGTTTTGCCACCTGGAGCCGGACGCCCGCGCCGATCCGCGGCGAGGTGCTGCACCGCGTGGGTGACCTGCTGGTGCAGCGCAAGGAGGAGATCGCGCGCGCCATGACGCGCGAGATGGGCAAGGTGCTCGCCGAGACGCGGGGCGACGTGCAGGAGGGGATCGACACCGCCCATTACGCCCATACCGAAGGCCGCCGGTTGTTCGGTCGCACGGTCCCATCGGAGCTGCGCAACAAGTGGGCGATGAGCTTCCGCCGGCCGATCGGAGCCGCCGGGCTGATCACGCCATTCAACTTCCCGCTGGCGATCCCCACTTGGAAGATGTTCCCGGCACTGTTGTGCGGTAACGCCGTGCTCTTCAAACCGGCCGAGGACGTGCCGCTCACGGCTCACCTCCTGGTGGAGATCCTGCTCGCGGCGGGGCTCCCCCCCGAGGTGGTGCAGCTGGTGCATGGGGAAGGCTCGGTGGTGGGCCGGGCGATGGTCGAGCATCCCGAGGTTCCGCTCATCTCCTTCACCGGGTCGACCGAGACGGGATCGATCATCGGCACCACGTGCGGCAGGATGCACAAGCGCCTGTCGCTCGAGATGGGCGGAAAGAACGCGATGCTGGTGATGGACGACGCCGATCTGGACCTCGCGCTCGACGGGGCGCTGTGGGGAGCGTTCGGTACCACGGGGCAGCGTTGCACCGCGACCAGTCGGCTGATCGTGCACGAGCGGGTGCACGATCGTTTCGTGCAGATGGTGTGCGATCGCGCGCAGCGCCTGCGGCTCGGACCCGGGCTCGACGACCAGACGGAGGTCGGCCCGCTCATCAACGAGGACGCCCGGACGAAGGTCGAGCGCTACATCGGGGTGGGGCGAGCCGAGGGGGCGAGGGTGTTGATCGGCGGCGAACGGCCCCCGGACAAGCGGCTCGAGCGTGGCTGGTTTTACCGGCCCACGGTGCTCGGGGGCGTGCGGCCGGGGATGCGAGTCGAGCAGGAGGAGATTTTCGGCCCCGTGCTCTCGGTGATCAAGGTAGGCTCGCTGGACGAGGCGATCCGGGTCAACAACGACGTGAAGTACGGCCTCTCGAGCTCGCTCTACAGCCGCGACGTCAACGCCGCGTTCCGGGCCATGACCGACCTCGACACCGGGATCACCTACGTCAACGCGCCCACCATCGGCGCGGAGGCGCATCTCCCGTTCGGCGGCGTGAAGCAGACCGGCAACGGGCACCGCGAGGGGGGCTGGGAGGTGTACGATTTCTACTCCGAGACGAAGGTCGTGTACGTCGACTTCTCGGGAAAGCTGCAGCGCGCGCAGATCGACACCGAGGTTTGAGGTCGGCTGCGAATTCGTACCAGCTCGCAAAAAGATGGTGACGCCCGTCACGCCGAGGGTATTACGCTCCACCCTCGGTGGATCACGAATCTTTGGTGATCGTCCTCTCAGCCGGCGGCTCGCCGCTCGACGGCGCGTCGCTCGACGAGCTCGCCGACGCGCGCGTGGTCTGGGTTCGCGTCGAGCGGGAGGGGAGCGCGGCCTGTGTCGCCGCCCGACTGCGCCATGGCGACCTGCCGGACCAGTTCCGGGACCGGGTGCGGCGCTGGGGGAGGGCTCGCGGGTGGGCCGTGACTGTTGCTTCTAGCTGGCACCTTCGCTAAAGTAAAAGCCATGCACGAGTTGGGGGCCCTCAAGGAAGATTCTGGCGCGCACCCCGCGCCGGTGCCCTTCGCCCCCCCACAGCGACGCCGCTCCACCCTGGCGCGGTGGTTCGACAACTGGATGCGCTCGCTGGGCATGGCGCTCGTGCTGTTCCTCATCATCCGCACGTTTCTCGTCGAAGCCTTTCAGATTCCTTCGGGCAGCATGGAGCGCACGCTGCTCGCCGGCGACTTCCTGTTCGTGAACAAGGCGGTGTACGGGGCGCAGATCCCCGGCACCCACGCGCGGCTCCCAGGGTTCGAGTCGCCGCGCCGCGGCGACATCATCGTGTTCGCCTACCCGAAGAATCCCGAATTGAACTACGTGAAGCGCGTCATCGGCGTGCCGGGCGACCGGGTCGAGATGCGCGGGGGCACGGTCCGGGTGAACGGCACGCCGCTGGTGGAGCCCTACGTGCAGCGGGTCGATCCTGGGCACGACGTGTACGATCCGGAGTTCAACTGGCAGAAGGACTACCTGGTCGGCGGGGCGGCGGCGGCGCGGCTGTATCGCCCGACGCGCGACGCCTGGGGGCCGCTCCTGGTGCCGGCGGGCAAGTTTTTCGTGCTGGGGGACAATCGCGACAACTCCGCGGACTCGCGTTATTGGGGGTTCGTGGACGCGCTCGCGGTGAAAGGTCGGCCGCTCGTCGTCTACTTCAGCTACGACCGGGAAGCGCACGATGCGCTCCCCTGGCTGACCGATATTCGCTGGGGCCGGCTCGGCTCGGTGATCCGCTGAGGGGCCGGTGAAGTGGGGACCCCGCCACGCTCCGCGCCGTCGGTGCGGCGGGTCGTCCGGTATCGCGCGGCGTCGTACCTGCCCGGAGGGGTGATACCGCCATGCAATTGAACACGGCGAAACGAGCCTCGTTCGACGAGGGATCGCTCGACCAATACCTCCGCGAGATCAGCCAATACCCGCTGATCACCCGGGAGGAGGAGGTGGCGCTCGCCCAGCGGATCAAGCAGCAGGATCCGGAGGCGCTCGACAAGCTGGTACGATCCAACCTGCGGTTCGTGGTATCGGTGGCCAAGAAGTACCAGAACCAGGGGGTGTCGCTCTCCGACTTGATCAACGAGGGCAACCTGGGCCTGATCCGTGCCGCGCACAAGTTCGACGAGACCAAGGGCATCAAGTTCATCTCGTACGCGGTCTGGTGGATCCGCCAGGCGATCCTCCAGGCGCTCGCCGAGCAGTCTCGCATCGTGCGCGTGCCGTTGAACCGCGCGGGAACGCTGCACCGCATCGGGAAGCGCTCCTCGGCGCTGCTGCAGGAGCTCGGGCGCGAGCCCACGGTGGAAGAGATCGCCGAGGGGATGGACATCTCCGAGGAGGAGGTGGCGAAGACCCTCTCCATCTCCCAGGCGCATCTGTCGCTCGACGCGCCGCTCACCCCGGGCGAAGACAACAAGCTGCTCGACTACCTCCCGGACACGACGAACCCTGGTCCCGACGACGAGATCTTCGAGCACGCCCTCACCGAGTCGATCGAGGAAGTGCTGGCGACCTTGAAGGAGCGGGAAGCGAAGATCCTGCGTCTCTATTTCGGTCTCGAGGGTCAGGAGCCGATGACCCTGGAGGAGATCGGGTCGCTGCTCGGCATCACGCGGGAACGGGTGCGACAGATCAAAGAGAAAGCGCTGGCGCGCCTGCGCCACGTCTCCCGCGCCCGCGCGCTGGAAAGCTTCCTGTTCTAGGTCCGGGGCGGGTAGATTTACCGCCCTATGGCCGGCCTCGCCTCGTTCGACGTCTCCACGGGAGCCGACCTCCAGGAAGTCGATAACGCGGTCAATCAGGCGACCAAGGAGGTCGCCCAGCGCTACGACTTCAAGGGGTCGAAGGCCTCCATCGCCTTCGACCGCGCCAAGGCGACCCTCACCCTCGTCGCCGACGACGACTTCAAAATGAAGGCGCTGTTGGACGTGCTCCAGTCGAAGCTCGTCAAACGCGGCGTGCCGGTGAAGAACCTCGAGCTCGGGCCGGTCGCACCGGGCGCCGGCGACACCGTGCACCGTGAGATCAAGCTCACCCAGGGGATTCCCCAGGAGAAGGCGAAAGCCATCGTCAAGGCGCTCAAGGACAGGAAGTTCAAGAAGGCGCAGGCGTCCATCCAGGGCGACGAGATCCGCGTGCAGGCCCCCTCGAAAGACGAACTCCAGGAAGTGATCGCCTTCCTTCGCACCCAGGATTTCGGGCTCGAGCTCAGGTTCGGGAATTACCGCGGATGAAGCTGGGAGTCATTTCGCTCGGCTGCGACAAGGCGACCGTCGACTCGGAACGGCTAGTCGGCGAGCTGGTCGGCCATGGGGCCATCGTGACCGCCGACCTGCCGCGCGCCGATGTGATTCTCGTCAATACCTGCGGCTTCATTGACGCGGCCAAGCAGGAATCGATCGACGCGATCTTGTCAGCCGCGAAACTGAAGGAAACGGCGGCGGTCAAGGCGGTCGTGGCGGTCGGCTGTCTCGTGCAGCGCTACCAGCGCGAGCTGCAGGAGGAGATCCCCGAGGTGGACCTCTTCCTCGGCTTCTCCGAGTTGCATCACCTCGTCCCCAAGCTCGCCGAGCGCGGGCTGATCGCGGACCCCGTCGCCGCGCACCCGGGCGTCCGCCAGTTTCTGGGCGACGGCCCCTCCCACGTCCGATATCTGAAGATCTCCGAAGGCTGCGACCACACGTGCGCCTTTTGCGCGATCCCCCTGATGCGGGGCAAGCACCGCTCCGAGCCGCTCGAGCGCCTGGTGCGTGAGGCGCAGGCGCTCGAAGCCAGCGGCGCGAAGGAGATCAACCTCGTGGCCCAGGACCTCGGGCACTACGGCCGCGACCTCGGCTCGGACGGCGCCCGGCTCCCCGATCTCTTGGAAGCGTTGCTCCGGGAGACATCGGTCCCGTGGTACCGACTGCTGTACGTCTACTCGGCGGGCCTGAGCGAGCGGTTGGTCGGTCTCGTGGCAGGCGAGCGCCGCATCGTGCCGTACCTCGACATGCCGATCCAGCACGCCTCGGACCGGATGCTCGAGCGCATGCGCCGCCCCGAGCGGCGGCAGTCCCTGCGCCAGAAGCTCGGCTGGCTTCGCTCGGCCATTCCCGAGCTCGCCGTCCGCACCACCTGCCTGGTCGGCTTCCCAGGGGAAACGGACGCGGACTTCCGCACCCTGCTCGCCTTCCTCGAAGAGGCACAATTCGACCGGCTCGGCGCATTCGCGTACTCGCCGCAGGAAGGGACCCGCGCTGTGCAGTACCCCGACGACGTGCCCGACGAGGTCAAGCGGGAGCGTCTCGAGGAGCTGCTGGAAGTGCAGCGCGCCATCTCGGCGGAGCGGTTGGCGCGCTTCGTCGGACGGGAAGCCGAGGTGCTGGTGGACCGGGTGGCCGATCCCGATGAGACCGGCGCGACTCATGTGGGGCGGGTGCCGTGGCAGGCGGACGACGTGGACGGAGTCACGTATGTGGAGCGGGGCGGCTGGGCCGAACCCGGGAGCTTCCTCCGCGTGCGCCTCAGCGCCAGCGAAGACTACGACTTCCGGGCCGCCGCGTTGACGTGAGCCGCTCCGCCGAGCTGTTCGACCGGGCGAAGGCGGTGCTCCCCGGTGGCGTCAACTCGCCGGTCCGGGCGTTCCGCGCAGTGGGCGGAACGCCCTTTTTCGTCGCCCGGGCGCGGGGCGCGTGCCTCACCGACGTGGACGGCAAGACCTACCTCGACTACGTGTGCTCGTGGGGCCCACTCATCCTCGGGCATGCTCACCCCGCGGTGCTCGACGCCATTCGCGGCGCGGCGGAGCGCGGCTGGAGCTACGGCGCCCCCTGCGAGGCCGAGGTCGAGCTCGCGGAGCTGGTGCGGCAGCGGATGCCGTCCATCGAGATGATCCGGTTCGTCAACTCGGGCACCGAAGCGACGATGGCGGCGGTGCGGGTGGCGCGCGCCGCGACCCAGCGCAGCGTCATCCTCAAGTTCGAGGGCTGCTATCACGGCCACGCCGACAGCTTCCTGGTGAAGGCGGGGAGTGGCGTCGCCACGCTCGGTCTCCCCGACAGTCCCGGCGTCCCCGCGGCGCTCGCCGAGCTCACCGTGACCGTGCCGTTCAACGACCGTCCCGCGGTCGAGGACGTGTTCGCGCGCCGCGGCAAGGAGATCGCCACCGTGATCGTCGAACCGTACGTCGGCAATGCCGGATTCATCCCGCCCGAGCCCGGATTCCACGCGGCGCTGCGCGCGCTGTGCGACCGCCACGGGGCGGTGCTGATCTTCGACGAAGTGATGACCGGGTTCCGCGTCGCGCCCGGCGGGGCGGCGGAGCGGCTGGGCGTGCGCGCGGATTTAACGACGCTCGGCAAGATCATCGGCGGCGGATTGCCGGTGGGCGCGTACGGTGGACGCGCGGATCTGATGCGGATGGTTGCGCCCGAGGGTCCCGTCTATCAGGCGGGCACGCTCGCCGGCAACCCGGTGGCGATGGCGGCGGGGCTCGCCACCCTGCGCGAGACGGAGCGCCCGGGCTTCTACGATGGACTGGAGCGGCGAACCGCGCGGCTCGTGGCGGGTATAGGGGACGCCGCACGGCGGCACGGGGTGCCGGCGAGCGGGGGCCACGCGGGCTCACTGTGGGGCGTCTTTTTCACCGCCGGGCCCGTGCGGAACTTCGCGCAGGCGAAGGGCTCTGACGTGGGTCTGTTCGCTCGGTGGCACCGCGCCGCGCTCGCGCGTGGCGTGTTCCTGGCGCCGTCGGCCTTCGAGGCGGGCTTCGTCTCCAGCGCGCACACGGATGCAGACATCGATTTCACCATTGCGCAGCTCGACGCGGCGCTGGGCGAGGCGCGGGCTCGCTAGCGTCTGCACCATTGCCGCGGCGACCTGCGCGCGGCCGCAACACCCTGCCGCCCCCCTCACGCCCGGCGAGGAGCCGGAGTTGCGGATCGGCCTCGCGGTCGGGGCGTCCAGCGTCACCCTCGGCGGCGATGGCGAGCTGTTCGTCACGGACGATGGGAACGGCCAGCCGATCGGCTCCATCCCCGCCGGCGTGGCTTGGACCGTCGTACCCGATACCGGCGGCCTGCGCCTGGTCCCGCCGGGCGGCTCCCCGACCGAGCGTCACGCGGGGATCTCCGCCGTGAGCGTGACCGAGAACCGCTTCGCGATGGTGAGCCGTCGCCGGTACCGGGGGCGTGTCAACGTGGTCCGCGCCGGCTCCGGGCTGACAGTGATGAACCGCGTGCCGGTGGAGAGCTACCTGGCCGGCGTGTTGGGCGGCGAGATCGGCATCCGCCGCGCCGAGGAGGCGCAGGCGCTCGTCGCCCAGGCGGTGGTCTCGCGCAGCTTCGCCCTGAAGAACCGCGGTCGCTGGGAAGCGCTGGGCTTCGACGCCTGGGCGGACGTCCGCGATCAGGTGTACAACGGCGTTTCGGGCGAGACACCCGAGGTGTGGAGCGCCGTGCGCCGGACGACGGGTGAGGTGCTCGAGTACGACGGGGAGATCATCGAAGCGTATTTCCACTCCACCTGCGGTGGCAGCACCGCGGCGGCGGAGGAGGCGTTCAAGGCGGCGCGGGGTCGCCCTTACCTGCGGCCGATCTCCGACGCGAGCGGCGGCGGGCATCACTACTGCGATCTCTCCCCGCGATTTCGCTGGCGCGAGGAATGGGACGGCACGAAGCTGCGCAGTATATTGTCGCGGACGCGCCCGCCAGGGAGGGACCGGGCGGCCGGCGGCGATGGCCTGCAGCGCATCACGGACGTCGCGGTGACCGGCACGGGGCCCTCCGGGCGCGTCACTGAGCTGCGCATCGTGTGGGAGGACGGCGACGTGCGTGTGCCCGGCCCGGACGTCCGCGCCGTGCTGCGGCCGGAGCCCGATCGGCTGTTGCAGAGCACGGCGTTCCAGCTGTTCGTCACGCGGCAGGACGGTCAGGTCACGCGGCTCGTCGCGGCGGGTACGGGATCGGGACACGGCCTCGGGCTGTGTCAATGGGGTGCGATCGGCCGAGCGCGCGCGGGACAGGATTACCGCAAGATTCTCACGACCTATTTTCCGGGGACTCGCCTTGAACGCCTCTACTAGGGCCGCCATGGTCGCGGTGGTGCTGGCCGTCCGACCGCCCGACCGTCTGGTCGGCCAAGGCGTCTTCAACCAGTTCTCCTCCGAGAACCTGAAGCTCAGCGCCGTCCAGATCGATCTCGGGCCGCTCGGCGGCAACAACATTCGCGGCACGCTCAGCGGTGGCGTACGGCTCGACTACGGGCTCATCGCGCCCAAAGTCCGCGTGCTGCTCGGGCTCTCGTACTTCCACGCGGACCTGAGCTCCGCCGCCCTGCGGGGCTACGAGCAGGGTCTGCGCCGGGTCGTGAACGACCCCGACTCGAACTACACGATCAACCTCGGCAACGTCACGTGGAGCGACCTGACCGGCGACCTGGACCTGCAATACGTCTTGCCTCAGGGGCATGCCGTCACCGCCTACATGGGTGTCGGCCTCGGCGTGCATATCCGCAACGGCAGCGGCAAGGCGATCGACGGCACCTTCGTCGAGGACGCGCTGGATCAGATCACCGCCGGGGTGAACGGCACGATCGGAGCGGAGATCGGCGCGAAGCACTGGCGGGTCACCGTGGATGCGCGCGGCGTGCTGTCGAGAGGGCTCTCCACGGTGAGCTTGCGCACCGGGGTCATGTATCGTTGGGCGGGGATCGGGAGGAGACCGGGCGCTCGATGAGCGCGCCGGTCCGGGTCGCGGTCGTCGGCGCCGGGGCGATCGCCCAGGTTGCGCACCTCCCCGTGCTGCGCAAGCTGCCGGGCGTCGAAGTCGCCGCGATCTGCGACAACGATGTGAGCAAGGCGCAGGCCCTCGCCGCGCGCTTCGAGGTGAAGGACACCTTCGACGACATCGAGGAAGTACTCCGCTACAGCCATGCGGACGTCGTGGCGATCTGCACGCCCAACCACCTACACGAGATTCACGCCGTCGCCGCCCTCGCCGCCGGGTGTCATGTACTGTGCGAGCGGCCGCTCGCGCTCACCGTGGCGGGTGTCGAGCGCGTGCTCCGGGCGAGCGAGAAGTATGGCAAGCGCGTGATGGTCGGGATGAATCACCGGTTTCGCTCGGACGTCCAGGCGGTGCGGGGGTTCCTCGCGGGCGGCGATCTGGGAGCGCTGCAGGCGATCCGCAGCGGGTGGTACACGTTTCAGCCCAGCCGCCAGCAGCTCGGCTGGCGGCTGCGGCGTCCGGAGGCGGGCGGCGGAGCGTTCCTGGATCTGGGCCTGCAGCTACTCGACCTCGGCCTCTGGCTCGCGGGGTGGCCCGCGCCGAAACGCGTCGCCGCCCACATGATGCGTCAGGCCAAGGACGCGGTGGAGGACATGGCGACCGCGCTGGTGGTGTGCGAGAACGGGGTGTCCATCTCTATGGATGTGAGCTGGCGCCACATGGGCGACGCTGAACGGTTCTGGTTCGATCTGGTGGGCGCCAAGGGCTCGGCCAGCGTCCAGCCGCTGCGGGTGTTCAAGGAAGTGCATGGGACGATCATCGATGCCACCCCCACGGGCGCGAGCGGGCGTGAAACCCCCTTCGCCCAATCGTACCGCGCCGAGTGGACGTACTTCCTGGCCGTCATCAAGGGCGACGTCAACGCGCCCCCGCCGCGCGACCAGCTGGCCCTCCATCGGGTGCTCGACGCCGTATATCGCTCGGCTGACGAAGGGCGCGACGTGCTGCTGTGACCGCCCGGCCTCGGCGGGCGGCCGTGCTGATCGCGCTCGGCGCGATCCTGCTCGAGCTGAGCTACCCGCCGTTCCGGTTGCCCCTCCTGAGCTTCTGCGCCGTCATGCCGGCGGTGCTGTTGCTCACCCACCTCGAGCGGGAGGGCGGGCTCGAGGCGCTCCGTCTCGGCTTCTGGTACGGCTTGGTAGCGCAGGGGCTTGCACTGTACTGGCTGGTCGTCGCCCTGTGGCACTTTACCCCCCTCTCCGCGCTGGGGTACCTCGCGACGATCGCGATCTACGGACTGTGGATGGCGGGGCTGTTCTGGCTGGTCACCCGGGTTCGGATCCGGTTCCCCGCAGTGCCGTTGTGGGTGCTCTTCCCGCTCGCCTGGACCGCGATGGATTGGGGGATCGGCCACCAGGGTGACATCCGGTTTCCCTGGCTCGGCCTCGGGACGTCGCTCGCCGACGCCCCGACCCTCGTGCAGTGGGCGGACTTGGCGGGGACGCGCGGCGTGACGCTCTGGCTCGCGTGGTGCAACGTGATGCTGGTCGAGGCGTGGCTGACGAGGCAGCGGGGGGACGGGAGAAGTTGGATCCGGTGGCAGCCGCTGGCTGCCGTGCTGGCGACCGTGGCATTGGCGTGGGGCTATGGGGCGTGGCGCGAGCGCACGCTGCCGGTGCGGCCCGTCGGCGTCGTCGGGCTGGTGCAGCCGAACGTGGGATTCCGCGAGAAGTGGAACAGGGCCTACCAGGACAGCATCATCGCCGACCTGTTCGGTCTGTCGCGCGGGCTCGAGGACCGCACCCGGGTCGACCTGCTCATCTGGCCCGAAGCGGCCGTCCCGGATTACTTCGTGCAGCGCCCCGATTGGGACGCCGCGATCGCGCTCTCGGTGCGGCAGTCGCACACGCCTCTCGTCACCGGCGGTCTCGATGCCGAGAGCAACTTCGAGTACTACAACGCGGCGTTCTTCTACGACTCGACCGGCGACCGCACCCGGTATCCGGTCTATCACAAGCATTACCTCGTCCCGATTGTCGAGCGGGTGCCGTTCGTCCCGCCGCGCTGGCTCCACCTCAAGTGGTTCGGCGGCTTCGGCAAGGGCTGGGACGTGCCGCTCTACCGCACGGCCATCGGCCGGTTCGGCGTGCTGATCTGCTACGAGTCGATCTTCGGGGACCTGGCGCGCGACTACCGCCGGGGCGGGGCGGACTTCCTGGTCAACATCACTAATGATGCTTGGTACGGGCGCACCGCCGGCCCCTACCAACATGCCTCCCACCTGGTGATGCGGGCCATCGAAACACGCATGGGGGTCGCCCGCGCCGCGAACTCCGGTATCTCGGAAACGGTGGACCCGCTGGGTTACGCGCACGATGCGACCAACCTCGAGGTGCGGACGGCCGAGGCGAGCAGGCTCGTCACGAGCGACGTGCGCACGCTCTACGTCCGCCTCGGCGACTGGGTGGGGACGCTATCGGTGATTGCCACGTTGGGGTTCGCCGGCGCGTTGGTGGTGCAACGCTGGAGATCGAGGCGCGGGGCGTGAAAATGCGGATTGTGGATTTCGGATTGCGGATTTGCAGGGGGAGGTCGTGCGTGACGGCGCCGACCCTGACAATCCGCAATCCGCAATCCGCAATCCGCAATTGCGTGGGGAAGTGGCGGTGAGGGTCGGCGTCGACGTCGGCGGTACCTTCACTGACCTCGTCGCGCTCGCGGACAACGGCGAGATCGCGGTCCGCAAGGTCGTGACGACACCGCACGATCCCGCGGTGGGAATGTTTCGGGCGATCGAGCTTCTGTCTGCTCCGGTCGACATCCTGGTCCACGGCACGACGATCGCGACTAACGCGCTGCTCGAGCGGCGCGGCGCGCGGGTGGTGCTGGTAACCACGCGCGGCTTCGAGGACCTGTTGTGGCTCAGGCGACAGGACCGCGCGGCGCTGTACGACCTGGCGCGGGACCACCCACCCCCGCTGGTCGCGCGAGGCGACGTGCTCGGCGTGGCGGAGCGCATGGGTCCGACCGGCGTGCTGCAGTCGCTCGCTGACGCCGAGGTGGAGCGCGTGGTGGCGGAGGTTCAGGCGCTCGCTCCCCAATCGGTCGCCGTGGCCTTCCTGTTCGCATTTCGCCACCCCGAGCACGAGCGGCGCATCGCCGCGGCCCTGCGGGGTGCGCTCGGGGAGAGCGTGCCGGTCGCCGCGAGCCACGAAGTGTTACCCGTATTCCGCGAGTTCGAGCGCGTCAGCACCACCACCGCGGAGGCCTACCTGCGACCCAAGGTCGCCACCTACTTGGCCGGGCTCGATCGGGACGCGCGCTCGCGCGGCGTCGCCGCGCTCCGGATCATGACGTCCGCCGGTGGGACGCTCGCGCCGGCGGCGGCCGCTTGTCGGACCGCCGCGCTCGCGCTGTCGGGTCCAGCGGGCGGTGTCGTGGGGGCGCGGCTCGTCGGGGCGGCGGTCGGGCTCTCGGAGCTCTTGACCCTCGACATGGGAGGCACGAGCGCCGACGCGAGCCTCGTGACCGGGGGGGCGGCCGTGCACGACGCTGCTGGGGCGGTTGCGGGCATTCCGCTGGCGCTTCCTTCCATCCTCATCGAAACGGTGAGCGCGGGGGGCGGGAGTATCGCTCGCGTCGATGAGGGCGGCGCTCTCAAGGTGGGGCCGGAGAGCGCCGGAGCGGTGCCGGGGCCGGCGTGCTATGGCCGCGGGGGCGCTCGACCCACCGTCACCGACGCCTGCCTCGTGCTGGGTTGGCTCGACGCCGCGAGCCCGCTCGCGGACGAGGTGCGGCTCGACCCGCGTGCCGCGGCGCACGCTGTGGCGGCGCTGGGCGACACCGCGGGACGCGATGCCACCACGATCGCCGCGGGAATCGTCGCGGTCGCGACCGCCGTGATGGCGCGGGCGCTCCGCCGAGTGAGCGTGGCGCGCGGCCTCGACCCCCGGCGCATGGCGCTGGTGCCGTTCGGGGGTGCCGGACCGCTGTTCGCTTGCGCGCTCGCCGACGCGCTCGGCATACGCCGCATCGTCATCCCACCGCACCCGGGAGTACTGTCCGCCCTCGGCCTCGCTGCGGCCGCGGAACGCGTGGACCTGCTCACGTCCTATCACCGCGAGCTCGATCGGCTCCAGCCGGACGATTTGGAGGGTGCCTTCAGCCCCCTGCTGCGGGAGGGGAGCAAGCAGGTGCCCGAGGGCGCGCTCTGGCGATACGCGGACTGCCGTTTTGCGGGCCAAGGATACGAGGTGACGGTGCCGGTCACCACCAACCATCCGCGCCAGATTCGTGATACGTTCCTGGCCGCGCACCACGCCCGGTTTGGCCACTCCGGCGGTGGCTCGGTCGAGCTCGTCACCCTACGGGTCGTGGCCGTCCGGGAGGCGCCACTGCCTCGCTTTACGGGAACGAGGCGCCGAAACGGGGCTGCCCACGGCTCGCGCGCCGTCACGTTACGCGGCGCGCCCGCTACGGCGTCCCTGTGGGCGTTGGACGAGCTTGCGGCCGGGGTCACCCTGGAGGGCCCCGCCGTGCTGGCGGGTCGCGATGCGACGGGGCTTATCGAGCCGGGGTGGCGGGGCACGGTCCAGGATTCCGGAGCGGTGCTGGTGGAGCGGCTATGACGCTCGACGCGGTCGCGCTCGAGGTGATGTGGCATGCCTTCGCGTCGGTCGCGGAGGAGATGGGGCTCGTCCTAATTCACTCGGCACTCTCCCCCAACATCCGCGAGCGGCGCGACTGCTCGGCGGCACTGTTCGACGCGGAGGGCGCGATGACCGCCCAGGCGGCCCACATCCCCGTCCACCTCGGCGCGATGGCGGAATCGGTCGGCGCGGTGCGGGCGCTCGACCCCACGCCGGGTGAGGTCTTCATCCTGAACGATCCCTACACCGGCGGGTCACACCTCCCCGACATCACCCTCATCGGTGCGATCGACATAACAGGTCAAGTCGGCGGGTACAGCGTGGTCCGGGCGCACCACTCGGATGTCGGAGGAATCCAGGCCGGCAGCATGCCCGCCGGTGCCCGCGAGATCTTCGCCGAGGGGGTGATCGTGCCGCCGCTGCCGCTCACGCCGGCGGTGGAGCGCGTCCTGCTCGCCAACGTGCGCACGCCCGAGACGCGGCGCGGTGACCTCGCGGCGCAGCGAGCGGCGGTGGAGCGCGGTGCGGACGGCCTGCGGGCTCTCGCCGGCCGTTACGGCTGGCCCGCGGTGCAGGGGGCTGGCCGCGACCTGATGGACTACGCCGAACGACGCACTCGCGAAGTGCTGGCACGACTCAGCGCCACCGGTCTCACCGCCACGGATTGGCTCGAGGGGGACGGCGTGGATGACGTGGATGTGCCCATCACGGTGCGGATCGACATCCGCGACGGTGTGTTTCACGCCGACTTCACGGGGACCGCGCCGGCCGTGCGGGGGAACATCAACTGCCCGCTGGCGGTGGCGCGCTCGGCGGTGCTGTTCGTGGTGCACACGCTGCTCCCCGAAGACGTCCCGACGAACGGCGGCGTGCAGCGCGCCATCCGCGTCACCGCGCCCGACGGCTGTCTGGTCAACGCGCGCTACCCGAGCGCGGTCGCCGCTGGCAACGTCGAGACGTCGCAGCGCATCGTCGACACGCTGTTTCTGGCGCTCGCGCGCGGCGGGATCCGTGTACCGGCGCAGGGCCAGGGAACCATGAACAACATCACGTTCGGCGGGCAACGTGCAATGGGTGACGGGCAACGGGGTGGTGGGGAGGTGGGCGGCTGGACCTACTACGAGACGATCGGTGGGGGACAAGGAGCGAGCCAGGGCGCGCCCGGGCCATCGGGCGTGCACGTCGGCATGTCCAACACGCGCAACACGCCGATCGAGGTGTTGGAAATGGAGTATCCCTTGCGGCTGAGGACTTACGCCTTGCGACGGGACAGTGGGGGAGCCGGGCGGTGGGCGGGTGGCGACGGCGTGACGCGCGAGTTCGAAGCGCTCGCGTCGATGGAGCTGAGCGTACTCGCGGAGCGACGCCGACACCACCCCGCCGGTGCGGCCGGCGGGGGGCAGGGTGCGGTGGGGCGGACTATCTTGAACGGCACTCCGCTCGCGCCCAAAGTCAGCACGCTGCTCGAGCCGGGGGACGTACTGCGCATCGAGACACCGGGCGGCGGTGGTTGGGGCACACCGCAACAAGGAGACGACCGATGAACTGGATGCTGGTCGCTGGGATCGGCCTCGCGGGCGGCGTCGTGTCAGGGCTGTTCGGCATCGGGGGGGCCGTGATCATCGTTCCGGCCCTCGTGTTACTGGGCAAGCTGCCGCAGCACACGGCGAGCGGCACCTCGCTCGCCGCGCTGCTCCTGCCGGTCGGGCTGCTCGGGACGCTCGAGTATTACAAGCGGGGCCAGGTGAACATTCCCTACGCCGCGATCCTCGCAGCGGGCCTGTTCGTCGGAGCGCTGGTGGGCGCGAAGCTGGCGGGGTCACTGAGCGACGTGGTGCTGCGTCGCGCGTTCGGGGCCTTCCTGCTGCTCGTGTCGGCGAGGCTGATCCTGAGCTAGGCGTTCCTCTCGAACAGCTTGGCCGCGACGAACAGCCGGAACAGCTCGGAATCGAGCTGCCCGGCTTGGACTTCCTCGTCCATGATGTCGAGCGCCCGCGCGGGCACGACGGCCGCCTTGTAGGGGCGGTCGGCCGCCGTGAGGGCGTCGTAGATGTCGCTGATGGTCATCATGCGTGTCTGGATCGGAATGGCGTCACCCGTCACGTGGCGCGGGTAGCCGCGCCCGTCGAGCTTCTCGTGATGCCCGTACGCGATCAGGGGGATATCCTGCAGCTCTCGCGTCCAGGGGATCTCCCTCAAGAAGTTGTACGTGTGGTTGACGTGGCTCTCGATCTCGAGCCGCTCGGTTTCGTCGAGGCTGCCCTTCGGGATGGTTAGATAACGGACTTCCTCGTCGGTCAGGTAGGGGCGCGCGGTGCCCGCCAGGTCCGCGTACGTGCGGCCGGCGAGGTCGAGCAGCTCGTCGAATCGCTTGGCGGGGAGTACGGTCGGCTCGTTCGCCCGGGCCACCGCCGCCATGAAACCATCCAGCTCGGCCAGCGCGTGCGCGTGCTCCTGCTCCAGGCCTCGCAGGAACTGCTCATACCCTTTGCGTCCGTGGGTTTCGAGGAATTCCGCCCGCTTGCGCCAGAACTCCTGCTCGGCGCTGCGCCGCACGAAGTCATGCCGCTGGCGGATCAGCTCGAGCTGGAGCGGATAGAGCTTCTTGGCCTTGACGAGCACCTGCTCGCGCACGCCGACCTTCCCGAAGTCGTGCAGCAAGCCGGCGTAGCGGATCTCGCGTAGCTGCTCGCGGGTGAACTTGTGGCTGCGATAAAGGCCCTCCGCCGCCTGGTCCACCACGGTCGCCAGACGCACGGTCATGTCGGCGACGCGCCCGGAATGGCCGAACGTGGTCGGGTCGCGCTGCTCGATGGCGCGCACGGCGGCCTGTACGAACCCCTCGAACAGACGCTCGATCTCGCGGTACAGCTGGCCGTTCTCGATCGCCACCGCCGCCTGGCCCGCCAGGGCCGTGACCAGCTCGACGGTGCGCTTCGAGAAGGGGACCACGTGCTGCTCCACCTCGGCCGGGGTCGCGAGCATCGCCTCGAGATTGCGTTTGCGGTTGATCAGCTGCAGCACGCCGATCACCTGCTCCCGGTGGTCCTTCATCGGGATCACGAGCATCGACTTGGTGCGGTAGCCGTAGCGCTCGTCGAACGAGCGGTTGATGGTGTACTCGACGTCGGGCGGCAGGAAATACGCGTCGTCGATGACGAGGGGCTCGCCGGTCACGGCGGCGTAGCCCGCGAGGCTGGTCCGGTCCATCGGCATCGTGAATTGGACGAACGGTGCCTCGGGCTTCGAATACGTCTGGGCGAGGCGGAACCGCAAGCGCTTCTGGCCCGGCTCGCCCTCGATGAGGTAGAGGCTACCCGCGTCGGACGACGTGATGCGGCGCGCCTGGGTGAGGATCAGGTCCAGCAAGCTATCGAGGTCGCGCTCGGTGCCGAGCGCGACGCCGATCCGCGTGAGCTCACCGATCTCGCGGCCGCGGCTCGCTGCCTCGGCCCGCGCCCGCGCCGTTTCCGCCCGGGCGGCGGCCTCGCGATATCCCGACCGTACGGCCACGAGCAGTTGTCGCGCACCTGCGGGGTGGCGCACGAAGCCCGAGAGCAGCTCGGACGGTATCGCGGCCGGGACGTCCGGCTCGCCGTCGCGCCCGAGCGCCACGATCGCACCGCCCGCGTCCACGAAAGCGCGCAGCGCGTCCAGCGGGAGCGCCGAGCGGCTTTCGGCATCGAGCACCAGCACCGTCGGCCGCTCGTCCACTGTGAGGTCGCGCGGCAGGCGCACCTCACGCACTTCGACCTGCGCCCCCTCGAGCGCAGGCGCCACGCTCGCCGGCCGCCACGTGGAGGTATGGAGCAGGACGTACCTAATCGCTCACCGCACGATTACGAGGTCTTCTCGCGCTTGAGCCCGTCCGAGGCTTCGGCGAAATCGGGGAACACCTGCAGCGCCTTCTGGTACATCTCGACCGCCTTGTCCTTCTGCCCACGGTCGTGGTACAGCAGCGCGCGCGAGTAGTACGTGAGCGCCTCGGTCGGCACTTGCCGGCCCAGCCGCTGGTCCGACGCCTGCCGGGGCAGCGCCGGCAGGTTCGCATCCTTCATGAGCTTCGCCGCCACCGTCCGAATCAGATCGAACAGATGGTCGCGCTGCATCCGATCCGACTCGACTTTGACGATCTCGCCCGTCTCGACGTTGATGAGCCTCGCGTCGAGCCGGAAGTCGCCGTAGAAATCGATGAAGACGCCGGTGACGACGTACCGCGCCCCCACCAGCTTGCCGATCTTCGCCGCGGTCTGCGGATCCACTCGCCCCGCCGTCCCCAGGTTCTGCTCGTCGAGCAGCTTCTGCAGCTCTTCCCGTTCCACCACGCGGGCCGCCGGATTGGCGGCCAGATCCGAGATCATCAGCCCAGCGATCCCCTTCTGCAGGGCGTCGAAGTTGTCTTTGTTCTGCCCGTAGGAGCCGCCGTTATCGAACGGAAAGACGGCGATCCCGGGGCGAGTGTCCTGCCCCCGCGCCTGGGCGCCCAGCCCGACGGGGGCGGGGCACAGCAGGGCCAGGGCCAAGAGCGAAACGGGCCAACGCGCAACCATAGCGTGCTCCTCGAATCAGAGAGTCAGGGTCGTCCCTTCTTGTGCCGCCATCACCTCGGCCGGCTTGCCGCGCGCGTTCGCCTCGCGGCGCGCAGCGGTGAGCATGCCGTCGACGTCTGCGTCGCCGTGCTCGGGCTCGTGGTGGAACAGTACGAGCCGCTGCACGCCGGCGTCCGCTGCGAGCGTCACCGCCTCCTGGAACGTGGAGTGGCCCCACCCGCGGTGCTGCTCGAGCTCCTGCGGCGTGTACATCGCGTCGTGGATGAGGAGCTCCACGTGCGCGAGGAACGCCACCAGATCCTTGCGCCACGACGCCGGCGTGTCGTAGTGGCCCCCCGAGCCCAGCTCGTTGTCGGTCACGTACGCCATGCTCGGCCCCCCGACGACCGGCGTGAGCCGGTACCCCAGCGTCGTCCCGGGGTGCCGCAACCGCATCGCCCGCACCCGGAACGCGCCCACGGTGAACTCTCCCGGCTCGACCTGCTGCACCGTCAACTTGGCTGACAGTGCGTCGAGCGGGATCGGAAACACCGACGGGTCCATCTGTTGGCGCAAAATTGCCTCGAGCGATGTGGTACCCTGCCGCGAGCCCCAGATCCGTACCGCGTTCCCGGGGGCGAAGAACGGCTTGAAGTGAGGCAGGCCCTGGATGTGGTCCCAGTGCGCGTGCGAGAGCAGGATCTCCGCCTGCACCGCGCCGTTCTGGCGCTCCACCAGCTTGAGTCCCAGCGCGCGGATGCCGGTGCCGCCATCGAGGATGACCAGCCGACCTGCGGCGTCCTCCACGGCCACACAGGGCGTGTTGCCGCCGTAGCGTGCGGTGTGCGGGCCGGGGGTCGGGATGGAGCCCCGCGTTCCCCAGAACGTCACCGTGTAGGCCATGGTCCCCGCACGCCGTACCCTTGGCTAAGTTAAGGAAAATCGGCCACGTAGAACAAGCCGCGGGCTCACCCCTCGTGCGTGACCCAACTCACGACTGGTGACGCGATTCACGACCGCCCTGCCGACGCCTCCAGCGCGGCGCGGTCGCGAATCAGGATCTCCCGGCGACTGATCTCGATGTGACCCTTTTCGACCAGCTCGCGCATCGTGCGGCTCACCGTTTCGCGGCTCGAGCCGATCATTTGGGCGATCGTATGGTGGGTGAGACGGCGGGTGATGTGATTCGACCCCGCTTCGTCCGCGAGGTCGAGGAGCAGCTGGGCGACGCGCCCGTTGACGTCGAGGAGCACCAGGCTCCCGACCTTCTCGTCCACGCGCCGCAGCCGGCGGGAGAGCTCCCGCAACAGCCCCATCGCGATGCCGGGCGACTGCTGCAGGATGCTCTGGAAGTCCTCGCGCCGGATCACGAGGAGATTCGAGTCCTCCATCGCGATCACGTGCGCCGAGCGGGGCTCCTCGTCGATCAGCGACATCTCGCCGAAGAAGTCCCCTTCGCCCAGGACGGAGAGAATGACCTCACGCCCGTCCTCCCCGATCAGCACCACCTTGACCTGGCCTTTGGCCACGACGTACAAGGCGTCGCCGGGATCATCCTCGAACAAAATCACGGAATTGCGGGGGTAGCTGCGCTCGCGGGTGATCTCGGCCACGCGCTCGAGCTCGGTGGGGGAGAGTTGGCCGAACAGCGGGACCTTCTGGAGGATGGCGGTCACCGACACGCAGGCGTTCTCCAGGGCTTGAGGGCTCTTGGTGGCGCAAGCTTACGTGTTGGCGTGGCCGGTGTCAATGTGGCGCCTTGCCGCCAACTTACGATGCCAGTTATATTTCCGACCTTCTACGTCGTCCGACATCTACGCAAGGATACAGTGCAGTGAAATCCGGTATTCACCCCGCCTATCGGCGCGCTCAAGTGCAGTGCGCCTGCGGGAACAGCTTCGTGACGCGGTCCACGGTGCCCGTGATCCACGTCGAAATCTGCGCCAAGTGCCACCCGTATTACACCGGGAAGCAGAAACTCCTGGATACGGCCGGGCGCGTGGAGCGGTTCCGCCAGAGATACGCCACGGATAAGACCGCCAGCTGATCCATGGAGGCCCGACTCCGCCAGGCGCTCGCGCGGGCGGAGGAGGTCGCCCGAGCCCTGGCCGACCCCGAGACCGCGCGGAATCCGGCCCAGCTGAAGCAGCTGGGCCGCGAGCACGCGCGGCTTGACGCCATCCGCCAGGCTCACAGCCGCCTCGAGCAGCTCCAGGACGAGTTCGCCCAGGCGCGCGAGGTGCTGCAGGACAAGGACCCCGAGCTCTCGCAGCTGGCGCGGACCGATGTGGAGCGCCTCCGCCCCGAGATCGAGCGGGCGCAAGCCCTGCTCGCGGACCTGCTCACGCCGAGCGATCCCCTCGACGATCGTGATGCCATTGTGGAGATCCGCGCCGGCACGGGTGGGGACGAGGCGGCGCTCTTCGCAGCCGACCTGTTCCGCATGTACACGCGCTACTGCGAGCGACGCGGGTGGAAGGTTGAGGTGTTGGCGCTCTCGGAAGGCAACCTCGGCGGCCTCAAAGAGGCGATCTTCGCGGTGCGTGGGCCTAAGGCGTATGGCACGCTGCGCTACGAGTCGGGCGTGCACCGGGTGCAACGCATTCCCGAGACCGAGACCCAGGGCCGGCGACATACCTCGGCCGCGACCGTGGCGGTCCTCCCGGAGGCGGAAGACGTGGACGTCAAGATCGAGGACAAGGACTTGCGCATCGACGTCTTCCGCTCAGGCGGCCCGGGCGGCCAGAGCGTCAACACCACGGACAGCGCGGTGCGGGTAACCCACCTCCCCACGGGACTCGAGGTGAAGTGCCAGGATCAGAAGTCGCAGCTCCAGAACAAGATCAAGGCGCTGGAGATCCTGCGGGCGCGGCTGCTCGACCGGATGCTCGCCGACCAGGAGGCGGCGCGGGCGCGGGTGCGGCGTGCTCAAGTGGGCACGGGCGATCGGTCGCAGAAGATCCGCACCTACAACTTCCCGCAGAACCGCGTCACCGACCATCGCATCGGCTTCACCACGCATGACCTCGCCGAGGTGATGGACGGGAAGCTCGACGAGCTGATCAACGCGTTGCGCCTGGCGGGAGAGAAGGAGCGCCTCAGTGCCTGAGCGCGCTGCGCCTGCTTCGTCGATCGCCAGCGCGCTCGAGCAGGCGGTCGGGCGGCTCACGCCTTTGGACCTGCCTAGCCCGCGCCGCGAGGCCGCCATGCTGTGGGCGGCCGTCGCTGGCGCGGGGACGAAGCCCGGCGACGTCTGGTTGCGGCGCGACCAGGAGCCCCCGGCCGAGCTGGAGGAGCGATTCCGGCAAGCGGTGGAGCGCCGGGCCAGCGGCCTCCCGTTCGCCTACGCGGTGGGGCGGGTGGCCTTCCGCCGGCTCGAGCTGCAGCTCGACCGGCGGGCGCTCATCCCGCGGCCGGAAACCGAGGGGCTGGTGGACATGGTCCTGAATTGGACGCGCCGCGTGGAACGTGGAACCTGGAACATGGA
>MNIR01000032.1 GCA_001919865.1 Gemmatimonadetes bacterium 13_1_20CM_4_69_16 | reverse complement strand
CCCCCAGCGTCCCATCGCGATCTACTTCGAGCACCCCGACTGGTTCCGGCCGTTGTTCCAGGAGCTCGATCGACGCGGTGTGCCGTATGTGCGGCTCGACGCCGCGCGGCACCGGTTCGAGGCTGGCGACGGGCGTCCGTCCTATTCGCTCGTCTTCAACCGCATGAGCCCGTCGGCGTATCTGCGCGGGCACGGGAACGCCATCTTCTATACGCTGCACTATCTCGCGTACCTGAAGCGGCACGGCGTCCGCGTGATCAACGACTACGACGCGTACGTCACCGAGACGTCCAAGGCGCTGCAGCTCTCGTTGCTGCGCGAGCTCGGCCTGCCCTACCCGCGATCCCGCGTGATCAACCACGCGGCCGAGGCCCCCGAGGCGGCGCAGGGGCTCCGCTTCCCGGTGGTCGTGAAGCCCAACATCGGTGGCTCGGGGGCGGGCGTGCGGCGCTTCGAGACTTTGGAAGAGCTCGAGCGGGCGGTGCGCGCCGGCGCGCTCGAGCTCGGGATCGACCACACCGCGCTGGTGCAGGAGTACATCCCCGCGGACGAGGGGCGCATCGTGCGCGTCGAAGTGCTCGGCGGCCGCTACCTCTACGCGATCCGGATCTACACCCCCGGTGACAGCTTCAATCTCTGCCCCGCGGACGTGTGTCAGACCGTGGGGGGCGCCGAGCTGGTGCGGGCGGCCTGCCCGGTGGACGCGCCGAAGAACAATCTCCGAGTGGAGGGCTACCAGCCGCCGCCGGAGATCGTCGCCCAGGTCGAGGGCATCATGCGGGCGGCGCACATCGATGTCGGCGGAGTCGAGTACCTGATCGACGCGCGCGACGGGCGGCGGTACTACTACGACATCAACGCGCTCTCGAACTTCGTGGCCGACGCGCCGCGCGTGGTGGGGTTCGACCCGTTCGCGCGGCTGGTGGATTACCTCGAGCGCGAGGCGCAGTGACGATGCGCTTCGGCTACTGGCTTCCGGTGTTCGGCGGGTGGCTCCGCAACGTGCCCGAGGAAGGCATGGAGGCGAGCTGGGACTACGTGCGCCGGCTGGCCCGGCGCAGCGAGCAGCTCGGCTACGACGTCACGCTCATCGCCGAACTCAACCTGAACGACATCAAGGGGCCGGACGCGCCCGCGCTCGATGCCTGGACGACCACCGCGGCGCTCGCCGCGGTGACGGAGCGGCTCGAGCTGATGATCGCGGTGCGCCCCACGTTTCATGCCCCGGCGCTCGCTGCCAAGCAGGCGGCCAACATCGACCACATCAGCCGGGGCCGCGTCACCCTCAACGTGGTGTCCTCGTGGTGGGCCGACGAGGCGCGCCAGTACGGCGTCGAGTTCGATCAGCACGACGCGCGCTACGCGCGCACCGCCGAGTGGCTCGCGGTGGTGAGCGGCATGTGGGCCGAGCCGCGGTTCAGCTTCGCGGGGACGTACTACCGGGTCGAGAATGCGATCCTCGAGCCGAAGCCCAAGTCCCGGCCGCGGCCCACGCTGTACGCGGGCGGCGAATCGGAGACCGCGAAGGAGCTGATCGCCCGGAGCTGCGACGCGTACCTGATGCATGGCGACCCGCCCGAGCGGATCGCCGCGAAGGTGGCCGACCTGCGGGCGCGGCGCGAGCGGTTAGGGCTCCCGCCCCTCAAGTTCGGCGTCGCGGGCTACGTCGTGTGCCGCCCCACCGAGGCCGCCGCCCAGCGCGAGGTAGCCCGCATCACCGACGTGCGCCAGAGCGCGGCGGGCTACGCCAACTACCAGGAGTGGATCGCTAACACCCAGCTCGAGCAGCGCGTCAGCCTCGAGGATTACTCCGTCTCGAACCGCGGGCTCAAGGCGGGCCTGGTGGGTACGCCGCGGCAGATCGCCGACCGCATCACCGAGTTCGAGCGCGCCGGCGTCGAGCTGTTGCTGCTGCAGTTCAGCCCGCAGTACGAGGAAATGGAGCGGTTTGCGGACCAGGTCATGCCGGCCTTGACACCCCGGGCTCACGCGGGTAACCTAGCTGGCCACCACCTGAAACTCGGAACGCCTTACTCGTGATGCCGTTCGCGCTCGTGCTGGTCCTGCTGCTGGTCCTGCTGCTGAGCATTATCGCTCAGGAGGGGTCGGCGGCGCGCGAATCGAAGACATGAGCAGCTAGCGACACAGCAGTGCAGCATCAGCGCCGCGGACCCCTTCAAGGTCCGCGGTTTTTTTTGGTCACCCAGCCGATTGGGAAAGGGGGCGGAGCGGTCGCCATGGGGAGAGACGTCATCATCTTCGACACCACGCTGCGGGACGGCGAGCAGGCGCCGGGCAACTCCATGACGCCGGAGGCGAAGCTGCGGCTCGCCGGCCAGCTGGACGCCCTGGGCGTGGACGTGATCGAAGCGGGGTTCCCGAGCGCGTCGCAGGGGGATCAGCAGGCCGTGCGCGGCGTCGCCCAGGCGGTGCGGCGTTCCGCCGTAGCCGCCCTGGCGCGCTGCCACGATCGCGACATCGATCTGGCCGGGGAGGCGTTGCAGGGGGCGGCGCGACCGCGGCTCCACGTGTTCATCGCCACCTCGGACCTGCACCTCGAGCACAAGCTCAAGATCAGCCGCGACGACTGCCTCGCCCGCGCCGAGGCGGCGATCCGGCGGGCCCGTCGCTACACCGATGACGTGGAGTTCTCGGCGGAGGACGCGACGCGCACCGACCTCGCCTTCCTGTGTCGCGTCGTGGAGGCCGCGATCGCCGCCGGGGCCACGACCGTCAACCTTCCGGACACGGTGGGCTATGCGCTGCCCGCCGAGTACGGTGCCATGTTCCGCGCGGTGCGCGAGCGCGTGCCCAACAGCGAGCGGGCGGTGTTGAGCGCCCACTGCCACGACGATCTGGGCCTGGCCGTGGCCAACTCGCTCGCCGCCATCGAGGCGGGCGCGGGCCAGGTGGAGTGCACCATCAACGGGATCGGCGAGCGCGCGGGCAACGCCGCGCTGGAGGAGATCGTCATGGCGGGCCGCGTCCGCTCGCACGCGGTGGCGTTCCAATGCGGCGTCAACTCGAAGGAGATCTTCCGCACCAGCCAGCTGCTGTCTCACGTAATCGGCGTCTTCCCCCAGCCGAACAAGGCGGTCGTCGGACGGAACGCGTTCGCCCACGAGGCGGGCATCCACCAGCACGGCCTGCTGCAGAACGGCTTGACCTACGAGATCATCCGGCCCGAAGAGGTCGGGGTTCCCCATTCCACGCTGGTCTTGGGGAAGCACTCCGGCCGCCACGCGCTGGAGCGGCGCTACCAGGAGCTCGGATACGAGCTCGACGAGGCGACGATCGCCAAGCTGTACGCGGAGTTCGCCGCGCTGGCGGACCGGAAGCGGGAGGTGCTCGACGAGGATCTCCTGGCGCTGCTGCATGGGCGGTTTCACGACGCCCCCGAGGTCTATGGGCTCGCCCACCTGGAGGTGACGTGCGGCTCCACGCCGGCCTCCGCAACGGTCCGACTCACCGGCCCTTGGTCGGGCGAGCGCAGCGCGACGGCCAGCGGCAACGGGCCGATCGCGGCCGCGATCGCGGCGATCAGCGCAGTCGTCGAGCGCCGCGTCGAAGTCGTGAACCTCGCGATCCAGTCCGTCACCCCGGGCGGCGACAGCCTCGGCCAGGTGTTGGTGCAGGTGCGCGTCGCGGGCAAGTCGCTCTCGGGGCACGGCGCCTCCACGGACATCGTCGAGGCGAGCGCCCGCGCGGTGCTGCACGCCATCAATAAGGCGAGCTACGCCGACGAGCTCGAGGACCGGTCGCTCAACGCCATCTACCTCTGGGGAGTGTGAGTCGATGACTGAGATGCTCACGGGCGCCCAGATTCTCTGCCGCACACTGGTGGAGGGAGGCGTCGACGTGATCTTCGGGTACCCCGGCGGCGCCATCATGCCGTTCTACCACGCCCTGGGCGACCACCCGCGGCTGCGGCACATCCTGGTGCGTCACGAGCAGGCCGCGGCGCACGCGGCAGACGGGTACGCCCGCGCCAGCGGGCGTGTGGGCGTGTGCGTCGCCACGTCGGGTCCCGGCGCCACGAACTTGGTGACCGGGCTCGCGACCGCGCACATGGACAGCTCGCCGGTCGTGGCGATCACGGGGCAGGTGCCGCGCGCGATGATCGGGCGGGACGCCTTCCAGGAGACCGACATCATCGGCATGACCCTGCCGATCACCAAGCAGAATTACCTGGTGCAAGACGTCGCCGAGCTGGCAGCGGTGGTGAGGGAGGCGTTGGCGATCGCGCAGGAGGGGCGTCCCGGCCCGGTCTTGATCGACGTGCCCAAGGATGTGCAGAACCAGAAGACGGCTTTCTTGGGGCTCGGGCCTCGGGGTTCGGGGCTCGACACCCGAGCCCCCAGCCCCAATCCCCAAGACCCGGACGGGGTCCGCGAGGCTGCCCGCCTCATCGCCGCCGCTGAGCGCCCGCTGCTCATGGTGGGGCACGGGGTGATCCTCGGGAACGCCTACACCGAGGTGCGCGCGCTCGCGGAGAAGACCGGGATCCCGGTGATCACGACGCTGCTCGGCATCAGCGCGTTCCCCGACGGCCACCCGCTGTTCCTCGGGATGCCGGGGATGCACGGCGAGGTGCGCGTGAACCGCGCCATCCAGCACGCCGACCTGATCGTCGGCATCGGGCTGCGGTTCGACGACCGCGTGACGGGCAACACGGCCGGCTTCGCGCCGCGTGCCCGCATCGTGCACATCGACCTGGACCGCGCCGAGATCGGGAAGAACGTGCCGGTGGCCGTGGGGATTGTGGGCGACGCGCGCGACGTCACGCGCCGTCTCGCCGCCGTGGTACAGCCGCGGACCTGCGTGCCCTGGCTCGAAGAGATCCGCGAGTTCACGCGACCGCGCGCGGCGGCGTTCCGAGGCGACCTGGCGCCCGAGACGATTCTAGCGTCGCTTTACCAGGCAACGGAGGGACGCTGCACCATCGTGACGGACGTGGGCCAGCACCAGATGTGGGTCGCCAAGCTCTATCCCTACCGGGAGCCCAACTCGCACATCACGTCGGGCGGCCTCGGCACCATGGGGTTCGCGGTACCCGCGGCCATGGGCGTGCACCTGGCGCGGCCGCACGAGACGGTGTGGGCGATCTCCGGCGACGGGGGCTTTCAGATGAACATGGCCGAAATCGGAACCATGGTGCAGGAGCAGCTCCCTGTGAAGATGGCGATCTTCAACAACGGCTACCTGGGGATGGTGCGGCAGTGGCAGCAGTTCTTCCACGGCAAGCGCTATTCGTGCACGCCCATTTGGAGTCCCGACTACGTCAAGCTCGCCGAGGCATACGGCATCCCCGGGTGGCGAGTGAAGGATGCCGCCGCGCTCCCGGATGCTGTCGCGCAGGCCAACGACCACGCGGGGCCGGCGCTGGTCGAGTTCGTGATCGAGCAGGAGGCCAACGTCTACCCGATGATTCCGCCGGGCGGCTCGCTCTCCGAGCCGATCGAAACGGCGCCGGCCGCTGGAGACTGAGCGTCCCCCCCCAATGCCCGCCTCGCACACCGTCGCGGTCCTGCTGGACGACGCGCTGCTCACTCTGAACCGCGCGGTCGGCGTGCTGCGCCGCCGCAACGTGGCCATCGAGCACCTTGCCCTGCGGCCCAGCGACACGGCGGGCGTGTCGCGGCTGACGTTCGTGCTGAAAACCGACCCCGCCACCGCCGATCGGGTCGTGCAGCAGTTTCACAAGATCGTCGGCGTGCGTGACGTGATGCTGGTGGCGACCGAAGATTCCACTACGGAGGTGTGAACATGAGTCCGTCAGGAGTGCGCGTCTTCTACGACGCGGACGCCGACCTGGCCCGGCTGCGGGACCGCGTCGTCGCCGTCATCGGATACGGCAGCCAGGGGCACGCGCACGCGCTCAACCTGCGGGACAGCGGGGTGCGGGTGATCGTCGGGCTGCGCCCGGGCGGGGCGTCGTGGGAGCGCGCGCGGGCGGAGGGCCTGGACGTGCGGCCGATCGCCGACGCCGCGGCCGCCGCCAGCATCGTGATGGTGCTCGTCCCCGACCAGGAGGCGCGCGCCGTGTACGAGAGCGGCATCGCCCAGACACTCGGTCCGGGCAAGACGCTGTTGTTCGCGCACGGCTTCAACATCCATTTCGGGGAGATCGTGCCGCCACCCTCGGTCGACGTGGCGATGATCGCCCCCAAGTCCCCCGGCCACATGGTGCGCAGCGAGTACCAGGCGGGCCGCGGCGTTCCCGCGCTCGTGGCCGTGCAGCGTGACGCGAGCGGCCAAGCCCTCGCCGACGCCCTCGCCTACGCCGCCGGGATCGGCTGCACCCGGGCCGGTGTGCTCGAGACCTCGTTCCGCGAGGAGACGGAAACCGATCTGTTCGGGGAGCAAGCCGTGCTGTGCGGCGGCGTGACGGCGCTCGTTCAAGCCGGCTTCGAGACGCTCACGAACGCCGGCTACGCTCCGGAGATCGCGTATTTCGAGTGCCTGCACGAGCTGAAACTGATCGTGGACCTGATGTACCGCGGCGGGATGGGGTTCATGCGGCGCTCGATCAGCGACACGGCGGAGTACGGCGACTACACGCGCGGCCCCAAGATCGTGACGGACGAGGTGCGGGCCGCCATGCGGCGCATGCTGGCGGACATCCAGTCCGGCAGCTTCGCGCGCGAGTGGATCGGCGAGACGCGCGGCGGCGCCGCGCGGTTCCAGGCGATGCGCCGGGCCGAGGCCGAGCATCCGATCGAGCGCGTGGGCGCCCGGCTGCGTGCGATGATGCCGTGGACGGAAGAGGGGAGCTCGGGGCTAGGGGTTCGGGGCTCGGGAAGGAAAACCGAACCCGAGGCCCGAGCCCCGAGGCCCGAGCCCCCGAGGCCCGAGCCCCCAAGGCCCGAGCCCCTCAGGGCATGACGTCCCGCACCCTCTTCGATAAGCTGTGGGACGCGCACGTCGTCTCACGGTTTCCCGAGGGGCCGGCGCTGTTGTATGTGGACCTGCACCTGGTGCACGAGGTCACGTCGCCGCAGGCGTTCGCCGGCTTGCGGCAGGCCGGTCGGCGGGTGCGCCGGCCGGAGTTGACGGTGGCCACGGTGGATCACAATGTGCCCACCGGCGACCGCGCGCTGCCGATCGAGGACCCCCTCGCCGCGCGGCAGCTCGACGCGCTGGCCGTGAACGCGCGCGAGTTCGGCGTCGACCTGTTCGACCTGCAGTCACCCAACCAGGGCATCGTGCACGTGATCGGCCCGGAGCAGGGGCTCACCCAACCGGGGATGATCATCGTGTGCGGTGACTCGCACACCTCGACGCACGGAGCGTTCGGGGCGCTGGCCCTGGGGATCGGCACCAGCGACGTGGAGCACGTGCTCGCGACGCAGTGCCTGGTGTGGTCCAAGCCACGGACGATGGAGGCACGCATCACGGGCGCCCTCCGGCCCGGTGTCACTGCCAAGGATCTCATCCTGGCCCTGATCGGCCGGATCGGGACCGCGGGAGCGACCGGGCACGTCATCGAGTACACCGGGGACGCGATCCACGCCCTCTCGATGGAGGAGCGGATGACGGTGTGCAACATGTCGATCGAGGCGGGCGCGCGGGCCGGCATGATCGCCCCCGACGAGACGACCTTCGCGTACCTGGCCGGCCGACCGCGGGCCCCGACGGGCGCGGCGTGGGCGCGCGCGGTCGAGGCGTGGCGGCAGCTCGCGACCGACCCGGGCGCGGCGTACGATGCCTGCGTCACGCTCGACGCCTGGGCCGTCGCACCCCAGGTGACGTGGGGCACGAACCCGGGCATGGTCACCGACGTGACGGGCGCGGTGCCCGATCCGGCCGACTTCCCGACCGACGACGAGCGGCGCGCCGTGTCGCGAGCGCTCGAGTACATGGGACTCGCTCCGGGCACCCGGCTCGCGGGCCTCCCAATCGATCGCGTGTTTCTGGGCTCCTGCACCAACGCGCGCATCGAGGACCTGCGCGCCGCGGCGCGGGTGGTCCGGGGTCGGCGCGTCGCGTCGGGAGTGCGGGCGATGGTCGTCCCGGGATCGCAACAGGTCCGGGCCCAGGCGGAGCGGGAGGGACTCGACCGGGTGTTCCGCGACGCCGGGTTCGAGTGGCGCAACGCGGGGTGCTCGATGTGCCTGGGGATGAACCCCGATATTCTCCGGGCGGGAGAGCGCTGCGCCTCGACCTCCAACCGCAATTTCGAGGGCCGCCAGGGGCGCGGCGGCCGCACGCACCTGATGAGCCCGCCGATGGCGGCGGCTGCCGCGGTCGCGGGCGGGATCGTCGACGTGCGGCAGTGGGAGCCCGTCGCGTCGTGATCGAGCCCTTCGTCCGCCACACCGGCGCCGTGGCTGCCCTGCCGCGCGCCGACGTGGACACCGACCAGATCATTCCGAAGCAATTCCTGCAGCGAGTCGAGCGCACCGGCTTCGGTCCCGCCCTGTTCTACGACTGGCGCTTCCGGCCCGACGGCAGCGTGAATCCGGCGTTCGAGCTCAACCGGCCCGAGGCCCAGGGCGCGACCATCCTCGTCGCCGGGGCGAACTTCGGGTGCGGCTCGTCGCGGGAGCACGCGGTGTGGGCGCTCTCCGAGTACGGCTTCCGGGCGATCCTCGCTCCCTCGTTCGCCGATATCTTCTACGCGAACTGTTGCCAGAACGGCGTGTTGCCGGTGCGCCTCTCGCCCGAGGAGATCGCCGAGCTGCTGCGCCGCCACGCGGCCGCCGGCGGTGCGTACCGCCTGTCGATCGATCTCGCCGAGCAGCGTGTGGAAGACGGCGCGGGCTTCGCCGCCCGGTTCATCGTCGAGCCCTACCGCCGGGAGATGCTACTGCACGGCCTCGACGAAATCGGGCGGACGCTGCTGGTGGAGGAGCGGATCGCCGCTTACGAACGCGGAACGCGGAACGTGGAACGCGGAACTGACGGGCGGACATCTGTTCCGCGTTCCGAATTCCGCGTTCCGCGTTTGGGGGAGGGGTGGTGAAGAGTTATGCGATCGCCGTGCTCCCTGGAGATGGCATCGGCCCGGAGGTGACCGCCGAGGCGGAGCGCGTGCTCCAGGCGGCGGGCCAGCGTTTTGGGATCACGCTCACCCTGACGCATTTTCCCGTGGGTGCCGCCGGGGTGGCGGCCGTGGGCGATCCATTGCCGGAAGAGACGCGCGCCGCCGTTCAACGCGCCAACGCGGTGCTGCTCGGCGCGGTTGGCGCCCCGGGCCTCGAGCACGCGCCTCGGCACCTGAAGCCCGAGACCGGTCTGCTCGGGTTGCGTGCTCTGCTGGGCGTATACGCGAACCTGCGCCCGGTCGCGGTGCTCGCTTCCCTGGTCGACCGCTCGCCCCTCAAAGCGGACCGCCTGCGCGACGTGGACGTGCTCATCGTCCGGGAGCTCACCGGTGGGCTGTATTACGGTGAGCCACGCGGCCGGGACGGACCGCGCGCCGTCAACACGCTCGTCTATACGAAGGCGGAGATCGAGCGGGTGGCCCGGGTCGCGTTCGACGCCGCGCGGCGTCGCCGCCGGCTCGTCACCTCGGTCGACAAGGCGAACGTGCTCGAGGTCTCGCAGTTGTGGCGCGAGACGGTCACGACCGTAGGCCGCGACTACCCCGATGTCCGACTGGAGCACCTGTACGTGGACTACGCCGCGATGCGCCTCGTCACCGATCCCGCCGCGTTCGACGTGCTGCTGACGGAGAATATGTTCGGCGACATTCTGAGCGACGAAGCGGCCGTGCTCGTGGGCTCCCTTGGGTTGCTCCCCTCGGCGTCGCTCGGCGCTGGGGCCGGGTTGTTCGAGCCGATCCACGGGTCGGCACCCGACATCGCCGGGAAGGGCGTGGCGAATCCGATTGGCGCGATCGCGTCGGCCGCCATGCTGCTGCGTTACGGGCTCCAGCTGCCTGAGGCCGCGGACGCGGTGGATCAGGCGATCCGCGCGGTGCTCTCCGCTGGCGCGAGAACGCGGGACCTTGCGGCAGCCGGTGAGCCTGTACTCAGCACGAGTGAGATGGGCTCGCGCATCGCGGATCTCGTGTTGAGCAATTGCGGATTGGCGATTGCGGATTGCGGATTGGACCTACCCTCATCGAATCGGCAATCCGCAATCCGCAATCCGCAATCAGGTACCGCCCCATGACCCCGCTCCGCAGCAGCCTGATCACGCAGGGCACGCAACGCGCCCCCAACCGCGCCATGCTGCGCGCGGTCGGGTTCGGCGACGGTGATTTCTCGAAGCCCATCGTGGGTGTCGCCAACGCGTACAGCACGCTGACCCCGTGCAACCTCGGGCTCGACGTGCTGGCGCGGCGTGCGGAGGCCACGCTGCGGACGCTGGGTGTGATGCCGCAGTTGTTCGGCACGATCACGGTGAGCGACGGTATCTCGATGGGGACCGAGGGGATGAAGTACTCGCTCGTCTCCCGCGAGGTGATCGCCGACTCGGTCGAGACCGTCTGCAGCGCCCAGTGCATGGACGGCGTGCTCGCCGTCGGCGGGTGCGACAAGAACATGCCCGGCGCCATGATCGCCATCGCGCGCCTCAACATCCCCGCGGTGTTCGTGTACGGCGGAACGATCAAGCCGGGCCGCTATGCCGGCCGCGATTTGACGGTCGTGAGCGCCTTTGAAGCCGTTGGGGAATTCAGCGCCGGCAAGATCGGCGCGGCCGAGCTGCTCGAGGTCGAGCGGCGCGCCTGCCCGGGCGCCGGCTCCTGTGGCGGCATGTTCACGGCGAACACGATGTCGTCGGTGATCGAGGCGATGGGGATGAGCCTGCCGTACTCTTCCACCATGGCCTCCGAGGATGCCGAGAAGGGCGAGAGCGCGGCGCAGTCGGCGGCGGCGCTGGTCGCGGCGATTGGCGCGGACCTGCGGCCGCACCAGATCCTCACGCGTCAGGCGTTCGACAACGGGATCGCCGTCACGATGGCGATCGGCGGCTCGACCAATGCCGTGCTGCATCTCCTCGCCATCGCTCGGGCGGCCGGTGTGCCGCTCGTGCTCGACGACTTCGAGGCGATCCGCGCGCGGGTTCCCGTGCTGTGCGACCTCAAGCCCTCGGGCCGGTTCGTCGTCACCGATCTGCACCGCGCCGGCGGCATCCCGCAGGTCATGAAGATCCTGCTCGCCCGCGGCGTACTGCACGGCGACGCGCTGTCGGTCACCGGTCGGACGATCGCCGAGCTGCTGAAGGACGTTCCCGACTCACCCCGGCGCGATCAGGAGGTGATCCGGCCATGGGAGCGGCCGCTCTACGCCCAGGGGCATCTCGCCATCCTGCGCGGTAACCTCGCGCCCGAAGGGGGCGTCGCCAAGATCACCGGCGTAAAGGCGCTGACGATGACCGGCCCGGCCCGGGTATTCGACTCCGAAGAGGCATGCCTCGAAGCGATTCTCAAGGGACGCGTGCAGCATGGTGACGTGATCGTGATCCGCTACGAGGGTCCGAAGGGCGGTCCGGGGATGCGCGAGATGTTGTCGCCCACCTCGGCGCTGATCGGCGCGGGGCTGGGGGACTCGGTCGGCCTCGTCACCGATGGACGGTTTTCCGGCGGCACCTACGGTTTGGTCGTGGGCCACGTGGCGCCCGAGGCAGCAGTCGGTGGACCGATCGCGCTCGTCCAGGAAGGCGATGCGATCACGATCGACGCGGAGCGGCGGCGCCTCGACCTCGACGTACCGGAGGCGGAGCTCGCCCGGCGCCGGGCGAACTGGAAGCCGCGCGCGCCGGCGTATACGTCGGGGGTGTTGGCGAAGTACGCGAAGCTGGTGTCGAGCTCGAGCCTCGGAGCCGTGACGGACTAGTCGATTCTGCAGCACCGTGATTCCCACGCTGAAGCGTGGGCTCGGCAGGCACAACGCTGAAGCGTGGTGCTAGAAATGCCGCCGACAAGTGTCCGCTTGTGGGACTGGGCATCCCGCAACCGAACGCGGGGAGCGCCCCGCAGCTTAGAGAGCCACCTCCCAAGATATTCGCCGATATCAGGTTACCTCCTTCATGCTCGTGGTACGATCTCTGCCTAGGTCAGTGGCTCGGTGAACACTCCACGCGCTCCGAGTCGCAGGTGGCCCATCGCCTGGCTAGAGGAATTGGGCCAGGACGTCCGCTTCGCGCTCCGGGGTTTTCGCCGCTCCCCGGCCTTCGTCGCCACGGTCGTGCTCACGATCGCGCTCGGCCTCGGGCTGAACACCAGCGTC
>MNIR01000047.1 GCA_001919865.1 Gemmatimonadetes bacterium 13_1_20CM_4_69_16 | reverse complement strand
CTTGACGAGCTTCCGCACCAGCACCGCAGGGAGGGGCTTGTCGGCGGTAAAGCGGATGGTGCCTTTGGCGGTCTCGTACGATGCCAGTTCCTGCTTGAGCGTCTTCGTCAAGTAGGTGCTCATGAAGAGGCTGCAGTGATCCTTGAACGCGGCGAAGCACAGCAGCATGCCGTGATGTTTGAAACACGGCATCCCGTAACTGATGACCTCGGTCGCCTGGGGCGCGGCGGCCTTGATCGTCTTGCGCAGCTTTTGGAGGGCGGCCCGCGGGACGGGTGGGACCGCCCTGAGGTAGGCGGCCACCGAGGCGAATTTTTTCATGGGGCGAAGAACTCCTTCAGGACGGGAGCGAGCGCCGTGGCCGCGACGTTGTGGGTCTGACCCGGGAGCCCGCGGAGTCGCGCCCAGCCGATCGTAGCCGATCGTGGTACCGTCGCGCGAGCGTACCTGGCTCATGCCAGGTCCAGCTTGCGGAAGCGCTCCACCGACTCGCTGGGACCGAAATCTTCCAGTTCGTATAGCTGCCGCACCTCGATCTCGCCGTCCTCCAGCGACGGATTGGGGAAACGCCTGGCCCATTCGAGCGCCTCTTCCCGCGACTTCACCTGGATCAGCGTGTAGCCGGCGACGAGCTCCTTGGCTTCCGTGAAAGGCCCGTCGATCACCGTGCGCTTGCCTCCGGAGTACTTGATGCGCCAGCCCTTCGAGCTCGGCTGGAGTCCGGAGGCATCGAGCAGGACGCCGGCCTTCTGTAGCTCCTCGTGGTACTTGGCCATCTCGGCAAAGACAGGCTCCCAGGCCGGGCCGATCGGCATGACCTCGGCTTCCGAGTCCTTCGTGGCCTTCACTATGATCATGAATCGCATCGCCCTATCTCCTCTTCTTCTGAGCCTTCGCGGCCGCCTGCGCGCGCAGGCGCTTCTCTTGCTCCCTGTACTGGGGCTTGAGTGCGGGACCGAAGTCCTCGGGCTCGAATACCTGGCGAATCTCGAGCTCGGTGCCGTCCCCGAAGGGGGCCCGCTTAACCCACTCGATTGCTTCCGCTCTCGACTTCACCTGCCACAGCCAGAAGCCCGCGATTAGCTCCTTCGTCTCGGCGAAGGGCCCGTCGATCACCGTCCGCTTGTTTCCCGAGAACCGCACGCGCGCGCCCTTCGAGCTCGCTTGGAGCCCCTCGCCCGCGAGCATCACGCCGGCTTTCTCCAGTTCGATATTGAACTTGCCCATCTCGGTGAGGATCTTCTCGTCCGGCAGGATGCCTGCCTCCGAGTCCTTGTTGGCCTTCACCAGGATCATGAATCGCATCGTCGTTAGTCCTCTGCGTGCGGGTTCGAAGGCGCGGTTGCAGCTGCTCTACCTACCCGACGAGGGAGGGGCCTCACAATCGACAGGGCAGCTACGTGCTTGAAGTGTGGCGGGAACCTTCCGCCCGTCGGACAAACAGCGCGATGGGGATGCCGATCAGGAGCACATGCACCGCGATGCTGAGCGCGATCCACAGCGGATCCTTCGACCCGCGGCCCGCCGCCGACAGGGGCACGACGATGTAATTCATGGTTCCGTAGAGCAGCAGCCCGTACCCGGCGCCGGCCAGCACGGGCCGCTGCCACAGCAGGGGCCAGCGGCGCGCGACCAGGTAATACACGACGGCCATCGACAGCGCGATGAAGTAGTGCAGCACCAGCCCGAGCGCCGCGGTGGCTCCACCGCCCGCGAAGCTGGCCTCGCCCAGCAGACCGGCAGCGACCGACTGCAGGATGCGCTGCACCGGCACGCCGCGTTTCAATGCCCAAAAGACACAGGCGTAAGTGATGTCGAGCGTGCCGGCGACTGCTCCGCCTGCCAGCACGAACGCAAGCGGTGCGATCGATCCCTTAGACCCGCCCTGTAGCATCAGCCACCGGCAATGGCCCCTAAGACGAAGAAGGGCTCCGCCCCTGCTACGACCGCGTCGGGGAGCGGAGCGTCGGGCGGCTCGTGGGTCAGATCGCGCTCGCACGCAAAGAACCGCAGGAACGGCCGGCGCTGCAGCGTGACGTGGTCGCGGATCGTCCCGCGCAGCACCGGATACCTGGCCTCCAGCGCGTCGAGCACCGACGCTCGCGTGACTCGGCCGCCGACGTCGAGCTGCACCTCGTCACGCACCTGCGCCAGAGTGCGCAGATGGGGCGGCAGGACGACGCGGATCACCGCAGGGTCTGGACCTCGACCGACAGCACGGCCGGGAGATCCCGCACAATGGGAGTCCAACTGTCTCCCGCATCGGCCGACAGGTACACCTGCCCGCCGGTGGTGCCGAAATACACCCCGCACGCATCGAGCGAGTCGACGGCCATCGCGTCGCGCAACACGTTGACGTAACAGTCACGCTGCGGCAGGCCCTTGCTGAGCGCTTCCCACTCGTTGCCACCCGTGCGGCTGCGATACACGCGCAGCTTCCCCTCGGGCGGATAGTGCTCCGAGTCGCTCTTGATCGGGACGACGTAGATGGTGTCCGGCTCGTGCGCGTGCACGTCGATCACGAACCCGAAGTCGGTCGGCAGGTTCCCGCTGACCTCGCGCCACGAGTCGCCCGCGTCGTCCGAGCGCATGACGTCCCAATGCTTCTGCATGAACAGCACCCCTGGCCGCGAGGGGTGCAGCGCGATGCGGTGCACGCAGTGCCCGACCTCGGCGTTCGGGTTGGGGATGTACTGCGACCGCAAGCCGCGGTTGATCGGTCGCCAGCTCTTGCCGGCGTCGTCGGTCCGGAAGGCGCCGGCGGCCGAAATGGCGACGTGCATCCGCCGGGGGTTGCTCGGATCGAGTAGGATCGTGTGCAGGCACATCCCGCCGGCGCCCGGTTGCCACTGCGGCCCCGTGCCATGGCCGCGCAGCCCAGCGAGCTCGAGCCAGGTCTTGCCGCCGTCGCTCGTCTGGAACAGTCCCGCGTCCTCCACCCCGGCGTACACCGCGTCCGGATCGGTGAGTGACGGCTCGAGGTGCCAGACGCGCTTGAACTCCCAGGGATGCTGCGTGCCGTCGTACCACTGGTGCGTCGTGAGCGGTTTGCCGGTGGCGGGAGACGCGTCGTAGACGAACTTGTTGCTCTCGCCGGTGGGCATCTTGCCCGGCTCGGTCACCACTCCGCCGCCAGGCGTCTCCCACGTCTTGCCGCCGTCGCAGGAGCGTTGGATGACCTGTCCAAACCATCCGCTGGACTGCGACGCGTACAGCCGATTCGGGTCGGCGGGCGAGCCCTTCAGATGGTAGATCTCCCAGCCGGCGAAGTGAGGGCCGCTCACGTCCCACTGTTTGCGCTTGCCGTCCGCTGTCAGGATGAACGCACCTTTGCGCGTACCCACCAGCACCCGTACACCGCTCATAGCTCGCTCCTTTCATGTCGTGTCGCGCAGCGGACGCGTCCTACCTCCCCCGCGCTCACGGGGCGAGGAATACCAGCTCCCGAATCTCGCACTCGCCCTGCCACCCCGGCCAGTGCTGCTGGTGCAGGCGGATGAACGCCCGCGCCGCTGCGACCACCTGGGGCGGGGGCCCCTGGTTTTCGGCCGATTTGACTATCGAAAGGAGTCGCATGGCCTACCTCGCCGGGTCGTCGAGGAACGGAATCGCCACAGCCGCCAGCGCCGGGGCGTTGAAGATCGTGTAATGCGTCAGCCCCGGGAGAATGGCGAGCCTCGACTTCGGGCGCCCCGAGCCATCCCATCCTCCGTCTCGCTGGCCGCCGCCCAGCAGGCCGAACAGCTCTACGGCGTGGGCCGGGGGGAATATGTCGGCATCCCCCGCGACGATCAGCGTCGTGGCCTTGATGCCGGCGATCTCCTTGGAGAAGTCGAAATCTTGCTTCATCGCGTCACCGATCTTGCCCAGGAGCCGTGGCCAATCCTCCGGCCTCGGCGCGATGCTGGCATACAGCTGGTACATCGGCGTCTGCTTCATCTGCTCGGCCATCGCCGCGCCCACTTGGCCCTGCTGAGCGAGGATGTCGGCATAGAATGCATTGCGCCGGAACGGCGTCGAAACCACCACGAGTTTCCCGACCACCTCCGGGTGTCGGATGGCCAGCTGCAGGGCGACGCCGCCGCCCAGCGAATAGCCCATGACGTCGGCGCTGGCGAGTCCAAGGTGCTTGATCAGGGCGGCGATATCGTCGGACATCAGCGCGACGCTGAGGGCTCGATCGATATCCGCCGTCCGTCCGTGGCCTTGCAGATCGACGGCGATGAGCTGCCGGCCTTTGGCGAGCGCCGGGAGGTTGGGGCCGAACATCTCGATCGCTCCGAGACCGCCATGCAGCAGGATGAGCGGTCGGCCGGTTCCGTGGGTCTCGTAATAGAGCTTGATGCCGTTCACGTCCGCGTAGTGGCCCAGGCCATTCGTCTTGCCTCCCCAGGCGCCCTGCGCGGTGCGCGCGCCTGGTGCCTGAGCCTGCATGGGGCTGGGGGCCGGAATGACCGCGGCGATGGCGAGCGCCGCGGCCATGGAAGTGGAACGCATTGTCGTGTCTCCTCTGGTGTATTGGCGACCGGGCTTGAAGCTCTGTTCTCTAAGCACGACGAACGGGGTTCGCAGAAATCGACAGGGTAAGAAGAAGATGAACGATCACTCTCTCCCGGGCACGGTTGATCGCCGCTCTCGCCATTCTCGTATCGCCCGCGCGTGCTTGGGGTAATGGCCGTAGGTATCGAGCCGCAGGCGACGGCGAAACCGCGTCTCGCCACTGACCTGGTCAGCGGGGGCGCTCTCGATCAACGCTATCAGGCGGCGGTGCACGTCGGCCTGGTGCCGCAGCACCTCCGCCAGCGTCAGGTCCTTCCGCTGCTCGGTCATCCGGGCGTTGAAGGCGGCGATGCCGCCGTACGTCACGGAGTAGCGCGGTGGCCTCCCACCGGCGAGGATAAGCGGCAGATGGGTCAGCGCTTCTTCCTCCCACCAGGTCACGTGCGCGATGACGTCTTTGATCGACCAAGCGCCCGTAACTCCGGGCTCCAATAACTCGGCCTCCGCCAGGCCGGCGTATGACTGCTGGAACGCCTCCCACGCTTGGGCGAGCCGTCTCAGCAGCTGCCCTCGACCCACGGACATGGCGTGTTCCCCCATCCGAAGACAGTTTCGCGACTGGAAGTCTATCGGCGAGCGTCGCTCCCCGCACTCCGGTTCCTCCGTCGAAGTGGTCTGCATGAGGGGCGCTCCGTTAGGAACCAGATGGTGTTATGAGTGGAACAATGAGTCACTCTGACCATGACAGTCCCGTAGGTCCGCCGTCGGTGCACCCGCACCACGACCATCCCGCGCACCATCACCCGCCGCCGGGCGGGTCGTCGGGCGGGGATCACTCGGCGCACGCCCACATGGTGGACGACTTCCGGCGGCGCTTTTGGGTCTCGCTCGCTCTGACGCTCCCGGTCCTCGCGACGTCCGAGATGGTCCGGCACTTGCTCGGCTTGCGGGGAGGACTCGCTTTCCCGGGCGACCGTTACGTGGGGTTCGCCTTCGCTTCGGCCGTCTACCTCTACGGCGGGTGGCCGTTCCTCACCGGCTTCGTCGACGAGCTCAGGGCGCGGCTGCCCGGGATGATGACGCTCGTCGCGCTGGCGATCACGGTCGCCTACGCCTACAGCGCGCTGGTCGTGCTGGGCCTTCCCGGGAACGTGTTCTTCTGGGAAACGGCGACGCTGATCGACATCATGCTGCTTGGGCACTGGATCGAGATGCGCTCGGTGCTCGGCGCATCCCAGGCGCTCGAGCAGCTGGTGCGGCTTCTCCCGGCCGAGGCCCACCGCTTCCGCGCCGACGGATCCGTCGAGGATGTGCCCCTGGACGCGCTGCAGCCAGGCGACCGCATCCTCGTCAAGCCAGGGGAGAAGATCCCGACGGACGGGCGCATCGTCGCGGGTCGCACCAGCGTCAATCAAGCGATGCTGACCGGCGAGTCCCAGCCGGCGGAGAAGGGCGAAGGGGACGAAGTCATCGGCGGCGCTGTGAACGGCGAGGGAGCGATCACGGTCGCGGTGCGGCGGACCGGCGCCGAGACGTACCTCTCTCAGGTAATCGAGCTGGTGCGTAAAGCTCAGGAGACGCGCTCGCGCACGCAGGACCTCGCGAACCGGGCGGCGCTGTGGCTCACGCTCATCGCGGTGGGCGGCGGGACCGTCACGCTGGTCGCGTGGCTCGGCGCGGGCCGTGAGTTCAGTTTCGCGCTGGAGCGGATGGTGACGGTGATGGTGATCACGTGCCCGCACGCCCTTGGCCTGGCCGTGCCGCTGGTCGTGGCTGTGTCCACGGCGCTGTCGGCGCGGAGCGGGCTCCTGATCCGCGATCGCTCGGCGTTCGAGCGGGCCCGCGCGCTCGACGCGGTGGTGTTCGACAAGACCGGCACGCTCACGGAAGGGCGCCTCGGCGTCACGGACATCGTGCCGCTCGCGGGGCGGAGCGAGCGCGAGGTGCTGCGGCTGGCCGCGGCGATCGAGAGCCGCTCCGAGCACCCGGTCGCTGCGGGGATCGTGCACGCGGCCACGGAGCGCGCGGTTCCGTTCCCGCCCCCCGAGCATTTCGTCGCGATCCCGGGGCGGGGCGCTCAGGGCTCGGTGGATGGCGCGGAGGTCAAGGTGGTAAGCCCGGGGTACATGAGGGACGAGGGGCTAGGGGTTGGGAGCCAAGGGGAGGGGGAGCGCGTCCAGCGCTTGGCCGATCAGGGCAAAACCGTCGTGTACGTGCTGGCGGACCAGCAGATCATCGGCGCGATAGCGCTTGCCGACATCATCCGGCCGGAGTCACGCGAGGCGATCCGACGCCTCAAGGCGATGGGCATCCAGTCGATCATGCTCACGGGCGACGCCGCGGCGGTGGCGCGGTGGGTTGCGGCAGAGCTGGGGCTGGACGACTACTTCGCTGAAGTACTGCCTCACCAGAAGGCGGCGAAGATCGAAGCAGTGAAGCGACGGGGCCTCACGGTCGCAATGGTGGGCGACGGCGTGAATGACGCTCCAGCGCTGGTGGCGGCGGACGTGGGGATCGCGATCGGGGCGGGCACGGACGTGGCGATCGAGTCCGCCGACATCGTGCTGGTGCGCTCGGATCCGCGGGACGTCGCGGCGATCGTCCAGCTGGCGCGGGCCACGTACCGCAAGATGGTGCAGAACCTCTGGTGGGCGACGGGCTACAACGCCGTGGCGATCCCGCTCGCGGCGGGGGTGCTGGCGAACGCCGGGGTGCTGCTCTCCCCAGCCGTTGGCGCGGTGCTCATGTCCGTTTCGACCGTGATCGTGGCGCTGAACGCCCAGCTGCTTCGCGCCATCACTGCTCCTCGATGACCGACAAGATGTTGCCGGCGGGGTCCTTGAACCACGCGATCAACGGCCCCCCGCCGCGGAAGATCCCTTTGCCGTCCGTCTTGAGCTGACCTTCGTAGCGCTCGAAGCGCACGCCGCTGTTGGTGAGCCGGTCCACGGCTTGCTCAATATCGTGGACTGGGAAATTCAGAATGGTGAACGTTGCCGCAGTATGGTTCGGCTTGGGATAGATGAGTACCGTCGCGCCGCCGGCAAGGTGCAGCTTCAACAGGCCATGGTTTTCGGAAACCTCCAGTCCCAGGGTTCCGCCATAGAACTGCTTCGCCTTGGGGATGTCGTTCACTGAAAAGCCGCTGAAGGCTTTGCTGTCTCTCAGCATGGATGTGCTCCTCCAGGATCGACTACATATGTGAGCTCCCGCCCCTCGGCGGCGCACCGGAGCATGAGGGCGCCGCGGCTCATGTCTCCTCGCCCGATGAACTCCCGGGGAAAGCGCAGCCTGAGTCCCAGCATCGCTTTCAAAGGCTCGAGGTACTTCGCCGTCGCGATACTGCCGAGCAGGACCGCGGCATCGCTCGGCTGGAGTTGTTCGGCCAGTTGCGCGGCATCGCGCTGCAACGGGCGGGTGTAGCGCCGATCGCCTGGGTCGACCGGTATCCGGGCGATGGCGCGTAACGCAGCGAGATCGATGATTGCCCGGGGATTACAGAGGCCCCGGCCCGGCACGATGACCTGAACGCCGACCGAGCCCTCCGGTGGACTGGCGAACGCCGTGGCATAGGCCAGCTTGCCGCGAAAATACAGCCCGCTCATGAACGTGAAGACCTCGCCGATGGTGGCGCCTTCTCCCGATCGCAGGCGCTGGGCCAAGGGCGAGCGGGCGTCCTTCCGCAGCAGAAACCCAGCACGCTTGCCGGCACAGTTGGCGGGCGAGAGCAGGAAGATCTGGTGACTCGGCGGCATTGGCAGCCTCAATCTGAGCGGACTATTCTTTCAATCTATGCCGGAACTCCGCGGCAAGGCACCGAAGCGCGCGAGCGCCGAACCCGAGCTGATCGTCATCGGGGGGCGCGAGATCGCCGTCTCGAACCCCACCAAAGTGCTATTCCCGAAGCCGAAGTACACCAAGGGCGACGTCGTGCGTTACTACCTTGCCGTCGCCGAGGGAGCGCTGCGCGGGGCCGGCGACCGGCCCAACGTGCTGGTGCGCTACCCCAACGGCATCACCGGTGAGTTCTTCTATCAGAAGCGCGCGCCGGAGTCACGCCCACCCTGGATCGAGGTCGTCACGCTGAGCTTCCCCTCGGGCCGCACGGCCGAGGAGGTCGTGCCGCGCGACGCGGCCGCGCTCGTCTGGCTCGCGAACCTCGCGTGTTTGGAGCTGCACCCGCACCCCGTGCGCGCCGACGACCTCGATCATCCCGACGAGTTGCGCGTGGACTTGGACCCCGTGCCCGGCGTGAAGTGGCCGCAGGTACGCGCCGTGGCGCGCGTGGTCCAGGCGACCCTGCGGGACTTTGGGCTCACGGGGTGGCCGAAAACCTCGGGCTCCCGAGGCATGCACGTCATCGTGCGCATCGAGCGGCACTGGACGTTTGACGAAGTCCGCCGCGCGGCGCTGGCGCTGGCGCGCGAAGTGGAGGGCCGTGCGCCCAAGATCGCCACCAGCAAATGGTGGAAAGAAGAGCGCCACGGCGTGTTCGTGGACTACAACCAGAACGCCAAGGATCGCACTGTGGCCTCGGCCTACTCGGTGCGGCCGACGCCCGAGGCCCGGGTCTCGGCGCCGCTCGCCTGGGACGAAGTGGAGAGCGCCGACCCTGCGGACTTTACGCTCGCCACGATGCCCAAGCGCTTCGCGAAGCTGGGCGACCGGCACGCGGGAATCGACGAGAGCCCCGGTTCACTCGAGGGCTTGCTCGAGCTGTCGGCGCGGCACGAGCGCGCCGGGCAGGGCGACGCGCCGTGGCCGCCGCACTACAAGAAGCAGCGCGGCGAGCCGCCGCGCGTGCAACCGTCCCGGGCCCGCGCCGCCAAGTTCCCGTTGATCGAGATCGCGCGAGCCAAGCGCAAGCAGGACGCGCTCGCGGGGCTCAAACGCTGGAAGGCGCGTCACCCCAAGGTCGCAAAACTCCTTGACCCGGCCGACGTGCTGGTCGATTCGATGCGCGGCCGCTCGTCCACCTGGACGCGGATCCGCGTGAACCTGCAGCACGTCCCTCCCAAGCTCCGGCCCCGTCAGGAACGCCTCGACCCGGACGAGAAGACCTTGGCGAGCTGGTAGGGCCGCGTCACCTCGAGCTGGTCGTAGCGGCAGGCGGCGGGCCGCTTGTCCGGCCGCCACCTCAGGAAGGTCGCGGCGTGGCGGAAGCGATCGCCCTGCAGGTGGTCGTACTTCACCTCGCACACGCGCTCCACCCGCAGCGGCTCCCAGGAGAGATCCTTGCCGGCGCTCCAGCGACTTTGCGCGCCGGGCATGCGGCCGCCCTTCGCCTCGGCCTGCGCCCACGCTCGCCAGGGGTGCTTGTCGAGCGCGTTCTTGCGCAGCGGTGCGAGCTCTTTCACGAGCTGCTTCCGCATCACCATCGTGAACGACGAGGTCACGCCGACGTGCTGCAGCGTGCCCTCGTCATCGTACAGACCCAGCAGCAGCGAGCCGACCGCATCGTGTCCCGTCTTGTGCCAGCGGAATCCCGCTACCACGCACTCCGCGGTGCGCGCGTGCTTGATCTTGATCATGGCGCGCTTGCCGGGCTGGTAGGCGAGCCCCGCGGGCTTGGCGATCACGCCATCCAGGCCCGCGCCCTCGAACTGTTGGAGCCACTGTTTCGCGAGGCCGGAATCGTGCGTCATCGGCGTGAGATGGAGCGGTGAACGTAACCCCGTGAACATTTTTTCCAGGAGCGCCCGGCGCTCGCGCTGCGGCGCAGCCATCCGGTCGCGCCCGCCGGAAGCGAGCAGATCGAAGGCGACGAAGCTCGAGGGTGTCTCCTTCGCGAGCTTGGCCACGCGCGAGGCGGCGGGATGCAGCCGCATTTGGAGGGCGTCGAAGTCGAGACCGCGCGGGGTCGCGATCAC
>MNIR01000054.1 GCA_001919865.1 Gemmatimonadetes bacterium 13_1_20CM_4_69_16 | reverse complement strand
GGCAAATGGGCGCCGAAGGCCACGCTCGAGACCGACTTTTTCGGGGCGTTCAACGGCGTGCCGCCGTTCGGGGACGAGCAGCCGCAGATGCGGATCCGCTTCGCGTTCGTCGACTTCGGGAACGGCCGCACCACGCTCCGCATCGGGCAGTTCTGGTCGCCCATGTTCGCCGAGGTGCCCGTCTCGGTCACCCATATCGCGTTCCCGCTGGGCTACGGCGCCACCGGCATGGTGGGCTGGCGGTACCCGGGTGTCTTCCTTTACCAGGACCTGAGCGCCGCAGGAGCACCGCTCACGGTGCAGCTCCAGCTGGCGGCGTTCAAGGGCTCGGGGCCGGCCGCCTCAGCCAGGGATTCACTTGCCGCCAACAACATCGGTAACGGCGAGGCCTCCGGGCTGCCGCAGATCGAAGGCCGGCTCAACTTTGGGAAACGGTCCGCGAAGCTCGCGTGGAGCGGCTACGTAGTCGGTCACGTCGACTGGAAGGACACCAGCGGCACCGGTGTCGCCGGGTCCAACATGACCGGTGTCGGGTTCGAGGCGGGTGGTAGTGTGGCGCCGGGCAAATTCACGTTGCACGGCAACTTCTACTACGGCAAGGGGCTCGGGCAGCAGTTCGCCCACATCACGCAGACGAGCCCGCGAATCCGCGGTTGGGGCGCATGGGCCCAAGCCGGCTACGACTTCACTTCCCACTGGGGTCTGTGGGGCTACTACGGGATGGATCAGCCGGACGCGGCACGCTTCACCCAGGAGACGGGAGGCACCCTGCTCCGGCAGCTGAGCCACGACAGCGACGTCCTGCTGCGCTTTCGCGCAGGTCGCTACGCGCTAGGGGTGGAGTGGTTCCGAGCGGTGACCCGGTACGTCGCGGGTCCCGCGAGCGCCGATCAGGTGGCCCTCAGCGTGCTGTACACCCTGTGAGAGGTTCCAGGGGTCGGGTGTCAGGGGTCGGGGGCCTGACACCGGGCACCCGACACCTGACACCGCTTCTGTGAGCAATTGGAGGCATTTCAATGACCAAGCGTAAGGGAATCGACCGGCGCGAGTTCGTCACGACGACGACCGGCGCCGCCGCGGCTGTCGCCCTCGGTCCCACCATCCTGATCAAGCGTAGGGAGAAGACACTCAAGATCCTCCAATGGAGCCACTTCGTTCCGTCGTACGACGTCTGGTTCGACAAGTACGCCAAGGACTGGGGCACGGCCAAGGGGATCGAGGTCACCGTCGACCACATCTCCCTCGCCGACTTGGGCACCCGCGCCAACGCCGAGGTCGCGGCGCAGCAGGGCCACGACCTGTTCCAGTTCCTCTCGCCTCCGGGCGCGTTCGAGCCTCAGGTGCTCGACATGGCGGACGTGGTGCAGCAGGCGGAGCGCCAGAACGGGTCGATCCTCGACCTGTGCAAGCGCAGCACCTACAACCCGGTGACGCGCAAGTGGTTCGGGTTCAGCGACAACTACGTCCCCGACCCCGGTGACTACCTGAAGAGCTATTGGACCGAGGTCGGCATGCCTGACGGCCCCGTGACCTGGGAGGACCTCGTCAAGGCGGCACCCTTGATCAAGGCCAAGCATCCCGAGATCCAGATTCCGATCGGGATCGGGATGTCGCAGGAGCTCGACTCCAACATGGCGGCGCGCGCCATGCTGTGGTCGTTCGACGGGTCGATCCAGGATGCGAACGAGAACGTGGTCTTGAAATCGGATCACGGGCTCGAAGCACTGGAGTTCGGGGTGCGCCTCTTCAAGGCCGGGATGAACCTGTCGGTCATGAGCTGGAACGCCGCGTCCAATAACCAGGCGCTCAATGCCCGCCAGACGGGCTACATCCTCAACTCGATCTCGGCCTACCGCACCGCGCAGGACAACAAGCTCCCGGTGGCGGACGACACGTTCTTCGTGCCGGCGCTCAAAGGACCACGCGGCACGGGCTGGGCGAGCGAGCACGTGATGGGGATCTACGTGATCTGGAAGTTCGCCCAGAGCCCGGACGTCGCCAAGCAGTTCCTGCTCGACTTGCTCGGGCACTACCGCGACGCCGTCCTGGGGAGCAAGCTGTACAACTTTCCGTCCTTCACCGGCTCCGTCGCAGATCCCGGCGCGCCCGTGGCGCAGAAGATCGCCTCGGGCAACAAGTGGCTGGAGCAGGTGACGGCGAACGATCCGTTCGGCTCGAACCCGCCCTCCAAGCTCAAGCCGATCAGTACCGCCTTGCAGTGGGCCACCAACATCGGACACCCGGGACCGGCGAACCCGGCCGAGAGCGAGGTGTTCGACACCTTCGTCCTCCCCACTATGTTCGCCAACGCGGCCACGGGCCGGATGACCGCCAAGCAGGCGTTGGACGACGCGCACCAGCAGGTCAAGAAGATCTTCGAGAAGTGGCGCGGCAAGGGACTGGTCGCTGGAGGCTCGGGGGACAAGTGATCCGATGACGGCGGCGGCCCCCCCCGGCACGCGGTCGCCGCCGCTCGCTGCGCACCTGCCCTGGTACGTCGCCGCGACGCTCGTTGCGGCGACGAGTGCCAAGGTCGGCATCATCTGGGACATTTCCTGGCACCGCTCGATCGGTCGCGACACGTTCTGGACCCCCGCGCACGCGGCCATCTACCTGGGCGGCGTGCTCGCGGGACTGGCGTGCGGCTGGCTCGTGCTCCGGACGAGCTTCGGGGGCACGGCGGAAGACCGGGCGGCGACCGTCGGGTTCTGGGGCTTCCGGGGCCCGCTGGGGGCCTGGGTGTGCATCTGGGGCGCCTTCGCGATGATCACGTCGGCCCCGTTCGACAACTGGTGGCACAACGCGTACGGCCTCGACGTGAAGGTCCTGTCGCCTCCGCACGTGATTCTCGCGCTCGGCATCTGGGGGATTCAGCTCGGCAGTCTCTTCCTCGTACTCTCGCTCCAGAACCGCAGCCCGGCGGAGCGGGCCCCGCGACTGTACGGGCTCCTCGCCGCCTACGTCATCGGCATTCTGCTCCAGAACGCCGCCACGATCGGAATCGAGCAGATCGGCTTCCCCAACGTGGCCCATAACGCGGGCTACTACCAGGTAGCGGCCGGTGCCGTGCCGATCTTGCTCGTCGCGGCCGGGCGAGCGGTGCGGCTCCGCTGGCCGGCGACGACCGCCGCGCTCGTCTACATGGCCTTCTCGCTCGGAATGATCTGGATCCTGCAGCTCGCGCCCGCGACCCCGAAGCTCGCGCCGGTTTTCAATCCGCTGACACACATGGTGCCGCCGCCGTTTCCGTTGTTGCTCGTGCTCCCGGCCCTAGCGATCGACCTGGTGATGCAGCGCGTCGGCCCCGGTCGCGACTGGTGGTTGTCGGCGCTGGTCGGACTCGCCTTCTTGGCGGTGTTCTTCGTGGCGCAATGGTTCTTCACCGAGTTTCTGCTAAGTCCGCGCAGCCACAACTTTCTGTTCGGCGTGGACCACTGGGACTATTCGAGCCGCCCCGGGCCATGGCGCTACCGCTTCTGGCGCGCTGAGACCGACCCGGTGACGGCGCGCGCGCTGGCGATCGCGGCGTTGCTCGCAGTGCTCTCCGCCCGGCTCGGGTTGTGGTGGGGGAACTGGATGGCCAGGCTGCGACGATGACGGGCCGCGGGCTCAGGCTGGGTGCGCTCGTGGGGATCGCGCTCGTCGCCTCGGCGCACGTGGGTAGCCCGGATACCTACTTCGAAGGCGCAGCGGGCGCGTACCCGGTGCGGGTAATCGTGCGCAATCCCGGAGTCGTGCCCGGGCTCGCCCAGATCACCGTCCGCCTGCTCGCCCCGCGCGCCATCCGGCGCGTGCTCGTGCTGCCCGTGTTCTGGGACCCGCGGACCGCGGCTCCCCCACCCCCCGACGTCGCGGTACCCGTCTCCGGCGACTCGACGCTCTATAGCGCAGCCCTGTGGCTCATGAGCGCCGGCGCTTACAGCGTGCGGGTGACGGTCGAGGGAGACGCGGGGAGCGGCACGACGCTCGTCCCCGTCATGGCCGTAGCGACCCGGCGCCTCGCGCTCGAAAAGCCGCTCGGCGCCGCGCTGCTCGCGCTCGGGGCATTCCTGTGCGTGGGAGCGCTCACGATCGTCGGCGCCGCCGTGCGAGAGAGCGGGCTCGAGCCCGGCGCCGAGCCCGACCGCCGGCGCAGGCTCCGCTCGCGGATCGCGATTTCCGTGGGGGCCCTGGTGCTCGCTCTCGCGCTGCTCGGGGGCCGAGCGTGGTGGAATGCGGTCGACGCCGCGTACCGCAGTGGGCTGTACCAGCCGCTCCACGCCGCCGCCACCGTGCGGGCCACTGCCACCGGCAACGTGCTGCGGTTCGCCATCGACGACAGCTCCTGGGCGACCCGGCAACGCCAGTGGACGCCGCTCATCCCGGACCACGGCCACCTGATGCACCTGTTTCTGGTCCGAGACGGTGGGCTCGACGCGTTCGCCCACCTCCATCCCCTCCCCGTCGACTCGACTACGTTCGAGTCAACGCTCCCGCCGCTCCCGGTAGGGACGTATCGCCTCTACGCCGACATCGTGCACGAGAGCGGGTTCGCACAGACGCTGGTCGCGACCCTCGATCTGCCATCGTCTCCCGTCTCCCCACTCCCGGCTTCTGGCGACGCTGACGACGCGTGGTGGTCGGGAGACGGGAGGCGGGAACCCCGAGGCGTTGCGCCGCTCGCCGACGGCTCTACGATGACGTGGGCGCGGGCCGACACGCCGATCGTGGTCGACCGGGCGGCGCCCCTGCGGTTCTTAGTCCGAACGCCGGGCGGCAAGCCGGCGGCGCTCGAGCCCTACATGGGCATGGCGGCTCACGCGATGATCACGCGCGACGACGGCGCAGTATTCGTGCACCTGCATCCAGCCGGGACGATCTCCGTCGCTGCGCAGGAGACGTTCATCGTGCGCCAGCCGGGCGACACCGTTCGGGGCGAGCTCGGCAAACGCCTAGGCGCGATGGAGATGGGGATCGGGGAGCGGGGAGCGGTAGCTTCGGGTGAGATCTCGTTCCCGTACGCGTTTCCACAGCCGGGGCACTACCGCCTCTGGGTGCAGGTCCGGCACAACCACCGGATCGAGACGGGCGTCTTCGACGCTGACGTGAGCGCTGCGCGCTAGCGCAGGCTGAGCGGTACGGGATGGCGGACCGAGCCGTCCGGCGCCTTCGCCGCCACGTCGATCGAATCCATGTCCCACATCACGACGGTGATGAGATCGCGGGCGGCCGCGAAAGTCTCGAGGTCCAGCGCCGACAGACCGCGCTCCTTGAGGGCGCGGCCGTCCGGACCCGCCCGGTAGGGGTGCGTGTGCCACGTCCCGACCAGCCGGTCGACCTGGGTGCAGTTCCCCGCCACGGCGAACTGGAGCTGCCGTAGATGGTCGGCCGAGAGCAGCTCGCGCACCCACAGGGTGTCGTGCGCGACGTCCCCGGCTAGGCAGCCGAGGTACTCGCGCTGCGTCGGCTTCGCGGTACCCAGCAGCTGGGTGAGCGTGTTGACGCCGGCGAGCTCGTCCCAGTGGCGGTTGTTCTGGATCCAGACGGCGCTCATCATGGCTCGGATCCGGGCCGGAAGAACGACAACGACGAACGGGGGGGAGAAGGGAGAAGGGAGAAGTACCGTAAACGACGGGGAGAAGGGAGAAGGGAGATGTACCGTGCGGTGCGAACCGAACCTTCCGTATGGCACAGCGGGTACCTCTCCCTTCTCCCTTCTCCCCAAGAGGGCACCACACGCCAGCGCGGCCACCACCAGGGCCCTCATTTCTTCTGCCTCGCGTAGGTGCCCATCAGCTGCGCCGTCCCCACCACATGCCCTTGCATCGCCGCCTCCACGTCCCGCTTCGTGGCGCCCGCCTTCAACCGGACCGGCGCGTCAAGCGCGTACAACTTGAAGAAGTAGCGGTGCGCCGGCCCGGGCGGTGGGCACGGTCCACCGTACCCCGGGCGGCGGAAGTCTGTGCGGCCCTGGAGCGCGCCGCCCAGGCCCGCCGGCGCGTCGGTCTTGGCGACGTTCTCGGGTAGCTGCGCCGTCGTTGCCGAAAGGTCGTACAGCACCCAATGCACCCACGTTCCGGCCGGCGCGTCCGGATCGTCGACGATGAGAGCAAACGCGGCGCTGCCCGGTGGAGCTCCGCTCCAGGCGAGCGGCGGCGAGACGTCCGCGCCGTCGCAGGTGTGTTTGACCGGGATCGCCGCTCCTTCTTTGAACGCCGTGCTGGTGAGCGAGAACGCCATACGTCCCCCCTGATGCCGCGCCGCTGCAAGCGAGAGCAGGACGACGAGGATGCCGTACTGAGACGAGGCAGGGTGCCACACGAGAGGAACATAAAGCCAAAACCCGGGGCCGTGGACTGCACCCCGGGCTTGACTGGTCGGGACGAAGTGGCCGTCGACACTTCGGCCGCGACCTGCTGCATTCTACCGAGCGACGTCGGTCCGCAGGTGGAGATCCGGTGCGGAGATTGTCAGAGAACGGTCAGGCCGCCTTGAAAGCGCGCGGGATCGGGTGCATCTCTGCAGCATGGACGATACCGAAACGCTCCCGCACGCGGCGTAGCGCGATGCCACGCGTCCCGCGTCATCCTCGCGGCCTGCTCGTCGCGGTGCTGCTGCTGGGCAGCCTGCTGCTCGCCGGTGTGCTCGCGCTCCAGGCCCACACGAACTTCCTTTACCATCGAGCGACGGCGGAGCGGGTGCTGCGCGACTACGCGCGGCTCGCTGCCTCGCGCTTCGCCCTGCGCACCGGATCCAACCTCTACTACATGGCCGCCTGGCCCCCAATGGAGGCGCTGTCACGCGCCAAGGCCGGCACCCCAGGCACGCCGCTGCCCAGCCCGGAACAGCTCGAGCCCGGGCTCCAGCCGTACGCGGTCGACTTCCTCAAGCTGGCGCGCTACACGCTGCGCCTCGACCTCGCGACCGGCCGGCTCGAGACCTCGGGAGATGCCCCGTCGGCGGCCGCGCGCAGGTGGCTGCTCGATGGGCTGCCCGCCCACGCCCGCTCCGTGTATCAGCCCAAGGAGCACCTGGCCGTGATCGTCGAGCAGGTAGGCGGTCTGCGCCACGCGGTGATCTACACCGTGAAGGAAAAGGCAGGCGCTCCCAGCACGCTGGTCGGCGTTGACGTCGACCCTAAGGCGTTCGAGCCGTTCTACACGATGGGGGCCGAGAAGCAGCCGCTCCTCCCCCGCCCGCTCACGGGCGGGATCGTGTTCGATTCGATGGTTTCGGTGATCGTGACAGAAGCAAACGGTGCCGAGCTGTACCGCTCACCGGTGCAGTACCCGGCGACGTTCTCGGCCCGGGACACCGTGGAAGCGATGATGGGGGGTATGCAGGTCCACGTCGCGCTGCGCCCGGAGATGGCGTCGAAACTCGTGATCGGGGGCCTGCCCCGTTCGCGGCTCCCCGTGCTGCTGGGCGTGCTGGCGCTCACCACCGGGCTGATCGTGACGGCGTTGGTCCAGCTGCAGCGCGAGTATGAGCTCGCGCGCCTGCGCACCGACTTCGTATCCGGCGTGTCCCACGAGCTGCGCACGCCGCTCGCCCAGATCCGCATGTTCTCGGAAACGCTGCTGCTCGGCCGCGTGCGTTCCGAAGAGGAGCACCGCCGCTCGCTCGAGATCATCGATCAGGAGGCGCGCCGGCTCACCCATCTCGTCGAGAATCTGCTGCACTTCTCGCGCGCCGAGCGCCAGGTCACGCGGCTCTCGCCCGAGCGCGCGCCGCTCGCCCCGCTCGTGCAGCAGGCGGTCGAGGGCTTCGCGCCACTCGCGGCGGCGCGCGGCGTGAGGGTACACACCGATCTCGCCGACGGGGTCGACGCGTCGGTGGACGTCGAAGCGCTGCGACAGATGCTGCTCAATCTGCTCGATAACGCCGTGAAGTACGGACCGCCGCACCAGGTCGTGAGCGTCCGCCTGGCGACCAGCAACGGGTGCGCCCGTATCTGCGTGGACGACCAGGGGCCCGGCATCCCGGCCGCGGACCGGGAGCGCGTGTGGGACCGCTTCTGGCGCCTCGAGCGGGACCGCGGCTCGGCGATCGCCGGCACGGGCATCGGACTGGCGGTGGTGCGGGAGCTGGTGGCGCTCCACGGGGGACGCGCCTGGGTCGAGGACGCGCCGCCGGGCGCCGGCGGGAACGGAGTGAAGGGCGTGCGCTTCGTCATCGAGCTGCCCCTCGTGGCGACCGCGGAAACTCCCGACCGGGCGAGCGTGCCGGCATGACCCGCATCCTCGTCGTCGAAGACAACCCGGACCTGGCGTATGGCCTGCGCAACAACCTGGAGATCGAGGGCTATCGGGTGGAGGTCGCGGACGACGGCACGACGGGGCTGGCGCGCGCGCGCGACGCCTCGCCCGACTTGATCATCCTTGATTTGATGCTCCCCGGCATGGACGGCTTCCGCGTGCTGCGCGCGCTACGCGAGGAGGGGCGTCAAATGCCCGTGCTGATCCTGACGGCCCGTGGGGAGGAGGCTGACAAGGTGCGCGGTCTGCGGCTCGGCGCGGACGACTACGTTACCAAGCCCTTCGGTGTGCTCGAGTTGCTCGCCCGGGTGGAGGCGCTGCTGCGCCGCGCCGCTCCCCCCGACCCGGGGAACGGCGACGCCGCCCCCGAACGGTTCGCCGACATCGAAGTGGTCCCCGCCTCTCGCTCAGTGCTGCGGAACGGCCGGCCGGTGCCGCTCACGCCGAAGGAGTTCGACTTGCTGGTCGCGCTGCTGCGCCGGCGCGGCGCCGTGGCGTCGCGGATGGAGCTCCTGACCGAGGTCTGGGGCTACAGCGCCGAGGTCTTGAGCCGCACCGTCGACACGCACGTCGCCGAACTGCGCCGCAAGCTCGAAGCGGACCCGGCGGCGCCGAACCACATCTTGACGGTTCGCAAGGCGGGGTATCGGCTGGAAAGATAGATATCAGAGGAGGATCCATGCTGCAACACCTCGTACTCGCGTCCGCGCTGCTCACGTCCCCACCGAATGGCCGCCAGATCGTCCAAGCCATGCACGACCGGTACGCCGGGAAGTGGTACCACACGCTCACGTTCGTCCAGAAGAACACCGCGACGCGAGGCGACTCTACGGCGCACTCTGTGTGGCGCGAGTACGCCGCGCTCCCCGGGAAGCTCAGGATCGAGTTCGTCCCCGCCGACTCGGGGAACGGCATCCTGTTCGCGAACGACTCCCAGTTCGTCCTCGCCGCCGACACGATCGCGAGCGCGTCCGCGTTCATCCACCCGCTGATGGTGCTCGGCTTCGACGTCTACTTCGACCCCGCCGAGCGGACCGCGGCGCGTCTCGAGCAGCTCAAGTTCGATCTCGCAACCGTACACGAAGACACGTGGCAGGGGCGTCCGGTGTACGTGGTGGGCGCGAAAGCGGGCGACCTGCGCACCCGCCAGTTCTGGGTGGACCGCGAGCGTTTGGTGTTCGTGCGCCTGCTCGAGCCGGGGCAGCGCGATACCAGCCGCACCAGCGACATCCGCTTCAATAAGTACCAGCCCGCCGGGAGCGCGTGGCTGTCGGCCGAGGTGGCGTTCCTCGTGGACGGCCGCGAGCGCTGGCTCGAGGAGTACACCGAGATCAAGACCGACAGACCGCTCGCGGACGCCCTGTTCGATCCCCGACAGTGGAAGAAGGCAAGGAGCTAGCGATCGAAGAGCGCCTGAATCGCCCGTCCCGGCTGGAGCGGCGCGTCCGAGAGATTCGACGTAATCGCGATTACGATCCGCGAGTCACGGTCCACACCGAACGCCGTGCTGCCGCCCACGGAGCTGCCGCCGTGGAACACCCAGCGGTGACCCAGGCTGTCCGTGCTCACGAACCAGCCGATCCCATACCCGGTCGGCTCGCCCCTGTCCGTCTGCTGTGACGTGAACAGCAGCTCGAGCGTCTCGGCCCGGAGGAATCCCGGCTTGAGCAGCGCGGAGCCGAACTTTACGAGGTCTTCGGCCGTGGAGACAAAGCCCCCGCCAGCCCACTTGTAACTGTTGTCCACCGTTGGCGCCGGCACAAACCCGCCGTCGGGGCCCCGCTCGTAGAACAGCGTGCGATTCGGAATCAGGCTGTCTGCGCGATCCGGTGCCGTGTGCGTCATGCCCAGCGGCCGGAACACGTTGTGGCCGATGAAGCTCAGGAAGTCCTGCCCCGCCGCGCCCTCGATCACCGCCGAGATCAAGGTCCAGCCGTACGTGGAGTAGGAAAACCTCGTCCCCGGCGGGAACAGCAGCGAATCGTCCTGGAAGATGGTGAGCCCTTCGGCCACGCTGCCGAAGCGGCGGTTCAGTACGAATTCGTCCCCGCGATAGTGTCGGATGCCCGCGAGGTGACCCGCCAGCTGGCGCGTCGTGATCGGATAGCCCTTGTCCGGAAACGAGGGGATGTAACGTTGGACCGGCGCATCGAGGTCGAGCTTCCCTCGCTCGTATAACAGCGCCAGCGCCGCCGCAGTGAGCGGCTTCGACACACTGCCGATGCGAAACTGCGTCTCGGCAGTAACCGGGACTTTGCGGGCGACATCCGCGTAGCCGAAGCCCTCCGACCACACCAGCTTGCCATCCACTCCCACGGCCACCTGCAGCCCGGCGATCCGGCCAACCAGCTTGTCGCAGACCACGGCATGCCCTCGCGCGGCGGACGCGGCATACGCCGATGGCACGACCGCCGCGAGGCGCGAGACGCACGACGACTGGCTGGCCACGGTCCGCGCACCGGCCAGCGACGCGAGCAGCGTTGCCGTCAGCAAGGCCACGATCGGCATTCGCTTCATGATCCAGCCTCCGACAACCGTTTGATGTGCGCCAGCACGCGCCGGTGGATCGCCGAGACGATGGCGTCCGCCGGAACCCTCCAGTACGATCGCGGCCCGATGTCGAGCTCGTACCGCGTGCCGCCGACCAGCAGAGTGCGGCCGCCCGGCAGCTCAGTCAACCGGAACTCCCCCTGGCGAGCGCGGAAGTAGCCCCGTAGGTGTGGCGGCTCAATGGCGCCATACGGGGACAGCTCGCGAAGCGGAACCGGCTGCGCCGAGATGTCGAACGTGAGTCGCTCCGGCGCCCGCCACTGGGTGATCGGCTCGACGAACGTCCCGGTCGAGAATTCGCAATACCGGACGGCGCCGGCTCCGGTTCCGTCGATCCGAGCGCGGCGCGGGTAGGCCACGCCGAGCCGGAACAGCGCCTCGGTGGGCGGGGCGAGTTCACTGAAGCTCACCACGTGGCGCCACACGGTGGCCGGTGGGGCCGCGACCACGACGGAATCATTCACCACGTACCACCGCTCCGGGCCTCGCACCTGGTCCACGCCCGCCAGCAGCGGTACCGCGAGCACCAGGCCCGCAAGCTGCGATGGTCGGCCGGGCGTGTGCAGCGCGATCACCCTTCCGAAGACGCCGCCCAGGATCGCGAGCACGAGCGCCAGGGGCAGCGCGAGCGCGACGCACACGAGACCCTCGAGCGCAAAGAGCAGCATCGCCCCGGCGAGCAGGACGAGACTCAGGCTCACCACCTGCGCGGTGGCGCCGGCGCCCTGCGGCGCGGTGCGGTTGAACACATAACCCGTGACCGCACCGAGCGTGAAGGGTGTGCCCAAGAACAAGGACGTCGAGTACCGACGTAACACATACACGTTCAAGAGAATGGTGGGGATGGCGACCGCGAGCCCGGCGGCGATCCCGTACAGCGCGACCGCGAGCCGTGCGTCCACCGTGCGCCCTCCCGCTTGCTCCTCCCACCGACTGAGCGGTACGGTAGGCAGCGCGCACAGGGCCAGCATCACGAGATAATTGAAGAGGGGGACGAAGAAGGTGAGGGCGAGCCACGGTGAGCGCCCGGCGTCCACCGCCCGGCGCAGCGTCATGGCCACGCCGATCCACAGGAACGGCAGGGTCCACACGACGAACGCCGGCAGGAACCACGCGGGTGCGCCGGCCAGCTTTTCAGCCCGGAGCGAATAGAACGGCAGCAGGTAATCGAGCGGCGACCAGAAGCGACCGGTCGCGAGGCCCACCGCCCCAGTGTCGACCGCGTACTTGCACGCCATCAGTGCGAGGCCGTTGGCGAGATATGTACGCCGGTCGACCGGAGTGAGCAGACCGAACCACAGCTCCGCGCGCCGCACCAGCGGCTCGAGCGCACTCTTACTCATAGGATCGGAATCGACGGGCGCACGAGTCCGCTGTAAAGAGAGACCGGGCCGGGTGCGCGCTCGACCTGAACGTGGTAGTGTTCTCCCCCATGAACGGCTCGCAGCCTCCGACGAAATACAAGGTCGGGCTCGTCCAAATGTCGATGTCGGCCGACCCGGACGGCAACCTCAAGAAGGGCGTCGTCCAGATTCAAGAAGCGGCCGCGGCCGGCGCGCGGCTGGTCTGTCTGCCGGAGCTGTTCCGCTCGCTCTACTTCGCGCAGCACGAGGACGCCGCGTTGTTCGACCTCGCTGAGCCCGTGCCGGGGCCGACCACCGAGGCCCTGGGGAGGGCGGCCCAGCGCTCGGGGGTGGTCGTCCTCGCGCCGGTGTTCGAGCGGCGTGCGCCCGGGCTGTACCACAACAGCGTGGCCGTGATCGACGCCGACGGCCGTATGGTAGGGATCTACCGTAAGATGCACATCCCCGACGATCCCGCGTATTACGAGAAGTTCTACTTCACCCCTGGCGACCTGGGTTTCCGCGCGTTCGACACGCGGGTCGGACGGATTGGAGCGCTGGTGTGCTGGGACCAGTGGTATCCCGAAGGCGCACGCCTCACGGCGCTGCAGGGTGCCAGCGTCCTGCTCTATCCCACGGCGATCGGCTGGCATCCCAAGGAGAAGGCCGCGCACGGTGCCGAGCAACTCGACGCCTGGCGAACGATCCAGCGAAGCCACGCGATCGCCAACGGCTGTTACGTCGCGGCCGTGAACCGGGTGGGCCACGAGCGATCGGGAGGGGGAGACGGGATCGACTTCTGGGGCTCGTCGTTCCTCGCCGATCCGCTTGGGGCGATCGTCACCGAGGCGCCGCAGGATCGGGAGGCGATCCTGATCGGGGAGATCGACCTCGGACGCATCGAGGAGGTGCGCCGCGGGTGGCCGTTCCTGCGGGATCGACGCATAGATGCGTACGAAGGCCTCAGCAGCAGGTTCCTCGATAATGCGCCGTCAGCCGTCGGCCGTCAGCAAGATCCCGGTAGACGCTGATTGCTGACAGCCGATGGCTGATAGCGCCTCACCAGCCGCCCTGGGCTTCCGCATGCCCGCCGAGTGGGAGCCGCACCACGCCACCTGGATCGGGTGGCCGCACAACGCGGGCGATTGGCCGGGCAAGTTCGCACCGATCCCGTGGGTATACGGCGAGATCGTTCGCAAGCTCGTGCCGGGCGAGGTCGTACGTATTCTCGTGAATTCGGCCGCGCACGAGCGCCAGGCCCGGCGCGTACTCGAACGGGTCGGTGTCGACTCCGCGCGCATCGAATTCTTCCGCCTCCCGACCAACCGCGGGTGGACGCGCGATTACGGCCCCCTGTTCGTGCGGCGTGAGCGCCCGCGCCCCGAGGTCGCCATCGCCCGCTTCCGCTTCAACGCCTGGGCGAAATACGCCGACTGGAAACGGGACGACCAGGTGCCGGAACGGGTTGCGAAACGGCTCGGCCTGCGGCTGTTGCGTGCTCGGGCCGGGGACCGCGATGTCGTGCTGGAGGGTGGGAGCATCGACGTCAACGGCCGGGGCACGCTCCTCACCACCGAACAGTGTCTGCTCGACCCCGCGGTCCAGGTGCGGAACCCCGGCCTGCCGCGCGCGGAGCTGGAGCGCGCGCTGCGCGACCACCTCGGCGTGACGAACGTGCTGTGGCTCGGGCGGGGGATCGCCGGCGACGATACCCACGGCCATGTGGACGACCTGTGCCGCTTCGTCGATGCGCGAACCGTGGTGCTGTGCAGCGAGCCGGATACCCGCGACGCGAACTACCGGGCGCTGCGGGAGAATCGCGAGCGGCTCGAGGGGATGCGGCTCGAGGACGGCTCGAAAATCGAAGTCGTCGCCCTGCCGATGCCTGCGGCGCTTTCCTTCGAGGGCCAGCGGCTCCCGGCGAGCTATGCGAATTTCTACATCGCCAACGACGTGGTTCTCGTGCCTACGTTCAATGATCCGAACGACCGTACTGCGCTCGGGCTGCTCGCCGAACTGATCAGCGATCGCCCAGTCGTTGGGGTCCATGCTGTCGATCTGGTGTGGGGGCTGGGGACGCTGCACTGCTTGACTCAGCAGGAGCCAGCTGTAGGCCGTAAGCCGTAAGCCGTAAGCTGCAAGTCCACCCGTTCTACCGTCCAGGCTCCTTCGGGCCATTCGGTAGCGTTCGCAGCAACCCGTACACAGTCCTAGCACATTCGTCGCGCGTCGCCCGTACCTTCTTGAGTTCCTCCGGAGGAAAGTACTCAAGCGCCAAGACGAGTTCGATGATCGCCTCGACTTCATGGAGGGAGGCCCGCGCGATGTCGAGGTGCCTGCGAAAGTCCTTCACGCCTCGCCGAGACGCGCCTTCGGCAATGTTCAACGCCACACTGTACACGGCTCGCCTCCACTGGTCCGAGAGCGCATATCGCTCTTCTCTAGGGAGCCGGGTTATGACGGATTTCGACAGGACTGCTAAGTCGCGGGCGAGCTGCCAGGCCCTGAGGTTCTTGTAATCGCCCATGACGGAAACGTAGAGCAGCGTTCCCGCGGCGTCTCACCAATTGCGCGGCTCTCGGCGCGCATTATTGCGGCTTGCGGCTTGCGGCTTACGACCTGCAACTTCTATCTATGACCGCCACCACCCAGCAGTTCGGTCTCTCCGCCATCGGCCAGATCTTCATCCGCGCCCGCGATCTCGACCGAGCCGTCCGCTTCTACCGCGACACGCTTGGCATGCAGTTTCTCTTCCAGGCGCCTCCCAAGATGGCGTTCTTCCAGTGCGGCGCGACGACCGTCCTGCTCGGCGTCCCCGAAGCCCCCGAACTCGATCACCCGGCGTCGCTCGTCTACTACCTCGTCCCGGACATCGCAGCCGCGCACACCACGTTGCGCGGCCGCGGCGTCGAGTTCATCACCGAACCGCACTTGGTGCACCGGGCGGCGGACTACGAGCTGTGGCTGGCTGATTTCCGAGATACAGAGGGGAACGTGCTCGCGTTGATGATGCGCAAACCGCGCGCCTAGCACGCCGTCCTGGCTCGGGCTTCCGGCCCTCTGTATCCTTCGATACAGCCCCTGGAGCCCGAGCCCACCCGTGATTCCTCTACACCGCCAGGCCCTTTTCTTCGGCCTGCTCGTGGCGGCCTGCCACGCGCCGGGTCCCGGAGTGCCCTTGCCTGCCCCCCCCGCCCCCCCTGCGCCTGGTGTTGCGGCGTCTGACACAGCGTGCACCATCACGGCCGGTCGAGCGGCCGGTCGCGACACGGTGACGATCGCGCTCACCGAACCAGTCGACGCGTCCCACGCCCCCGTTCCCCGCAACGACGCCGAGCGGTGGGTATTCGGCCAGCTGTACGAGACCCTGATGCGAGTGGATTGCCAGGGCCGCGTCCTGGCGGGGCTCGCCAAGTCGTGGGAGCAAGGGGCGCGAGACCGCTGGACGTTCACACTGCGCGACGACGCACGCTTCTGGGACGGCGCCCCGGTGACGGCTCGCGATGTGCTCGCCGCCTGGCGACTGCGCGACTCGGTGCTCGCGCAGGCGAGCGCGATCGTGAGCGACCGCGTCCTCAGCGTGCCCGCGCCGGCCACTCCGTTTCAGCCCTTCGCCGATCCGCGGCTCGCCGTGACGAAGCCCGCGCCCGGCGGCAGTTGGCCCATCGGGACCGGCGGCCACTGGGTCACGGGGGGCGGCGAGCGAGGCGCCGCGGACATGCTGTGGGCGGCCCCGCTGCCGAAGGTAGCGCTTCCGGTCTTGAGATTGACAATGGTCGCTCCCAACGGCGCACGCGATGCGCTGGACGAGGGGGCCGACCTGCTTGTCACGGATGATGCGGCTGCCCTCGAGTACGCCGCGGCGCGGCCCGAGTACGTCGACGCCCCGCTCGGGTGGACTCGCACCTACGTGCTGCTCTCCCCCGGACGGGACCCCCCCGGCGTCGCCGCGTTGCGCATCGAAAGCCTCCGCCAGGCGGTGCACGGGGACGCACGCTCGGCCGAGGAGTCCGACGGCGGACACGCCTGGTTCACCGAGCTCGGGCAATGTGATCTCCTGCCGGCACGCGACCCGATCGGCGCCCAGGCACGCCGGCATCGTGTCGTCTACAATCAGACCGATCGCAGCGCCGCCGATCTGGCCGCCCGGCTCGTGGCGCTGGGCGTCCTGGGCAGGGGAGCCGTCGCGACCGGACTCGCGCCGACGCCGTTCGAGGCCGCCCTGCGAGCCGGCACCGAAGGCGCCTACGTGCTCCGGCTGCGACGCCGCGTGTTCGACTTTTGTCGGGCGGCGCTCGAGCTGCCGCCTTGGAGCTCCGCGGGGACCATCGAGCCGCTGGTGGACGTCCGCTCGCACGCCCTCGTTCGGCGTGGGTTTCCCCGCCTGACCGTCGATTGGAGCGGCACCACCCGTCTCCTGCCGCGATGACGCTCCGAGCGCGTATCCTGCTCGGCTTCGGCGTCGTGGTGCTGGTGCCGCTCCTCGTGTTCGGGCTCCGGGTCCGGACGGAGATGGCAAGCCGCCTCACGGCCGAATACGAGCGGCGCGTCGCCGCCCTGGTGGCGGTGATTCGCGCCGACCTGGAGCAGCAGAGCGCGGGGATCGCAAGCCGTCTCGCCGCGCTGACAGGCGCCATGGCGGCGGACAACCGGTTTCGGATTGCGGCGCTGCAGGGCGGCGACCGCGCATACCTGCTCGATTACGCGGGCAATGCGATGCACCTCGCCGGCCTCTCGATGCTGCAGATCCAGGACGACCAGGGTCGCGTCGTCAGCTCGGGTCATTTCCGCAACGAGTACGATCGGCTCGAGCCGGCGCAACCGCGCCTGCTCGCGGCGGCACCGGGAGGGATGGCGTTGGTCCAGGCGCGCACGCCCGAGGCACCGTTTCTCGCGCTCGCGCGCCTGGATTCACTGCGACTGGGCCGCCGGCGCTTCACCTTGATCGGCGGCGTGGCAGTGGATTCGGGCTTCCGGGCCCGTCTGACCCGCGATCCAGAGCTCCTGGTTTCGCTCGCGCTCCCGACCGACACGCTCCCGGCCGCGGATTCCGCCGGTCAGGTGGTGAGCGAGCTGACGGTACCGTTCGTGGCCGAAGGAGAGTCCGCGGAGCTGCAGCCGGCGCGCATCGTCGTCCGGCATTCCCTCGCATCACTGGGGGCGTTGCGTCGCGGAGTCAACTTGGCGTTCCTCGCCGCCGTGGCCGTCACGGTCGCCATCGCGCTGGTGCTGGGCGGCGCGATCTCCGTGCGTATCAGCCGGCCACTCGCGCAGCTCGCTCAGCGGACCAGCGAGATCGACATGGACCGTCTCGATGTGGCCTTCCACAGCGAGCGGCGCGACGAGGTCGGAGCGCTCACCCGCCTGCTCGGCGCGATGACCGACCGGTTGCGGACCGGCGCCGCGAAGCTGCGCGAGGCCGAGCGCCGCATCGCCATGGGGGATCTCGCCCGGCAGGTGAACCACGACATCAAGAACGGTCTGATCCCCATCCGCAACGTGTTCCGGCACCTGTTGGAGGCGGCGCGGGGGGAGGGCCCCGACCCGTTGGCCGCGGCGCTGCGGGACCGGCAGGGCACCATCGAATCCAGTATCTCCTACCTCGAGAACCTGGCGACCAACTACGCCAGGCTCTACCCGCCGCCCGCCCGCGAGCTGTGCGCGGTCAACGAGGTGGTGCTCGAGACGATCCGGCGAGTGGGGGAGGTCGCCGGCCGGGGGGAGCTCCGGATCGAGCTGGCCGACGGGCTCCCGGCCGTGCGGACCGATCCGCTGGTGCTGCGACGCATCCTCGAGAACCTGATCGGCAACGCGCTCGACAGCCTGGAGTCGCGCCCGGGGGCCGTGACGATCCTGACCGCGCGGGGCGCTGACGGCGGTCGCCCGATCGTGCGTATCACGGTCGCGGACACGGGGAAAGGCATGACCGGCGAGGAGCTGAATCGCGCATTCGACGATTTCTACACCACGAAGCCGGGCGGGACCGGTCTCGGCCTTTCCATCGTGCGGCGGTTGGTACTCGATGCCAACGGCGCGCTCCGCGTGGAGACCGCGCCCGGAGCGGGCAGCAGGTTCATCGTGGAGCTGCCGGGAGAAACGGCGTGACGACGGTCCTGGTGGTCGACGACGTGGCCCCGATGGCGCAGCAATACGCCTACGATCTGAAGCGGGTCGGAGGGTACGAGGCGTTGATCGCCCACGGCGGGCGAGAAGCACTCGACACGCTCGAGCGTGAGGCCGTCGATTGCGTGATCCTCGACCTCGAGATGCCGGTGATGGACGGCTTCGACGTGTTGCGCGCCCTCGAACGGCGCGCGCTGCACGTCCCGGTGATCGTCTACACCGGGACCGGGAACTACGACCGCTGCATTCAAGCGATCCGGCTCGGCGCGCGCAGCTTCATCGACAAGGCGGAGCCGATGGAGCGCGTCGTGCAGGAGGTCGAAAGCGCGCTCGAGCGGCAGCGCCTGGCTGCCCAGGTCGCGGCGCTGCGCGACGCCGCGGCCGACCCGTCCCTCGTGGGCGCGAGCGCTCCCATGCAGCACCTCAAGGACGCGATCGCGCGGGTCGCCAAGATCCCGAGCCCCGTGCTGATCGTGGGCGAGAGTGGATCGGGAAAGGAGCTCGTCGCCCGGGAGCTGCACCACCTCGGCGCGAGCCCGAGGGGTCCGTTCGTCGCCTTGAACAGCGCGGCGCTCCCCGAGAACCTGGTCGAAGACGAACTGTTCGGGCACGAGCGCGGCGCTTTCACGGGCGCGAATGCGCTCCGCAAAGGCGCCTTCGAGGCGGCCGCCGGGGGCACGTTGTTCTTGGACGAGATCGGCGAGCTGCCGCTGCCAGCGCAAGCGAAGCTGCTCCGGGTGATCGAGCAACGCCAGGTCACGCGGCTGGGCGGCAACCGCACCATCGCCACGGATGCACGGGTCGTCGCGGCCACGAACCGTGACCTCGACGCGGAGGTGGCGGCAGGGAGGTTTAGGCAAGACCTGTTCTACCGGATGAACGTGCACGTGGTGCGAGTGCCCACCCTGCGCGAGCGGCTGTCGGACGTTCCGGCGCTGGTCGAGCAGCTCGTCACGTCCACCTGCGCGCGCTTTGGGATGCGCCCCAGGAGGGTCGATGGGACCGCGCTCGAGTCGCTGATGGCCTACGATTGGAAGCGGAACAACGTCCGCGAGCTGCGGAACACGGTCGAGCGCATGATCATCGCCACGGATGCGGACGTCATCGCGCTGGAGGACGTGCCGGCCGAGATCCGGGACGCGAGCGGGGCCGGCGGTATGCACGGGGCGGGCGGCACCGGTGCAGGCGTCGCCCCGACAAGCTTCCACGCGCTTCGGGCCGAGGCCGAGCGACGCATCATCGTGGCGGCACTGGAGCGCAACAATTGGCACATCACGAAGACCGCGCAGGACCTGGGCCTGTCCGATCACGCCAGCTTGTTGAAGATCATGCGGAGGCATGGAATCAGCCGCGAGTAGCAGCGTGTCCACACCAACACGGCGCTTCGGTTGATCGCGTGTCCGCCCGGACACGACCGCCTTCGCGTTTTCCCAGAACCGATTGTGGCGACGGCTGATAGCTGATAGCCGATCGCCGGCCCTCCTCCTGCTCTTACGGGGGCAACCACCCCAACCAGGAGGAGTTTATGCGGAACCGCATCTCGCTCATCCCGATCGCCGCCCTGATGCTCGGCGCCTGCGGAGACAAGACCCCCAAGTCGTCCGATGCGAACGCGGCGGAGGTCTCAACGACCGCACCGGAAACCCCGGGCGTCGCCCGCCCGCCCGCGGTCGCGACGGGGCCCGTCTCGTTCGCGGACGCGCAGACAGCGTTCAAGGAAAAGCGCTACGACGAAGCAGCGCGGTTGTTCGCGACGTACAGCACCGCTCAGCCCGACAACATTTGGGGCTACTACATGCTCGGCCTGTCGGCGTGGAAGCAGGGCGACCGTGACCGCGCGGTCGCAGCGTTCGAGCAGGTGCTCGAGAAGGACTCGACGCACGTCAAGAGTCAGCTCAACTTGAGCCGGGTCCTCATCGAGCAGGGCAAGGCGCAGGACGCGCTCCCCCACGTCCAGGCGGCGCTCGGCGTCGATTCGAGCTCGAGCCAAGCCTTCCGACTGCTCGGCCGCGTGAAGGGCGAGGTGGGCGACACGGCGGGCGCCGTCGCGGCATACCAACACGCGATCGTGCTTGACGGCCGTGACGCGTGGTCGATGAACAACCTAGCCCGCGTCTACATCGTCCAGGGGCGGTTCCAGGAGTCGCTTGGGCCGCTCGCGCGGGCGATCGAGATCGACTCGACCGAAACGATGTTCCAGCACAACCTCGGAATCGCGCTGAAGGCGCTGAAGCAGGATTCCGCGACGGTCGATCTGAGCGAGCTGGCCCGTGGGTTCGTCGAGCAGACGAAGAGCTGGCACTAGGCCGGGGACACGCCCTCGATTTCGCGGCCGAGCGCGAGGATATCTTCCTGAATGGCCTTGCGCTCGGCCAGCAGTCGCAGGAACGCCCAGCGCTTGAACAGGAACAAGCCGAGCGCCCTCGCACCCCCGATGAGCCGGTCGAGCCGCTCGAGAAACACGAGGCCGGCGTAGGCCGCTAGCGGGAGCGACACCACTGTCCACAGCGCCGCTTCCACGCCGCGCCACCGCCACATCGCGAGCGCACTGCCGGCCCAGGTGAGCGGGAACAGCAGCATCGCTGCCAGCACCTTGATGCTCGCCAGCGCATCCTCGGCGCCCCGTGCCATTCCAGTCGCGACGAAGCCGACGGCCCGGTAGGCAGGATAATGCGCGACCACGCCGACGAGGGCCGCGGGCAGCAGCACCAGCAGCCACGCCAGCGCCACGACCACGTAGCGAGCGACGCGCCGCCACACGAAGCCCTGCGGCATGAGGTGGTGCGGGTCGAGCCCAGCGGCGGCGAGCGCTAGCTCGTAGCGGTCGATCCGCGTCGCCAGCGCCGCGAACCGGTCGGGCCACTGCGTCCGCACCACCTCGTACCCCGCGAGCAACCGGCGACGCACGTCGAACTCCGCGACGAGCGACGGCCGCGCTCCCGGCGCCTCGTCACTCACGGACAGGATCCGCTCCGCCCGCTCGACCAGCGCGTGCGCCTCGACCTGCTCCGCCTGCAGCGTCACCTCGCTGAGGGCGCGCTCAATCCTCCCGGTGAGGGCCAACACCGCATCGGTCGGCGGCTCGTCGCCCGCCGCGAGCGGTTGCGGGTCGACCGAGAACGGCGGGGCGAAGTGGAGCAGGGCCGCGCTCCGGAACACTCGCTTCGCCCGGTAGTAGAGGCCCGCGGGCACGATCTGCATGCGCGCGTCAGTGGGCAGGGCGGCCGCGGCGCCGAGCGCGATGCGAGCTGCGCCGGTCTTGAGCGGGCGCAGCTTCGCCTCCGAGTGCGAGGCGCCCTCGGGAAAAACCCCGATCGCCCCCCCGCTGGCGAGCACGGCCCGGGCGACCCCGAATGTCTGGCGGTTCTGTGCGGGGTCGAAGCCAGCGTCCTGCCGCCGGGACACGGGGATGGCGTCGAACGCCCGGCAAAAAAAGCCGATCACCGGCATCCGAAACAGCGGTGCCTTGGCGAGAAACGACACACGCCGCGGGGCGAGGCAGAGCAGAAACGCGGGGTCGACCAGGCCGTTGGGATGGTTCAACACGAACATCACGGGTCCACGCGCCGGGACGTGCGCCGATCCCGAGACCTCGATACGGCGGAAGAAGACTCTCAGCACGAGACCGAAGACGGCTCGGACGAGGGTCCTCATGGCGAGGGCTCACCGGCGGCGCGCTCGCCGCGCCACGCGGCGTACGTCCACACGATACCGCCCACCAGCACGGCGACGGGGATTACAAGCATCGCCTGTCCGAGCGTGGTTGAGTCTGAGATCGCGCCCACCAATGCCGGCGAAGGGACGTCGCCGAGGATGTGAATGGTGAAGATGCTCAGCGCCACCGCCGTGGCGCGCATCCCGGGCGACACGACGTTCACGATCGCCGAGTTGATCGGGCCGGTCGAGGCGAACAGACACAGCTCGGCGGCGACGATGGCGGGCCAGTACACCGCCGGCCGGGGCGACGACAGCGCGAGCAAGGTGAGTGGCGCCGCGAGCAGGGTGGCTCCCCCCGACACCCACAAATACGCCTGCCGTGAGTAGCGGAGGCCCCGATCCCCCAACCAGCCCCCGCCGTAGGTCCCGAGGAAACCGGTCGCCACGACGACTGCGCCAAACTGCACCGTGGCCACGGCTTTGGACATGCCCCGGGTCCGCTCGAGGAACGCCGGGGTCCACGAGCCGAGGGCGCCGATGGCGAACGTGTAGGCCGCATAGCCCAGGACGGTGAGCACGTAGGGGCGGTTGCGAAGCAGCGCGGTGTAGGCGGCCCTCCCCAGTCCGCCAGGCGGGCGGCCGTGCGCGCCCACCCCCGGGATCTCGTCAGGATCTTGCGCTCCGCGCGGAGGATCGTAGAGGCGCAGGGCGAGCGCGGCGAGGAGCAGCCCGGGGACGCCGGCCACGAAGAAAGCGGAGCGCCACCCGAAGAAGTGATCGACCAAGCCCCCCACGACGTAGCCGAGCGCCGCGCCCACCGGGATGGCGGCGAAGAAGACGGCGAACACTCGGCCCCGTTGCTCGCGGGGAAAGTAATCGGCCAGGAGCGCGGGCGAGATCGTGCCATACGCGGCCTCGCCGACGCCAACCGCGGCGCGGGCCGCGAACAGCGAGCCGTAGCTGCGCGCGAAGCCGGCGAGCGCCGTGGCCACGCTCCAGATCCCCACGCCGAGGCCGATCAGGCGCGTGCGGGATCGGGTGTCGCCGAGCACGCCGAACAAGGGCGCGGCCAGCATGTAGACCACGATGAAGCCGGACATGAGGAAGCCGAGCTGCGCGTCGGAGGGCCGCAGCTCGGAGTGCTTGATACTCTCGTTCAAGGCCGCGACGATCCAGCGGTCGAGGTAGTTGAAGAGGTTAATGAGAGTGAGGACGACCAGCGCCCGCCGAGCAAGCCGCACGCTCTCGAGCCCGCCGGCGGGGGGCGTCATCGACTAGAGATGCTCCTTCAGCCACGCCGTGAACAGGCCGTACAAGTTCTCGCGCGTGTTCCCGCCCGCGATCGAGTGGGTCTTGTTGGGGTAGATCCGCAGATCGAATTGCTTGTTGGCCCCCTCGAGGCGCTCGACCAGCCGGATCGAGTTCTGGAAGTGCACGTTGTCGTCGCCCGTGCCGTGCACCAGCAGGAAATGGCCCTTCAGACTGTCGGCGTAGGCGAGCGGTGCGCCCTCGGCGTAGCCCGTGGGATTCTCCTGGGGCGTGCGCATGTACCGCTCGGTGTAGATGGTGTCGTAGAAGCGCCAGTCGGTGACCGGGGCGACGGCCAGTGCCGCCTTGAACACGCCGGCGCCGCGGAACATGGTGAGCGAGCTCATGTAGCCGCCGTAGCTCCACCCCCAGATACCGATGCGGTCGGGATCGACGAACGGCTGCGCCGCAAACCAGCGGGCCGCGGCGATCTGATCCGCCGACTCGTAGCGACCGAGGTGGAGGTAGGTCTGCTTCTTGAACCGGGCGCCCCGAGCGCCGGTGCCGCGATTGTCGACGCTGGCGACGAGGTAGCCGTCTTGCGCCAGCATCTCGTTCCACAGGTAGCTCGCGCCGCCCCACACGTCGGTCACCGTCTGCGAGCCCGGCCCGCCGTACACGGTCATCAGGAGGGGATAGCGATGCGACGGATCGAACCCCTTGGGCTTGATGATCCAGGCGTTGAGCTCCACACCGTCCGGCGTCTTGATGGTGAGGAACTCGGGCCGCGGGAGGCTCAGCCCCGCGACCTTCGCGGTGAGGGACCCATTGTCCGCCAGCGTACGCACCACCTTGCCGTCCGCCCGCCGCAGGGCTTGCACCGGAGGGACGCCGGCGCGCGAGTACGTGTCGACGTAGAGCTGGAATGTCGGTGCGAACTCGATGCCGTGACTCCCGGGCTCCGCGGAGAGCCGTTTCAGACCCTTGCCGTCGAGCCCGATGGAGAGAAGGGGCCGGCCGAGCGGTCCGTCGATCGCGCCCGTGAAGTACAGCAGCTGCTTTTTTTCGTCCACGCCGAACACCTGCAGCACGTCCCAGCCGCCCGGTGTGACGCGGCGTACGAGGGCGCCGGCGCGGTCGAACAAATACACCTGCTGGTATCCGTCCCGCTCGCTTTCGAACAGGAACTGCTTGCCTCCCGCGATCCAGCGCGGCTCGTGAGCATCCACCCAGGCGGCGTCCGAGTCGGCCATGATGGTGCGGGACGCCCCGCTGGTCGCGTCCGCGAGCAACAGGTCGAGCCGGTTCTGATGACGGTTCAAACGGCTGAGCCAGATCTCGTTCCCTGATCCGGCGAAGTCCATCGCGGCGACGTAAATGTCCTTCTCCGATCCGAGGTCGACCCACGCGGTTCGGCGGGTCGCCAGGTCCGCGATTCCGATCCTGACCTCCGAATTCGGCGTCCCCGCCTTCGGATACCGCACCGGCAGGAGCTCGGGGTAAAGCGAGTCGGCGTTCACCAGATAGAAGGGCCGGATCGCCGTCTGGTCCAGCCGCCAGAACGCGATCCGGCGGCCATCCGGGCTCCAGCGGAACGCGTCGCGCAGATCGAGCTCTTCCTCGTACACCCAGTCGGAGGTCCCGTTGATGACGTCGTCGTTGCCGTCCGCGGTCAGCGCGGTCTCGGCACCGGTCGTCAGGTCCGTCACGTAGATATTGTTGGCGCGCACGAAGGCGACCATCCGCCCGTCGGGTGAGAACTTGGCGAACATCTGATAGCCGGGCTGCGCGCTCACCGGGATCAGGCGTCTGGCCGGCAGGTCCCACACGTAGTACGTGCCCTTGGTGTTCTGGCGCCACACGCGCGCCGCGTCCGTGAAGATGAGGAGCTTCGCCCCATCCGCCGAGAAGCGATACTCTTCGATCGACACCGGCTGCTGGGCACCGGGTGGTACGAGGTCCGCGCCGCGCACCAACAGCACGCGCCGCCCCGACACCGCGTCGACCCGGTGTAGGTCCGTGCGCCCGGCGCTGTCGGCGTCGATCGTCGTGTACGCCGCGCCGTCCTTCATCCAAGTCGGCGAGACGAGATCGCTGGCGAATTCCCGGGTGCCCCAGATCGCGTGCACGGTGAGCGCGGGTGGCGCGGCGGCCTGCGGCGACTGCGCGACGAGCGGCGCGACGCCGAGAACGGCGAGACTGATCACGAACAGCCGGCGAAAGCGTGGAGAAATCATGATGGCCACCGAGCGGTAAGTTTGGGTGCCCCAAACTTAGCGGCCGGTGGCTATCGTGCGAGTGAGCGTCGCGCCCGAGGCATCCCATGGAACGGGAGGCCTGACGCGCACGGGAGGTATCGATGAATTCAGCGACTCAGTCTCAAAAGGCCCAGCAGTTCCGGGCGCTGCACGAGGGACCTGGCATGCTCGTCCTCCCCAACGCGTGGGACGTGATCGGCGCACGGTTGATCGAGGAGGCGGGGTTCCCCGCCATCGCGACCTCCAGCGCCGGGGTCGCGTGGGCACTGGGGTGGCCCGACGGAGAGCGCATCAGCCGTGGAGAGATGCTCGCCGTGGTCCGCCGCATCGCGCTGAGCGTGCGCATCCCGGTGACCGCGGACGTCGAGGCGGGCTACGGCCGGACGCCCGAGGCCGCGGCCGAGACGGCCCGGGGCGTGATCGCGGCGGGTGCGATCGGGCTGAATCTCGAGGACGGGACCAACGAGGGGTCGCTGCTCGACCTCGCCTTACAGGTGGAGCGCATCCGGGCGGTGCGGCAAGCGGGCGCGGCGGCTCGGGTCCCGTTGGTCGTCAACGCGCGGACCGACGCGTTCGAGGTGAAACAGTGGACGCCAGCCGAGCGGTTCGCGGCGGCCGTGCGCCGCGCCAACGCCTACCACGCCGCCGGCGCCGACTGCCTGTTCGTCCCGCACGTGAGCGACGCGGCGACGATCGGCCAGCTCGCCCGCGAGATCGACGGCCCGCTCAACGTCATCGCGGGCCCGCCCGCCCCGCCGCTCTCAGAGCTGGAGCGGCTGGGCGTACGTCGCGCGAGCCTCGGCCCACGCGTCGTGCAGGCCACGCTCGGCCTCATCCGCCGCATCGCCGTCGAGCTCCGCGACCGTGGTACGTACGCCACCATGGCGGACCTCGTGATCCCGTTCGGCGACATCCAGAAACTGGTGGCGCCGCCCACTTGACGGCGTGAGGGAGGCGGGTATATTTATGCCCGTGGTTGCATAATCATGCGACCTGGTCGATCTGGCCTCATTCATCAGGTAGGTACCACGTGAACCGTTGCGCCGCGAACGCCAATCCGACCCTGATTCCGGCCTGTCCTTCGGGCGGGAGCGACCGGGCGGCGTAAGGTGCAGTCAAGCTAGGATCTCCCGGCCCGCTCCCGAAAGAGAGCGGGCCTTCTTTTTGGGCGACCATCCAGGAGCAGCGATGCCGGACGGCAGGCGATCGAACTGGGCCAACCGCCGCGCGCCGGACTTGGACCCCTGGCGGGAGCAGGATGCGTGCGGCGTCGGCTTCGTGGCTCGGGCGTCGGGCGAGCGCTCCGCCGAGATCCTCGCGCATGCACTCCAAGCGCTCGCCCGGGTGGCCCACCGCGGTGCCGCCGCGACCGACAACTCGGGCGACGGTGCGGGCCTCCTCACGCAGATTCCCTCCCAGCTGTTCTACCGCGACGCAGCCAGCCGCGGGCTGCCGCTCGAGGCCGACCAGCCGTTCGCGGTCGGGGTCTTCTTCCTCCCCACGGAGCACGCCGCGCTGGGACGCGCCATCGCGATCATCGACGCGGTGCTGCGAGAGGGGGGTCTCCCCATCCTCGGATGGCGCGACGTCCCCATCGACGCCGCGGTGCTCGGCGACAGCGCGCGGGCCACCTGTCCCACCATCCGGCAGGCGTTCATCGCCGCCCCCGCCGACGGGCGCACCGATGCGGCCGCGTGGGAGCGCGCGCTGTACGTCGCCCGCCGCACGATCGAGCGGCGCATCGCCGATGCGGGTCCCGAGGTACAGCCGTTCTTTGTGTGCTCGCTCTCGTGCCGTACGCTCGTCTACAAGGCGCTGCTCACGGGCACACAGCTTCCGGCGTTCTTCCCCGACTTGAAGTCGCCGGACTACGAAACGGCGATCGCGGTGTTCCATCAGCGCTACTCGACCAACACCAGCCCGAGCTGGCCTCTGGCCCAACCGTTCCATCTGCTCGCCCACAACGGCGAAATCAATACGCTGTGGGGCAATCGCAACGCGATGCGTGCCCGCGAGCCGGCGCTCGCGTCGCCTGTATGGGGAGAGACGATCGACTCCCTCAAGCCCGTGATCTGGGCCGAGGGCAGCGATTCGACGAGCCTCGACAACGCGGTCGAGCTGCTGGTGCGCTCCGGCCGCGACCCGGTGCACGCGCTCATGATGCTCGTCCCCGAGGCCCATTCCGGCGCGACCGAGATGGAGCCGGCGCTGCGCGGGTTCTACGAGTTCCACGAGTGCCTGGTCGAGCCGTGGGACGGCCCCGCCGCGCTCGCGTTCTCGGACGGGGTGATCGCGGGCTCCGCCCTGGACCGTAACGGGCTGCGCCCCTGCCGCTACAAGATCACGCGCGATGGGCTCGTCATCGCCGGGTCCGAAGTGGGGCTCGTGGATATCGCGCCGAGCGACGTCATCGAGAGCGGCAGCCTCGGGCCGGGCGAGCTGCTCGTAGTGGACACGCGGCGCAAGGCCATTCTCCATAACGCCGAAGCCAAGCGGGAAGTGGCGCGCCGCCGGCCCTACGCCCGTTGGGCGGCCGGCTGCGTTCGCCCGCTCCGGCCAATGAAGGGGGACGGCGCGGTGACGTCGTCGCTCGAGCCGGCGGAGCTCGTCACGCGGCAGCTCGCGTTCGGCTGGAGCTTCGAGGACCTGCGTTATGTGGTCGAGCCGATGGGGGGCGCGGGCCACGATACGGTCTGGAGCATGGGCGACGACACGCCGATCCCGCCGCTCGCGCGCGCGCCGCAGAGCGTGTACGCGTACTTCCGCCAGCGGTTCGCCCAAGTGACGAACCCGGCGATCGATCCGCTGCGCGAAACGCTGGTGATGTCGCTGCGCATGCACCTGGGGCGCCGCGGGTCATTGCTCGCCGATGGCCCCGACGGGTTGCGGCTGGTGCGGAACGACCACCCCGTCCTACTGGACGGCGAAATGGCTGCGCTCCAGAACGTCGCCGGCGTGCAGGCGATCACCCTCGCGACCACCTGGCAACCCGAGGCCGGTGCGGACGCGCTCCGCACCGCGCTCGACCGGCTGTGCCGCGCGGCGGGGCGTGCCGTGCGTCAGGGCGCCCGGATCCTCATTCTGAGCGATCGGGGCGCGGGGCCCGACCGCCCCGCGATCCCGATGCTGCTCGCGGTCGGTGCCGTGCATCGGCACCTGATGCAGAACGGCCTGCGCACCCAGACGGGCCTCGTCGCGCAAGCGGGCGACGCCTGGGACATCCACCACTTCGCCGCGCTGATCGGGTACGGCGCCGAGGCGGTGCACCCCTGGCTCGCACTGCAATCGGTGCACGCCCTGTTCGCGCACGAGAAGGCGCGCGGCAGTGCCGCGGCCCCGCGGCCCACACCCGGCGGGGCGCGCCTCAAGTTCTGCGCGGCCGCCGAGCAGGGCCTGCTCAAGGTGCTGTCGAAGATGGGCATCTCGACCCTGTCCTCGTACTGCGGGGCCCAGATCTTCGAGGCGCTGGGGCTGGGTGGGGAAGTGATCGAGCAGTGTTTCACCGGGACGGTCTCGAGCATCGGCGGGGTCGGCTTCGCGGAGATCGCGGAGGACGTCCTGGCCCGGCACCAGTCCGCGTACGGGGGTGGGGGTGGGGGTGGGGGTGGGGGTGACTCCGCAGAGCGCGTGCTACCAGACCACGGGCGGGTGCGCTACCGCCGGGACGGCGAGGACCACGGGTGGTCGCCGCCGCTGGTCACGGCACTGCAGCGCGAGGGGTACGCGGCGTTCCGCTCCAAGGTCTCAGCTCGGCGACCCGCCGGTCCGCGGGACCTCCTGTCGATCCGCGGCGGTACCGCCATCCCCGTCGAAGCGGTCGAGCCGGTCGAGGCGATCCGCCGCCGTTTCATCAGTACCGCGATGTCGCTCGGCGCGCTCTCGCCCGAAGCCCACGCGACGCTCGCCATCGGGATGAACCGCATGGGCGCGCGCTCCAACTCCGGGGAGGGCGGCGAGGACCCCGACACCTACGTCCCCCTCCCCAACGGGGATCGCGCCGACAACCCGATCAAGCAAGTGGCGTCGGGCCGGTTCGGCGTGACGACGCACTATCTCGTGCGCGCCGAAGAGCTCGAGATCAAGATCGCGCAGGGCTCGAAGCCGGGCGAAGGAGGACAGCTCCCGGGCCACAAGGTCACGGCCCTCATCGCCCGGCTACGCCACTCGGTGCCGGGCGTGCCGCTCATCTCGCCACCGCCCCACCACGACATCTACTCGATCGAGGACTTGGCGCAGCTCATCCACGACCTGAAGCAGGTCAACCCGCGCGCCCGCGTGGGCGTGAAGCTCGTCGCCGAGGCGGGGGTGGGGCGCGTCGCGGCGGGCGTCGCGAAGGCGTACGCGGATTACGTGCTCGTCTCCGGCCACAACGGCGGCACGGGGGCGTCGCCGCTCTCGTCGATCAAGCACGCGGGCTCCCCCTGGGAGCTCGGCCTCGCGGAAACCCAGGCGCTCCTGATCGAGAACGGGCTGCGCCACCGCATCGAAGTCCGCGTGGACGGTGGACTGCGCACCGGCCGGGACGTGGTGATCGCGGCGCTGCTGGGCGCCGAGACCTATGGCTTCGGCACCGCCGCCCTCGTCGCGATCGGGTGCGCGATGGCGCGGCAATGTCACTTGAACAGCTGCCCGACCGGCATCGCGACCCAGCAACCCGAGCTGCGGGCCAAGTTCCGCGGCACACCGGAGCAGGTGGTGGCGTACTTCACGGCGATCGCCGAAGACGTGCGGCAACTCCTGGCGGAGATGGGTTACGCGCGCCTCGACGAGATCATCGGCCGGGTCGACCTGCTCGAGCGGGTGGACCGGCCGGAGGTGCCACGGGCACAGATGCTCGATCTTTCCCTCATTCTCGCCGATCCGCTCGCGGGACAGGACGCGCCCCGGCGGCGCGTCGTGGAGCGGAACGACCGCCCCGGTGTCCAGTCGCTGGACGACGAAATCCTGGAAACGCTCGGGCCGCGCCTCGCCGGCGGCCGCGCGTTCGCCGGGGTATACGACATCGGCAACCACCACCTGACGGTCGGGGCCCGGATCGCGGGACGCATCGCGGAGCGCCACGGCAACGTCGGGCTCCCGTCCGGCGCGGTGCGGCTGCGCTTCCGCGGCAGCGCGGGTCAGAGCTTCGGGGCGTTCGCGCTGCCCGGGATGCACCTCGAGCTCGAAGGCGAGGCGAACGATTACGTGGGCAAGGGACTGTCCGGTGGCGAGATCGCGATCCGTCCGTTCCGCGAGGCGGCGTATGCCGGTGCCACGCACCGCAACGTGATCCTCGGCAACACGGCCCTGTACGGAGCGACCGGTGGGAAGCTGTTCGCCGCCGGCCGCGCCGGGGACCGGTTTGCGGTGCGCAACTCGGGAGCCGTCGCCGTCATCGAGGGCGCGGGGAACCACTGCTGCGAGTACATGACCGCCGGTGTCGTAGTCGTACTGGGACCGGTCGGGCGGAACTTCGGCGCGGGGATGTCGAACGGCACGGCATACGTCCTGGACGAGGTCGGGAACTTCGCGTCTCGCTGTAATAGCGACATGGTGGGCGCGCGACTCGTCGAGGCTGAAGACGATCAGCCCCTGCTCCAGCTCGTGCGCGAGCACGCCGCAAGGACCGCGAGCCCAAGAGCCCGTGCCATCCTCGACGCCTGGGATCGCTACCACCGCCTCTTCCGAAAGGTGGTGCCGCACACGGCGCCGGCCGCGCCGGCCGCGAGCCCGCCAGCCGAGCTCGCCGCTGAACCGGCTCCGTGAGCGACCGCTAGGTTCGGCGGGCGACGACGCAGATGTGCCGTGACCCGCGGGGCCCGAGCAGCCGTGCAACGGCCCGCAGCGTCAGGGCGACCGGAATGCTGCCGAACAGCCGCCGCACCCAGCGCCAACCGCGGATCGCCTTGAACCACGACTCGAACTGATACCACAGGCGGTCGTACAGGTAGGCGATCGAGACGAGCTCGAAGGGACTGGCGCGTACCTGTCCGACGAATTCTCGGAAGGCGCGCGGCTGCAGGTACTCGGTGAGGACCGCGTAGCCGCCGCGCTCGACCACTCGATGGGCCTGCGCGAGCGCGACCTGTCGCTCCTCGGGCGGCAGCTGCCAGCTGTGCAATCCGTCGGACAACACGACTACAGCGAACGACTCCTCGCGGAACGGCAGCGCCGTCGCGCTCGCGACCACGAACCGCGCCGGCGCCGCGGCGTCGCGCAACCGGTCCCGCGCCACGCGGATCGCGGTTCGGGACAGGTCCACCGCGAACAACCCCCGGGGGAGACCAGCGAGCTGCGCCGTCAGCTGTCCCATGCTGCAGCCGACATCGAGCAGCCGCGGCGGACTGGCGTGGACGCGGTGCACCGTCTCGCGGACGAACCGATGACGCAGGATCTCGGCGGCGCGGCGACTGTAGTCGAATGGCTCCCCGCGCCGGTGCATCTCCTCGAACAGCCTGGCGCGCTCGGCGCGAACCCCTTCCCCTGCTCTGCGCTTCACCGCTAGCCGTAGTCCTGGAACGGCTCCGTCAAGAGCCGAATATTCAGTGGCTTGTATCGGAAGACGTGGGTCAGACGCACTTCGCTCCCCACGCGCTCGACGCGCGTCTCCAGGAGCTCGAAGTCCTTGGCGTCGCCCAACCCCAACCCGTTCAGGCGCTCGGCTTCCCCCTTGGAGACGTCGCCGGGGGTCGGCTTGGGATTGGGATAGGCGTCTTCGTGATGGTCCCGCAGCGCCTTCCAGTGCTCGTCCCCGGCACGCTCCACCGAGTCCCGGATGTCGTCGCGCGTGAATGGCATGGGGCCGGGGAAGCTACCGCACGTCAGCGCACTCGCAACTCCACGTGCAAGTGGTCCGCCGTCCCCGCATGCCGCAACGTGCCGAATCCCATACTCCAGAAGTAGAGCTGCACCAGGCGGTTCTGCACCGCGCCGCGGCCCACTGTCCGCAGATCGGCCGCGTGGGTGTAGCCGTCATGCTGTCGGTAATGCAGTGACCCGTCGTTCGCGGACAACCCCATCGCGGCGTAGTCCTCCGGCCCGCGCGCCAGGTCGGTAATCACGATGTCCCGGTCGACGAGGATCCATGTGGAGAGTGCCACGCGCAGCAGCGGGTGCAGCGACGTGTAGTACGCCCGCACCAGCGGCGACTTCGCATGCCCGCTCGACAGGTACAGCAGCGCGTAGCCGCAGTACGCCAGGACGAGCGGTAGCGCGACCCGCCGGCCGAGCGCCAGCACCGATGCGCGGCCGGTGAGCCGCTGGGAGAGCCACGCGGCGTACGCCGTTACGACGAGAAGAGCGCACGCCACCCCGCCGGCCAGGGCGAGCCACACAGGAGCGCCGTAGCCCGCGTACAGGGAGACCGACACCCGCACCAGGGCAAAGAACGGGAGAACCGCGAGGAGCAGGAACCGCGCGACGAACCGGAGCGCGCGGCCGAGCAGCGGGGGCCGCGGACGCCGCGCCCCTGGGGGCAGCGGCGCCGCGGCCACCCGGGCTTCGAGCCGCGCCCACTCACGCAGCGCATCGAGCCGCAAGTCGGGGATCGGCACTGGCTGACCGTACGCTGAGCGCCGGGGGCGGTTTCGCAGGTTATGACCGGCCGCCGGTGTGCAAGAGGCGGCGCCTCACACGTCTCTCGGGAAACCATACCCCCCGGAGCGATCCATGCGCACACCGATACTCGCCGCAGTCCTGGCGGCGTCGCTTTAGCGCGTGGGGGGCTACGTCGCCAACACGGCGCTGCAGACCGGCCGGGGCCAGCTGCGCTCGGCCACCCTGGAGGTGAAGATCCCGGCAGACCGGTTCGACGAGGGCCTCGCCGGGCTCGCACCGATCGGCAAGCTCGAGTCCGTGAACGTGAGCGCGGAGGACGTGGGTGAGGAATTCACCGACGTCACGGCCCGCATAGAGAACGCTCGCCGTCTCGAGTCACGACTCATCGCGTTGCTCGCCACGCGAACCGGGAAGTTGAAAGACGTCCTCGACGTGGAGCAAGCGTTGGCGCGGATGCGGGAGGAGATCGAGCGCTACGAGGGCCGGCTCCGCTACCTGCACGCGCACGCAGCGCTGAGTACGCTAGCCATCAGCGTGCACGAGCCGATCCCCGTCGTAGGGCACGCCGGCTCGAGCGTGATGGCCGAGGCGTTCAAGCAGGCGTGGAGGAACTTCGTGGCTCTCGTGGCGTGGTTCGTCCAGGCGCTCGGCATCATCGTCCCGCTGGGCGGGCTCGCGACGGCGGCGTGGCTCGGGGCGAGGCGGTGGCACAAAGCGCGCGCCCCGCGCACCGCGGAGGTCTAAAACCGCGGTACGCGGGGCCGCTCAGTGGCTCAGCGCGACACGACCCTCACTTCCTTCACAGCGATCGGCTCGCCCGCCACCAGGACGGGCGTCTGGCGCTCCTGCGCCGTACGGTTGAACGCGGCCACATCGGTGCGCAGGATCTCGTTGAATCGCGTGAGGTACTGGTCGAGCTGCGCGCGCAGCTCCTTGAAGCGCTCCGTCACGACCTGGCTGGGCGGCTGCGCATAGGCGAAGCCGAGCCCGAACCCCAGACTCTGGAGCCGGTCCTGGAAGCGGTTCAGGTAGTGGATGTCGTCCTGGCCGCCTCGTTGCACCTCCGAATTGTAGAGGCTGTCCTTCAACTCCTTGAGCTTGCGCCCCAGGTCTCGCGCTTGGCGCAGCACGGGCGCACTGGCCGTCGTGTCGCCGCGCACGTTCTCCCGCAGCGCCTGTTGGGTGTTCTTGAGTTGGGTCTCGAGGCTCACGATGCGGTTCAGCGTTTCGTTGAGGGCGGAGAGGGCGTTGCGCCACTCGAGGCCCGCGCGCAGCTGCGCCGCAAAGCGCGCCGGCTCCCCGGGCACGAAGGGGTCGGGCTCGACGGCGACCGTGACCGACGCCGTGCGACCGCCCGCCGCGGCGGCGACCGTGTAGCCGCCCGGGACGACGCGTGGGCCGGTCACGTTGCGGAACGGATTCTCCTCTTCCTCGCCGCCCGCGGGCCGCTCGAACGTGAGCCGCGTGGGCCCGGCGTACCGGAGGTTCCACACGAACCGGTTCACGCCCTGCTTCCCCGGGGCGGTCGAATCGACCACGACGGTGTCGCCGTGGCTGTCGGTGACCGTGATGATCACGCGTCCGCGCCGCCCGCGCGGGGCCGGCTCTCCCGACGCCGCTGGCTGCGCGGCCCCGGTGTCGAGCGCCGTCTTCAAGTAGTAGTCGATCACCCCGCCGGCGGGCGCGTTCGGCGTGGTGAACCGCGTCGGTGCCACCCCGGTGCGCCGCGGCCGCACGCGGATCTGCGCCGGCAGCGTACCGAACACGTGAAAGTCCGACGCGACGACCTCCGGAGTCAGCTCCTCGAGCGCCGTGATGTTGTCGAGCACGAACAGACCGCGCCCGTGGGTCGCGATCACCAGATCGTGCGAGCGCTGGATGAACTGGACGTCGTACACCGGGGTGGTGGGGAAGTCGGCCTTGAGCGGCTTCCACGTGGCGCCCGCGTCACGCGAATACCACAGCGCCGCATCACTCCCGAGCACCAAGAACCCGCGCAAGTTGGGGTTCTCGCGGACCACCCGGGCCGGGACGTCCGCCGGGAGCCCGTGGCCGATGTCGGTCCACGTCTTCCCATAGTCCGTGGTCTTGTACACATAGGGCCGGCGGTCGTCGAGCTCGTGCCGGTCGACGGCGATGTACGCCGCGCCGGCGTCGAACGGCGAGACGCCCACCTGATACACCCGTCCCTCGGCGTCCTTCGGGAGGCCGGGGAAATGACCGGAGACGTCGCTCCAAGTCTTGCCGCCGTCGCGCGTCACCTGCACGAGGCCGTCGTCGGTGCCGACCCAGATCACGTTGGCGTCGCTGGGCGCGAGGGTGATCGAGAGGATCGTGTTGTACGTCTCGGCGCCGGAGATGTCGTAGTTGACCGGCCCGCCGCTCGTCACCTGCTTCGCCTTGTCGTTGCGCGTGAGATCGGGGCTGATCGCCGTCCAGCTGTCGCCGCCGTCGCTCGTCTTGAACACCACGTTCCCGCCGAAATACACCACATTGGCGTCGCTGCGCGAGACGGCGATCGGCGACGTCCAGTTGAAGCGGTACTTCAAATTGGCCGGCTTCGTTTCGGTCACACCGACGAGATACGGCCGCAGCGACCTGGTCTGGCCGGTCTTCAGGTCGAGCCGCGTGATGTTGCCGTTTTGCGAATCCACGTAGAGCACGGTCGAGTCGCTCGGCGCGGGCACGGCGTACTCGCCGTCCCCGCCCGTAACGGTGAACCACTCCGAGCCGTTGAGACCGCCAGCGGCCCCGCCGCCCCCACCACCTCCACCGCCCCCCCCCGCGCCGCTCGACGGGCCGCACCACGCGTTGTTGTCCTGGAGCCCGCCGCACAGCATGTAGGGAATGTTGTTGTCCGCCGCGACCATGTAGAACTGCTCGATCGGCAAATTGTTCAGGTAGCGCCAGCTCTTCGCCCCGTTCCCGGTCGCGTACGCCCCGCCGTCGTTTCCTTGGATCATGCGGTCAGGGTTCTGCGGGTCGATCCAGAGAGCGTGGTGGTCCACGTGCACGCCGCGGTCGATGTACTCGGTCGTCTTGCCGCCGTCATCGGAGCGCAGCAGCTGATACGACGAGAAGAACACCTTCCGGTCGTCCACCGGCGACACGTGCATCAGCGAGAAGTAAAACGGCCGGGCGGAGAGCGCGTGGGCATCCGAGACCTTGCTCCAGTGATCGCCCTGGTCCTTGGAGTCCCACAACATCCCCTGTTTCGACTCGACCAGTGCGTAAACGTGGTTCGGATTGGTCGGGCCCACCGCGAGGGCGAGCCGGCCCATCAAGCCGGTGGGGAGGCCCTCCTTGAGCTTCTCCCAGGTGAGGCCGCCGTCCTTGGTGCGGTAGATGCCGCTCCCCGGTCCGCCTGAGATCAACTCCCAGGGGTGGCGCACCACTTGCCACATCCCGGCGAACAGCACGCGCGGGTTGCCCGGCACCATGACGAGATCCGACACGCCCGTGGTGTCGTTCACGAATAGGACCTTCTGCCACGTCTTGCCACCGTCGGCCGTGCGGTATACGCCGCGCTCGGCGTTCGCCGCCCAAGCATGGCCCACCGCTCCGACGAACACGACGTCGGGGTTCGTCGGGTCGATCACGATCCGCGAGATCTGCCCCACGTTGCCGAGACCCATGAAGGACCAGGTCTTGCCGGCATCGGGAGAGAAGAACACGCCACGGCCGTCGACTATGTCGTTGCGGATGTTCGCCTCGCCGGTCCCGACCCAGACGAGGTTGGGGTTGGAAGGCGCCAAAGCGATGGCGCCGATGGACGCCGTGGGCTGGTCCTTGAAGACCGCGTCCCAAGAATCGCCGCCGTCGGTCGTCTTCCACACGCCGCCCGCCGCTGCGCCCACGTAGTACACGTTGGGGTCACCCGCAATGCCGACCACCGCCGTCACGCGACCTCCGCCGACCGACGGCCCCAGGTTCCGGAACCGGAGGTTGTTGAGTGAGTCCGCGGCCGGAGCGACGGCCGCTGCGGACACGTCCGGCTTCGCCGCGGGTTGCCCCTTCGGCCGCTTCTTGCCTTGGCCCTGAACGGGGGTCGCCAGCGCTACCAGGACGGCGAGCAGCGCGCTTAGAGGGGGGACCGGACGGCGGGTGAACTCGAGCATGGACGGCTCCTTCATGTGGCTGTCGGCTGGGCGAAGTCGATCAGCACTTATACGAAGCAGATACGCCGGACGTTGGGGGTGACAGATTTATCGACCAGCTGGGGACGCGTCAAGCAGGTATCCGTGGTAGAATATCCCCCCTGTGCGACGGCTCTTGATCGTTGGGTTGGCGGCGTGGCTCGGTGCGGCTGGTCCGCGCGCCGTCGCGCAAGACGTGGCGCGGGCGCGACAGACGGCGATCGTCAGCGCCGCCGCCCGCCTGGCGCCCGCGGTCGTGAGCGTCAACGTGCTGCGGCGCGAGCGGCGGCTGCCAGCCGACCCGTTCGACCAGTTTTTCATGCCACGCGGCGCCGAGCAGATCGTCGAGGGGTACGGGTCCGGGTTTGTCGTTTCTTCCGACGGCGTCGTGATCACCAACCAACACGTGTCGCAAGGCGCGGAGCAGATCGTGATCACGACGCGCGACGGGCGCGACTTCCCCGCGAAGCTGCTCGGCGAAGACCCGTTGACCGACATCGCGGTCCTCAAGGTCAGCGGGTCGGACCTCCCCGTCGCGCCGCTCGGCAAGAGCACCGATCTCCAGATCGGCGAATGGGTCGTGGCGGTCGGCAACCCCTTCGCCTACCTGCTCGGCAACACCGAGCCGACGGTCACGGCAGGGGTGGTGAGCGCGGTGGGGCGGAATCTGCTGCCATCCGAGGGGCAATCCGGCATCTACGTGGGGATGATCCAGACCGACGCTGCCATCAACCCCGGCAACTCCGGAGGACCGCTCGCGAACGCGCTGGGCGAGGTGGTGGGCGTCAACAGCAACATCCTGACGCCGAGCGGCGGCTCGGTTGGGGTGGGATTCGCGATCCCGATCGAGCGGGCCGTGCGCGTGGCGGATGAGCTCCGGCGGTTCGGAACGGTCCGCCGGGCGTGGGTGGGGCTCGACGTGGCGGGTGCGGAAGACCTGCGCGGCTGGAAGCGGGTTGGCGGGCTGCGCGTGACGCAGGTGGCGGCGAACGGACCGGCGGCGCGGGCGGGGATCGCGGAGGGAGACGTGCTACTCGTCGCCCGGGGGCATCGCCTGCGCACGTTTCTGGACTGGGAAGCGGTGCTGCTCGACACCGGACCCGGCGACACCCTCACCGTCTCGCACCGCCACGGCACGCAGACCCGAACGGCGCGCCTCCCAGTGGCGGATCTCCCGACCACCCTCGCCGAGAAGGTGTCGGTGCTGGGCGGCATCAAGGTGGTCACCGTGACCGACGCGATCCGTGCCGAGCGGAACATCCAGAGCGACCACGGCGCGCTCATCTACGACATCCCGGAGGAGATGCAGCAGGCCACCGGCCTGCAATCCGGCGACGTGGTACTCCAGATCAACCGCGTCCGGATCGGGAGTGCCGCGGACCTGCCGCGCGCCTTCTCGGCGGCGGTGGGTGGGGGGGCGGTGACGGTGTGGTTCGAGCGCGCGGGGCGGTTAGGGAAGACGGCGTTCTACGTGCGCTGACGGCGGACGCCGGTCTGGCGGCGAGGCGGACCGGAAGCGATAGTCATGCGGCCGACCTGAGCGAGGAGACCTGTATGGCCGACACGATCCGCAAGGTGAGCTACTACTACACCGCCCTGTCCGACAAGCCCGGCGAGGGCGCCCGGCTGCTGCGCGCGCTGCGCAGCGCGGGCGTCAACCTGCTCGCGCTGCACGCCTTCCCCAGCGCCCGCAAGGCGCAGGTGGACTTCGTGCCCTCGGATGCGACCGCGTTCACCGCGGCGGCGAAGAACGCCAAGATCAAGCTTTCGAAGCCGAAGACCGCGTTCCTGATCGACGGTGATGACCGCGTGGGCGCGCTCGCCGACGTGATGGCGAAGCTCGGGGCGGCCAAGGTCAACGTGACCGCCGTGAGCGCTGTGATCGCGGGCATGGGACGCTACGGCGGGATCTTCTGGGTCAAACCGCGCGACGTGAACAAGGCGGCTGCGGCGGTCGGAGCGATGTAACGGCAACCCAGCCGTCGTTCAAAAACCGTGCGGCTAGCGGCCCCGGGCGCGTCCCAGCGCGTCGGGGCCGAATTTGTCTCGCACCTGATCGATCACCCGCGAGATGACGCGGTCCCGCTCGGTCTCGAGGCTGTTGTCGGGTACGGCGTCGAGCAGAGACAGCTGGACCACCGCGTCGGAGCGGATGAGCTGCGACACGGCGACACCAAGTAGCCGGGCCGGCACGCGTCGAGCGGCGCGCAGCTTTTGAAGCAGGGCGCGCGCCACTTCGTAGACGACCCGTTCGGACTGGACCGGGTCGGGGAGGGTGCGGCTCGCCTGCCGCGTGGTGAAATCGGCGTCGCGCAGCTTCACTGTGACGGTGCGCGCGAGCAACCCGGCGTCGCGCAGGTCGCCCGCGGCACGATCGGCGAGGCCGAGCAGCCGCGCCGCGAGGGCGTCGTCGTCCGCCAGGTCCTGCGGGAACGTCTCGTCCCGGCTGATCGACTTGGCCTCTCGGTCGGGCTCGACCGCGGCGCGGTCGATGCCGCGCGCCCGCTCGTGCAACCACGCACCCTCGCGCTGCCCCAGCCAGCCGATCAGCGTCTCCCGCTCGTGCCGCAGCACGTCGGCCACCGTGCGCAGACCCAGCTTCTCGAGCCGCTGCTGGAACTTGGGTCCGATGAAGGGAATGTCGGCCAGCGCGAACCGTCGCATGAACTCGAGCTCGGCGCCCGGAGCGACGACGTGCACGCCATCCGCCGCCGTCCCGGCGCGCGGCTTGGCGATGCTGGCGGCGAGCTTCGCGACGAGCTTCGAAGTCCCTCCGCCCACGGAGACTGTGAGCGACGTCGCTCCCGCGACAGCCGCACGGACGCGGCGGGCGGTCTCCGCGAGCCCCTCTCCGCGATACAGCTGCTCGGTTCCGGTCAGGTCGACATAGAACTCGTCGCTCGACGCCTGCTCCACGGCCGGCGTGAAGCGCTGCAGCACGTCCCTGATCTCCCGGCTCTTGCGGGCGCACGCCTCCCACGGCACCGGCACCACGGTGGCGTTGGGGCACAGGCGGACCGCGCGGGCCATCGGCATCGCCGAGTGGACGCCGTACGCACGGGCCTCGTACGACGCCGACGTGACCACACCGCGCCGCTCGGCCGCGCCTCCTACGATCAACAGCGCTGCCTTCCCGGCCCCGGCCGGGTCGACGAGCCGCGCGACCGCGACGTAGAACGCGTCCGCGTCGACCAGCAGGATGCGGCTTACGGACCCGCCTCCGGAGGATGGTCCTTGAGGATTTGTTGCAGGATGTCGCGTCGCTCGGCGAGCGTGTACAGCGTCAGCCGGTAGACCTCATCGTCCGCGCCCCCCAGCACGCCGCCATAGCGACCGGGCTCGGGCGTGACGTGACGGGTGGCTTTTTTCACCAACCGGAGCTCGTCGAACTGCGTGAGCGGGAGGGCGAACGTCGAGTCGTCGTGCCGCACCACGAGCGTGTCGCCGGCGAGCTTCACCAAGCGGAGATCCCACACCGTCTTCCCGCTATTGAGCGTGAGCTGCCACCGATCCTGCGCAGCGCCGGACCGCACCCCGAGCAGGCCGAAGCACAGCGCGAGGACCGCCCTCATGCGGGCTTCGTGCCCGGCTTGCCGGCGCCGGGGGCTTCCGCGGGCCGCTTGCGCTTCTTCGCCTTCTCCCGCTTCCGGCTGCGCGCGTTGCCGTGGGTGCCGCGAAAGATC
>MNIR01000072.1:4595-12775 GCA_001919865.1 Gemmatimonadetes bacterium 13_1_20CM_4_69_16 | reverse complement strand
CCAGCGTGCGCAGGTTGATCGGCCGACCGGCGCGCAGCTGGGACCGCATCTGCTGCGCCACCACCTCCTGCAGGACGTGGTCGCGGTCCTGGGGCACGCGTTTGGCGAGCTTGGCGCGCTGCTTGCGGCGGCTCCTGCGCCCCGGCTCGAGGAAGTCGGCGAGGAACAGCATCCTCCCCACGTCGTCCCACCCCGCATAGCCTACGCTATGATAGCGCACCGCATCAAGCACGCCGGGGTCGGACTCGCCGTCGGAGGCGGCGCGATCGGCGGCCGCGGCGCCGTGCGTCGTCCCTCCGCCGAGCCGCGCGTCCCGCAACGCGTCGTGCAGCCACGCCGCCCTGAGCCAGCGGCCGCGCTCGCGCTGCGACACGGCCATCTCCTCCGCCCACTCCTCCAGCAGCGCCACGACTCGCCCGATATGCGCCCGCCGTCGCTTCCCCACTTGCGCCCACGCCGGCAGCTGTGCGGCCGCCGGCGCGCACCGCGCGCCGCGCCAGGGGGCGGCCAGGCGCGCCAGCATGTTCCAGGCACGACGAACGAGGTTCGGAATAAGCCGGCGGGCAGGGGAAACGGGAATATAACCGCGCCCCTCTAGTGGCGCGGTGTCACGGAGGGCCCTCTCTACGTCAAGCGCTTTTGGCGGCGCGGCCTTCCTGGCTCGGCGGCGCGCCCCCTGCGACGCGCTCGGGAACACCGCTCTCCCGCAACAGCGTGATCAGGCCTTCGGCCTGCTTCGCGTAGAACTCGAGCGTCCCGGCCTTCTCGATTACCTGATCCAGGAAGAGCTTCTGCCCGTGGAGCGTCTCGACGCTCGACCCGATGTCGGCGAGCAGGGCCTCCACCCGGCCGAGCCGCTCTTCCGCCTGCTCGATCTGGCGTTTGCGGTGATCGAGCCCGTTGGCGGCGTCGTGCGCGTGGCCCACCAGCTCGAGCACGTTCTCGAGCATGGCCCGGGTCGCGCTGACCTGCTCCTTCGCGCCGGCGATCGAGCGGACGTGATCCACTGTGCGCTCGGCCACCTCGAAGAGGCGGTACAGATCGGCCTGGAGCGCATCCACCGTCGTCTGCCGCTGCGCGGCCTGCTCCAGCGCCCGCCTGAGTTGCTCTTCGGTCGCGTGCCACTTGGCGAGTCGCTCCTCGAACTGCGCCATGCGCTTCTGGACGAAGCGCAGGTTACCGGCGCGACCCTCGAGATCGTCCAGGGTCGTCGTGAGCGCGGCCGTGCGGTCGGTGGCGCCGGCGAGCGCCCCGTTGAGCTGGCCCGCTCGCTCTTCCAGTTGCTGTGCGATGCTCGCCGCCTCTGCCCGCAACTGCGATGCCCGCTCCAGATGCTCGGTCGCGGAATTGAGCGCGGCCTGGCGCAGCTGCAATTCCTGCCCCAGTGCCCGCGTCTGCTCGGCGAGGCCTTCGAGGTTCTGGGCACGCCGCTCGAGCTCCGTAACCGCGGCGTCCATCTGCGTCATGCGGCGCTCCGCCCGCTCCACGGTGCCGACCACCGTCGGCACGAGTTTCTCGATGCGCGCCGCCTCTTCGGCGTGAGCGATGAGGGCCTGGAACTGCGCGTCCGTGGCGTCCACTCGCGTCAACAACCCGCCCGTGCGCTGGTCGAGCTGCGCAGCGGCGGCCGTGAGGTCGGATACACGCGTGTTCAACTGATCCACCAGCTGGCGGCGGGACTCGATCTGGGCCATGGCTTGCGACAGGCGGTCGGCGTCGCTGCGGACCGACTCGACCGTCGGTTTCATCTCCTCCACTGCCGCAAGCTCGCCCCGCAACGCCTCCACCGACTCGGTCACGTCGCCCAGCCAGGCCTTCGTGCCGGCTTGCGCCTCGCGCACCCGGGCGACCTCACCCTCGGCGACCCGCATGTGCTCCAGGGCATCCTTCACGACTTCGTGCGTTCCCTTGAGGCTCGCCACGTCGCGCAAGGCCGCATCGACGCTCGGTTGCGTCTTCTCGAGCCGCGCCACGCGTTGGGTCATCCCCTCGACCGCCTGCGCCAGCCGCTCGGCCTCCCCTTGGGCGACACCAATGCGCTCGGCCTGGCTGTCGAGCTGCGCCACGCTGTCGGCGATGCCGCCGAGCTGCGTCGTGAGCGCCTCGGCCTGCGACCGGACGTCCCCGATCGTGCGGGTCGCTTCGTCCAGCGACCGGGAGCGCGTCTGCATGTCCGTGAGCGCACCCCGCAGATCCAGGATACGCTGCCCCACCGCGTCCAGCCCCTGGTTCTCGAGCTCGAAGCGCTTGACGGTCCGCTGGACCTCGTCTCGCACCGCGTTCAGCCGAGCGTGCAGCTCCTGGTCGGCCCGGGCGATTTCGTCGTGACGAGTGGTGACCTCTTGCGACCGCGCCAGCAGGTCGCCGTGGAGTGTCTGGAGCGAGGTGACGCGGGTCTCGAGCTCGCCCAGGCTCTGCGCGCGTTCCTCGTGCCTGCGGGTCTTGGCGTCAATCTCCCGCAGGACGTCGTCCAGTTGCGTCGCCTGAGTGATGGCGCGATCCACCACTTCTCGCTGCTGCTCGAGCACGGCGACTTTCTGCGTCACGTAGTCGGCGAGCGACTTCAGCGTTCCCAGCTGGCGCTTGGTGTCGGCCGCGTCGGCCGCGGCTTGGGTGAGGTGGGCGAAGGCCTGCTCGAGGCCGGTCACGCGGGTCTGCGCCGCCGCGACGCCTCCCTGCACCTGCTGCTGCCGCTCTTCAAACGCCTGAAACCGCGCGGCGGCCGCCTCGCCCGCTCGGTTCAACTCCTCCTGCCGCTGACGCGTGCGGTCGAAACTCTGCGACAGATCGCGCACCTGACCGGTGAGCGCGTCGGCATCGCCGCGCAGCGACTTGAGGCCGCCGGCTGATTCGAGCACGCTGGCGAGGTCACCCTTCAGCGCCAGTGCGGCATCGAGTGTACCCTGCAGCTGCTCGATCTCCGTGCGGAGGCGCTTCACCTCCTCGGCCGTGTGGTCGACTTGCGTCTCGGTGCGCCGTTGTGTGCGCGACACCGCTTCGGTTTGCTCATCCAGGGTCGCCAGTACGGGTACGAGCCGCTCGAGTGCTTTGACGCGACCCTGGAGCTCGGCCACGACCTTCTGGGCCTCGGCGATCGGCTGGGTGAGCTGCGTGAGCTGCTGCCCGGATTCCCGCGCGCCGGCCGTGAGCGTTTCGAATGCGACGCGCTCACGCTGCATTTGGGCGAGAATGGAGCGGAGCTCCGCCGGGAGCTGCGCGGGAGTGGTCTCGCGCCCGAACACCTTCCAGGCCATTTCAGTCCTCGCAGAAGAATGGGACTGCTAGGGAAGACACGCCGGAGCCGGAGCGCCGCGGTGATCGAGCGGAAAGGCGATGCACGTGCGGCGCGCCCGGCCCGGAAATACTTCACGGTTGCGGCAAGGCGTATGCCCGGATGGCGCGCTCAGGCGTAGCTGAAGTGGGACCGTGAGTTACGGACTAGGCGGAGGCGAGTGTGGGCGGACGCGGCGCACGTCTCCCGCGTGACGGCTTGCAGAATCCGTTGATGACGCGTGGCCCGAGGGGGCGTGAGCCATATCACCCGAGCGTTCCGGTCAGGGGAGTCGACTTCATGGAAGTCACAGTGATGCTTCGAGTTTGACTCATCCGCGGCGCTTTGACTTCACCGGCGCATCCGACTACCCTTCCACCAGCGCTCGACACGCCCTCTGCGTGCCGGCACCAGCAAAACGTCAAGGCGGGACTTGGCCAATGCGCGGGTCCCGCCTTCGTTGTTGCGAAGTCCTTTGCAGACGAGGCACCTATGGCCAAGGAAGAAGCGATCGAGATCGACGGCATCGTCAAGGACGTGCTGCCCAATACCACCTTTCGCGTTCACCTGGCGAACGGGCACGACGTCCTCGCCACCATTGCGGGGAAGATGCGTCGCTTCCGAATCCGCGTGCTCGCCGGCGACCGCGTCACGCTCGCCCTGTCCCCCTATGACCTCACACGCGGGCGCATCACCTTCCGGCACAAGTGAACCGGTCGCAGCTGAGACTGGGACGCGCCGGCATGGTGACGGACGGCGGTGCGCCCCACTGTCGGGGATGCCGTCAGCCGCTCCAGTTCGGCACCGACCGACAGGGCCGAACGACGGAGTCCTGCGCCTGCGGGTACCGCGGGTTCGTGCAGACGCGGCCTGGGCAGCTGGCTCCTGGGGCGGATAAGTCCGGTCACTTACTGCGCGCCACCTCTGCCACCCAGATGTCGCTCTGCAGGTCGCCCAAGGTGAAGTAGGCCCGCCCCGCCCGGATCCGGAATCCGAAACGGTGCCAGGGTCGCGTGGGGTCGTCGAAGCGGACCACCACGCGCGGCGCCCCACCCGATGCCGGGACGACCTTGACGCTCGCGTTGGGTGACTCGTCGGCGAGGTAATAGACGAGCGGGCCGCCGGCCGACCAGTGGGGGAACACGCTAACGGGTGGTGATGGTGACGCCGGGACGATGCTACGTGCCGGGCCGCCCGCCGCCGGCACGATCACAAGCCCGTCATTCGCGCAGCGGCACGCGATGCTGCGACCGTCGGTCGACCACTCTGATACGCCTGCCGGAACGGTGTCCGACTTGACTACCACCGGCAATGTCTCGGGTGCGGACCACCGTCCGTCCGTGGTGCGGGTGAAGACGTGTAACTGCGGGTGGGTGGCCCAGTTGGCGACCGTCAGCAGGCGCCGGCCGTCCGGCGCCCAGCTCGGGGCTCGCTCGTCATCCGCGCCCTTCGTGACCTGGACCGGCGTGCCGCCTTCCGCGGACAAGACGAACACCTGGCGATGTCCGGCGCGGAAGCTGTGGAAGGCGATTTCCCGCCCGTCAGGTGACCAGGCAGGATAGAACGCATCCGCCGAGGCGCGCGTGAGCTGCTCCGGCTCCCCGCCGGTCAGCCGGACGCGATAAATCTGTTGCGTGCCGCTGCGGTTCGAGTCGAACGCGAGCCACTGGCCGTCCGGGGAGATGTCGAAACCCTCGATCGTCTGGTTCCCCGTGGTCACCGGCACGGCGTGGGAGACGGACACGGCTCCTGTCGATGCGATCGCCACCGACCAGACGTTGGAGGTTTCCGTGAACGCCGCGTATGCGAGACGTGTGCCGTCCGCCGAGAGGCTGATACCGTAGGCGCTGAGGCCGGTGGTGAGCCGCACCGGCGGGCCCGCTACCTCGCCCGACGGCTTCAGGGTGACCTGATACACGTCGCGACCGCCGTCGCGACTGGAGACATAGAGCAGCGACCCGTCCGACGCCCAGGTCGGGCTGACGTTGAGCGCCTGTTCGTCGGTCACCCGCACGGACGTTCCGCCGGCAGCCGGTACCACGCGGATGCTGCTCGGCGCGATGTTCCCGAGATAGTTGGATCTGACGTACGCAGCATTGCCCGACACGTACGCGATCAGCCGGCCGTCCGGCGACCAGGCGAAGGAATGCAGCTCTCTCCCCACCGTGACGAGCCGCTCCTCTCCACCGTCCACCGGCTTCACGTACACCGAGTCGCGGGACGCGAAGACGAAGGATCGGCCGTCCGGCGCGATGGCCCCCCCCGGAGCGAGGTTGGCGCCAGCCGCGGCGACCAGCACGCGGGATGCGCCGCCCAATGCGGGCGCGATCTCGATGCCGCGCCGCGAGAAGAAGAAGATCCGCCGGCCGTCGGGCGCCCAGAAGGGCCACCGCACCGCTCCACCCTGGTCCCGCACGACCTGGATCGGAGTCCCACCGTCCACCTGGCGCACCACCAGCCCCGTGCCCGTCGTGTAGGCGATGAACCTGCCGTCCGGCGAGAGCGCGGGATCGAGCTCGAGCCCGGGGTCGAGGGTCACCTGCGCGCGGCGCCCGAGCTGGAGCACGTTGGGAGGGCCGCGCCGCACCAGGAGGGCGACCATGAGGAGGCCGACGACGCCCACCGCCGCCGCCACACCCGCACCATAGCGTCGCAGTGGCGCGCTAGCGCGCGCGCCCCGACCGTCAGTCGGGCGTCCCGCCGGGCCGCCCCGCCCTAATGCTTCGGCGAATTGCCCGACCGGGTTGAAGCGGTCGGCCGGCGTCTTGGCGAGCGCGCGCGCGAGCGCGGCGGCGACTTCCGCCGGCACGGCGGGTCGGATCTGAGTGATGGATCGCGCTTCTGCCGTGAGGTGCTGGTGCACCACGGACTCGACCGTCGGGCCGGTGAAGGGCGGCTGTCCGGCGAGCATTTCGTAGAGCACGCAGCCGAGGCTGTACAGGTCGCTGCGCCCGTCGAGGTCCTTGCTCCCCACGGCCTGCTCCGGACTCATGTACGCCGGTGTGCCGACCGCGATGCCGGTCTGCGTCAGCCGCTCCCCGGCGGCCGCCGTGATCGCCCGGGCAATCCCGAAATCGGCCACCACAGCGTGCCCCGCCTCGAGCAGGATGTTCTCCGGCTTGATGTCGCGGTGCACCACGTCGTGACCGTGGGCAAAGGAGAGCGCGTCGGCGACTTCGCGCGCGATCTGCAGTGCCTCGTCGAGCGGCAGCTGCTTCTCCCGGTGGAGCCGGTCGCGCAGCGATTCGCCCTCGACGAAGGGCATGACGAAGTAGACGAAGCCGTCGGCCTCGCCCGAATCGTACAGCGGCAAGACGTGGGGATGATGCAGCCGGGCGGCGATGTCGATCTCGAGCAGAAACCGCTGCGTCCCCACCGCCGCCGCCAGCTCGGGACGCAGCACCTTCACCGCCACGTTGCGATGGTGCTTCAGGTCCTCGGCGAGGTAGACCGAGGCCATGCCGCCGGCGCCGCACTCGCGCTCGAGGCGATAGCGGCCCCGCAGCGCCCGCGCCACGCCCTCGAAGGTCTCGTCTCGGTCTTCGGGCACGGCCTTCAACCTAGCAGGACGAGCTTACCTCCGCCGGTCACCACAATCACGAGATTCATCACGGCCAGCATCAAGTCGTAGTGCCAACCGTAGGACCTGCCACCCCAGAAGCCCGTCTTCCAGACAAACACCTTCTTCTGTATCGCGCCGAGCATAATGAGGATCAGCCCGGCAGCGGCGAGCTGTATCAAGATGCCGAGCGCCACGCCCACACTCCCCAGTAGTTCAGCCGAACCAAGAAACAACGTGAAGCCGGGAGTTGCCCCGATGCTCTTGGACCGTTCCGCCCGATCCCGGACATGACTCAGCCCGCTCGCGAAGAACACGGCTGCCACCATGAGCCTGAGGAGGAGCAGTCCCACATCGCTGAAGCGCAACAGGGCCGGAAACAGGACGTTCATGCCGCGCCTTTGCCCGGCAGGTGAACCACACCCTCAGCGTGCGCTTCGACGAACCACAGCCACTTATCCACCCCGCGCGAGATCTCGGTGCAGATGTCGGTCGCGTCCGTATCGCCCAGCTCGTCCGTCTCGTCGATCGCCCGGCGCATGCGCTCGCCGAAGCTCGCCAGCGCGTTCGACAGCGCCCACACGTGTTCCTCGCCAGTCGAGATGTTGATCGGATACTGGGGCAGCTCGGAGCGCTCGGCCACGATCGCGCTGGTCCCTTCGGCGATCCCGCCGAGCTGAACGACGCGCTCCGCGAGCAGGTCCACGTACTCGTCGGCGGCTCCGTGAATCTCGTCGAACAGTTTGTGCAGCGCGATGAAGTGGGGCCCTTTCACGTTCCAGTGCGCCTGCTTCGCCTGGAGCTGGAGGTCGATCGCGTCGGCCAGTCGCTGGTTCAGCAGGTCGATCACCTGACCACGGGCGGATTCGGGGATGTCGTTGAGGGTTGGGTGGGTGACGCTCGCCATGGCGGGACTCCGGTCTCAGGTGGATAGTGAATTCGGTCAGCTAGTGTTGCTCTGCGCGCACTCTCAGCAGCTCGTCAACGTCCGCGTAGCCTGAAGGATAGGCGACGCCGCTCCGCGACGCACCCGCATCGAGCAGCGCCCGAACAGTCTCCGGCGTGCGCCGGTACGTCCAGTAGGAATCCACGCACGCTTTCACGGCAAGCGCCAGCGGTGTTCGCCCCTTTCCATCCTGCGCGTCGACCGGCGCTCCCCGCTCGATCAGTAGCTTCACGGTCGGGGGGACTCCCTTCCAGGCCGCCACGTGCAGCGCGGTGCTGTCCTTCGCGATATCGAAGTACCCGTCCCCTTCGTACAACGCGATGACGGGCACCCCCAGGTCAAGAAGCTGCCGAACGCCTTCGGTGTTCCACGTCCCGGCGAACTCCGCGAGCAACTTGCCGCCC
>MNIR01000072.1:0-4503 GCA_001919865.1 Gemmatimonadetes bacterium 13_1_20CM_4_69_16 | reverse complement strand
GTCGGGTCGGCCCCGTGCTGCAGCAACACTTCGAAGATCTCGATCGCGTTGTCGCTCAGCACGGCGTTATGGAGCGCGGTTTTCCCCCAGCGGGTCCGTCGATTCGGGTCAACGCCCTGCTCCAGGAGCCACTTGACCCCTACGTAGTCGTGCCAGTCGGTCTTGCGGAGCAGCATCATTCCGAGGCTCTCCTCGGTGAGCTTGCCACTCTGCACCAGTACCTTCAGGGCGTCGTTGTCGTGCCCCTCCGGTGCGTGGTAGGGAGTCTCTCCATCGTTCGGATCGGCACCGCGCTCGAGCAGCAGGCGCGTCAGCGCCGCGTGGTGCGCCACCCCCGCGGCGCCGTACAGCGCGCTTTCCCACTCGGGCTTGGGCTGGTGGTTCATCTCGGACCACCCGGTATTCGGGCTGGCCCCGGCGTCGAGTAACGCCGTCGCGGCGCGCACGAAACCGTCCGATCGCGCAGGATCGAGCCGGAGGTACCTCGAGAAACACAGGTGGGTGAGGGCGTCCCAGTCACGCGGGCCTCCCTTCGCCGTGGCGTTTGCGGGGTCGCGCTCCAGGAACCGCCGCACCGCGGCATCGTCGCCCAGGATCGCCGCCGTATGGATGTCGCTTTGCGCGACCTCGGGGTGCGCGGCGAGGATCGCCTCGGCGCGCGCGAGCGTGCCTGAGGCGTGCCCGGCGTCGAGCGGGACACACGCCGCCTCGATGAAGGCCGTGGCCATCACTGCCACAGTTGTTCCACGTTTCGGCCGTCGGATTCCAACTGCCGCAGCACCATGCCATAATAGGCGCCGCGGGCAGTCATCAACTCCTCGTGGGTGCCGCGCTCCGTGACGCGCCCTTCGTCCATCAAGAGGATCATGTCGGCGCGGCGGATGGTGGAGAGGCGATGCGCGATCACGAACGTGGTGCGACCGGCAAGCAGCGTGGCCATCGACGCCTGAATCAGCTGCTCGCTTTCGGTATCCAGGTTGCTCGTGGCCTCGTCCAGGATGAGGATCTGCGGGGACGCCAGGATCGCCCTGGCGATGGCGAGGCGTTGCTGCTGCCCGCCCGAGAGCTTGACGCCCCGCTCGCCGATGGGCGTCTCGTATTGCTCTGGCAGCTTGACGATGAACTCGTGAGCGTTGGCCCGCCGGGCGGCATCCTCGATCTCCCCGTCCGTCGCATCGCGGCGGCCGTACGCGATGTTCTCCCGCACCGATCCATCGAACAAGAAAACGTCCTGTTGGACGACGGCCAGCAGGTCGCGATACGTCCGCAGGCGAAAGTCCCGAAGGTCGGCACCGTTCAGCAGGATGCGTCCTCGCGTGGGGTCGTGAAACCGCGCCACCAGGTCTGTGACGGTCGTTTTACCGGCCCCGCTGCGGCCCACCAGCGCGACCACGGATCCACCGCGCACGGCGACCTCAAAGTCGCGAACCACCGGCTGCCCCTCGCGGTAGGCGAATTCGACGCCCTCGAAGCGGATCTCGCGCACCACGCGCGGCGCGCCCCGCGCGCCGGGCCGGTCCGGCTTGTCGTCGTCCATCGCCAGCACGTCGAACACGCGCTCCATGGCGGCGAGCGACCGCTGCAGCTCGGAGAAGGAGTTGACGATCTGCCACACGGGACCCAGCAACAGAAACGAATACCACTGGAAGGCCATGAGGTCGCCGATCGAGGCGCCGCCCGTGACGTTCAGGTACCCGCCGTACCAGATGATCACCACGTTCACGCCCGCCTGCAGTAGGCCCCAGGACGTCCACAGGAACAGCTCGCGGCGGTGCGCGAACAGCTCCTTGCGAAGCACGGTGTGTCGCCCTCGCATGTAGTTGAGCAGCTCCAGCAGTTCCCGCCGGAACGCGCGCACGATGCGGATCCCGGAAAACGTCTCGCCCACCCGCCCGTCGATATGCTCCACGTCCTTGCGCATCGACCGGTAGATCGGCCGGATGCGCCGCGCCGCGGTGAAGCTGATCAGCATCGCCCCGGGGACGATGGCCATGGCCGTCAAGGCCAACCGCCAGTTCAGCACCAGCAGCACCGAGATCGCGACGGCCAGCCGGATGAGCGACACGACGGGCGACACGAGCGCCATCTGCAACAGGCCGGTCGTCGTTTCCACGTCGCCCGTCAAGCGGGACAGGATGCCGCCCGTCTTCATGTCCCACAGCTTGGACAACGGCAGGTGCAGCAGCCGCTCGAACAACGAGCGGCGCAGCGACATCATGACGCGCACGTTCAGCAGTCGCTGGCGATAATCGCGCAGCGCGTCGACCAGATTGGAGAGGATGACCACGGCGAGGAACGCCGCGCCCGCCAGCTGCAGGCGGCCGAGCCGCGACGCGGTGTCCAGCCCGGCATTGAGCAGCACCCGATCGATGATGAACCGCATGAACAGCGGCTCGATCATCTGCAGTCCGGTCGCCAGCAAGGCGAGTACCAGAAGCGCGAGGGCGGCGTAGCGATACGGCCGCAGCCAGCGCAGGTACTCTCGTACGTACGCCCGTCGCTCGCCGCGCGCCGGGCGCCGGGAGTCGCGCGGCTCAGCGGCGTCGTCGAGGCGCCGGTGTTTGTAGTCCTGGACGAAGCCGCGATAGCGTTGGCGCGATGAACGGGCCTGGCTCATCGCTTCGCGGGTGCGAGCGGCCCTAAGGCCCGCGGCCGCCCGATGCGTCGGGCCTCGATCTGCAGCCATTGCGGGGTCCAGGTCTTCCCGCCATCGGTCGAGCGGTCGCCGGTCCAGGAGAAGCGATCCGGCCGGATATCGTAGTAGCGGATGCGCCAGAGCGACGGAGTGGGGCTCATCACGCCGAACTTCTGCTCGATGTGCATTTCCGCCCCGGCCTTGTGCGCCGTGCCGACGTTCTGTAAGCCGGTTCCCTGCTCCGCCGAGACGAGCTCCCACCGGTCGAGGACGGCGTTGTACGCGCGCAGCGTGGCGGACGCGTAGTACGTTTGCCCACTATCCCCCACGACGCGGTACTCATCCAGGACCTGCGCCCCCTCGGCGAGGCGCACCGCGCTCCAGTAGCCGCGGCCCGCCCCGAAGTCGCGACTCACGGAGGTGAACTCCCAATCGCCGAGCAGGTAGTCGAAATCGCCCTGATGCGCCGCGTAGGACGCCTTGATCTGTTCGGGGGTGCGGTTGGATAGCGTCTGCGCGCGCAGCGGCGGCATGATCGTCAGCGTCGCGGCGAGCAGGGTTTCGGCACACAGGGGGAGAAGGGTGTGGCGCATGACGACCTCATTGCTGGAAGGAAAACGACGATCCGTTGCGTTCAGCGACCAACCTGCACACCGACCGCCGCCCCGGCAACTGAGTCGGGGCGATGACGTTCCGGGAACGTAGCGCGCTCGGCGGCCACGGCAAGCGAACGGGCGGTGGGTTTGAAGCCGGGACCTTGCGCTCCAGGTCACGCTGGGGGGATATAGGGGCCGCCTACCCACCTGGGGGATCGCAATGGTCGCCGTGCGCGCTCGCACGCTCCTGTCGCTCTCGCTGGTCGTCTCCGTCTCCACGGCCGCCCACGCTCAGGCTGGTACGCCCGCCCCCGCCCCTGCCCCCTCCGGCACGACCGCGGCGTGGACGCTCCGGATGAAAGGAGACATCCGCTGGCAGCAGGTCACGCCCGCGGGCGTGCTGCTGGTCTCGACCGACGGTTCGCTCGCGGGTGTCGATATCGAGCGCGGCCAGGTCGCCTGGGAAAAGCCGGAGCTCGGCGGGTTGCCGGCCGACAGCGTCCGCATGGTGGAGGGGTCGCTCCTCATGGAAGCGGCGCGCCCCGGCCTGCTGGTGGTCTTCGACCCGGTGACCGGGACGGCCGTGTTCGACTCCCGGCGCCTGAACCTGGCGCAGATCGTCACCCGGCGCGCGCTGCCACAGAGCGGCACCTTGCTCGTCCACGGGCGACGGGCGGCCGGGCCTCCGGTGGTGGCGCTGTACGATCTCGCGAGCGGTGAACAGCGCTGGGCCAACGAGGGGTTGTTCGAGCAGACGGGGCCCCAGAAGAAGGGGCTGGGTGGCCTGATGCAGCGTCTCGTGACCGCCGCGTCGGAGGCCACGGCGCTCGAGGTCCTGCAGGCGGGGCCCGACATGATCGTGGTCCACACGCTGATGGGTCTGCGGGCGCTGGACGCGCGGTCGGGCGCGGTGCGCTGGTCCGCCGTGCTGCCCACTGCCCGCGCCGGCAACGCCGCGCGCCACGTGCGGCTGTTTCCGTCACTCGACAAGACCGACCGCATCTACGTCGGCTTCGACGATCGGCTCATGGCCTACCGCCTCGCCGACGGTCAGGCCCTGTGGTCCAAGCCGGCGATGATCGAGGGCTGGGTGCACGGTATCGTGCAGCACCCCAACGGGATCATCATCCTCCCGGAATCACCGCCCGCCAATCAGGCGACGGGCAACGTGCGCATCGTGAACGGCGTGGTGCAGACCGGCCTCAACGTGGCCCGATACGAAGACGGCACGACGATCGCCGACAAGCCGCTGCGCATGCGCGGCACCGTGAC